>CAYOJR010000010.1:0-1768 GCA_964404335.1 uncultured Aquabacterium sp.
GGCCAGCGACACGTCGTTGCGTTGCTCGGTGATGGTGCCATCGGCCTGCACCAGCTTGCGCGGCACGATGAAGAGCGAGATGCCCTTCACACCGGGGATGGTCTTGCCGTCTTCGCCGGGAATCTTGGCCAGCACCAGGTGGACGATGTTCTCGCCCATGTCATGCTCGCCGCCCGAGATCCACATCTTGTTGCCCTTGAGGCGGAAGCGTGGGCCCAGCGGGTCTTGCTGCCAGGGCGTGGCGCCGTGGGCTTCGCTGCCGGTGTCGGGCACGGCCTTGGTGGCGATGTCCGACAGGCTGGAGCCGGCTTGCGGCTCGCTCAGGCACATGGTGCCGAAGGTGCGGCCAGCCAGGCCCGGCTTGGCAAACACCTCGATCTGCTCGGGGGTGCCGTGGGCCAGGATGGTGTTGGCATTGCCACGGGTCAGCAGCGGGTAGCCCGCCAAGGAGACGCTGGCCTTGAAGAAGAAGCTCATCGCGGCCATCTCGACCACGGTGGGCAACTGCATCCCACCGACCTCGACATCTTGCGCCCCGGCCAGCAGGCCGGAATCGATGAAGGCCTGCAGGGCCTTGGGTGTCTCGGCCGGCAGGTGCACGCGCTCGCCGTCGAACTCGGGCTCCTGCAGGTCGGTCAGGCGGTTGATGGGGGCGAACTGCTCGGCGGCGATCTTCTCGCCCAGGTCCAGCACGGCGTCGAAGGTGTCACGGCTGTGCTCGGCGTGGCGGGGGCGTTCGCACAGGGCATCGGCTTTCAACCAGTCGTAGAGCAGGAAGTCGAGGGTGGCACGTTGGGACATGGTGGACAGGGGTTCAGAGCAGGTTGACAGACGGGCTGCGCCACGCCGCGCATCTCAGGCACCCGGTTGGTGGCCGGGTGTCGGATCGCGTGGTGGATCAGCGCTGGCCAGTGAAGGTCTTGCCTTCGGCCACCAGACGGGCCAGCAGCGGCGCCGGCGTCCAGAAGGCCTGATCGGCGCCGGGCAGCACCTGGAAGCCCTTCATCAACTCGACCACCTTGGGCAGGCCCAGCAGGTCGGCGTACAGCATCGGGCCACCCCAGGCGAGCGGGAAGCCGTAGCCGGTCAGGTAGACCATGTCGATGTCGGAGGCCTTGGAGGCGATGCCCTCTTCCAGGATCTGGGCGCCTTCGTTGACCATGGACAAGACCAGACGGTTGACGATTTCCTCGTCGCTGATGGCGCGCGGTGTGATGCCCTTGTCCGCACGGACCTTGTCGATGCAGACTTGCACCTCGGCCGAGGGCACGGGCTCGCGCTTGCCAGCCTCGTAGTCGTACCAACCCTTGCCGACCTTCTGACCGAAGCGGCCCAGCTCGCAAATGGCGTCGCCCACGGGGCTGTAGACCACATCGGGCTGCTCGACACGGCGGCGCTGGCGGATGGCAAAGCCGATGTCGTTGCCTGCCAGATCACCCACGCGGAAGGGGCCCATGGCAAAGCCGAAAGCTTCGGCCGCCTTGTCCACCTGCTGGACCGTGGCGCCCTCTTCCACCAGCGCGAAGGCCTGGCGGGTGTACTGCTCGAACATGCGGTTGCCGATGAAGCCATCGCACACGCCCGAGACCACGGCCACCTTCTTGATCTTCTTGGCCACCTGCATCACGGTCGCCATCACGTCCTTGGCGGTGTGCTTGCTGCGCACCACTTCCAGCAGGCGCATCACGTTGGCGGGGCTGAAGAAGTGCAGGCCCACCACGTCCTGCGGACGCTTCGTGACTTCGGCAATCTTGTCCACGTCCAGCGT
>CAYOJR010000010.1:1868-26954 GCA_964404335.1 uncultured Aquabacterium sp.
CCACCACGTCCTGCGGACGCTTCGTGACTTCGGCAATCTTGTCCACGTCCAGCGTGGAGGTGTTCGACGCGAGGATGGCACCGGGCTTCATCACGGCATCGAGCTGCGTGAACACCTGAGCCTTCACCTCCATGTTCTCGAACACGGCTTCGATGACCATGTCGGCCTGGGCGATGTCATCGTAGCTCAGGGTGGTGCTCAGCAGGCTCATGCGCTGCTCGTACTTGTCCTGGGCCAGCTTGCCCTTGGCCACCTGGGCTTCGTAGTTCTTGCGGATCACGCCCACGCCACGGTCGATGGCCTCTTGCTTCATCTCCAGCAGCTTCACCGGGATGCCTGCGTTGAGGAAGCACATGGTGATGCCGCCGCCCATGGTGCCGGCACCGATCACGGCCACCTGCTTGACCTCGCGGGTGGGCGTGTTGTCGGGCACATCGGGGATCTTGCTGGCGGCACGCTCACCAAAGAAGGCGTGCTGCATGGCCTTGGCCTGCGGGCTCACCATGAGGGTCAGGAAGATTTCGCCCTCTTTGAGGATGCCGGTGTCAATGTCCTCCTGCGTGGCAATCTCGACGGCGTCAATGCAGCGCTGGGGCGAGATCAGGCCACGGCGTGCCTTGGCCATGTCGGCACGGGCCTTGTCGAACAGACCGACATCGGTCACCACCGGCGCAGGCAGATCGCGCACGCGGGGCATCGGGCGCACCGCCGCCACCTCGCGCGCAAAGGCCAGCGCGCCTGCCAGCAAATCACCCTCGATCAGCTTGGCAATCAGTTGCTGGCCGGGCACCTTGACCAGCTTGTCGCTCGGAATCGAAGCACCGCTGGTCACCATCTGCAAGGCCATGTCCACCGGCAGGACGCGAGGCAGGCGCTGCGTGCCGCCACCGCCGGGGATCAGGCCGATGTTCACCTCGGGCAGGGCCACCTGTGCGCCCGGCGCCATCACACGGTAGTGACAACCCAGCGCCAACTCCAGGCCACCGCCCATCACCACACCGTGGATGGCGGCCACGACCGGCTTGGTGCAGGCCTCCAGCGCTTCGATGACCGTGTGCAAACCCGGTGCGGCAAACGCCGCCGGGGTGCCGAACTCACGGATGTCGGCCCCACCGCAGAAGACCTTGCCGCCGCCGATGATGACCACGGCCTGCACGCTGGCATCGGCCTGCGCCTGCTTCAGTCCCTCAGAAATGCCAGCGCGGGTGCTCTGGCCCAGTCCGTTGACCGGCGGGTTGCTCAGGGTGATGACGGCCACGCCGTCTGCGACTTGGTAGGTGGTGCTCATGACAATCTCGGAACGTTGTGAGACGGCCGCCGACCACGCATCACCACCTTCACGCGGCGACCACGCACTGCCTGGCGACCAGACAACTCATTCTGACAAGAGTTCTTGTAAGAATATCCGAAGATTGTGGCAGAGCGTGCAGCCTGTCACAAACAAATCACTCGGAAACCCTGAGTGCAAAGGTCAGACTTCCAGCCATTCCTTGCGGACATACTGGTCGGCGCGCAACTCGTCGGGGGTGCCGTGAAACACCACCTCGCCATGCCCCATCACGTAGCAGCGCTGCGAGATGTCCAGGGCGATCGTGAGCTTTTGCTCCACCAGCAGCACGGCCAGGCCGCGCTTTTGCAACTCCTTCAGGTAGTCGCCCACCAGTTCCACGATCTTCGGTGCCAGCCCTTCGGTCGGCTCGTCGATCATGATCAGGTCAGGGTCGCCCATCAAGGTGCGGCACAGCGTGAGCATCTGCTGCTCCCCACCCGACATCACGCCTGCCTCGGTGTGCTGGCGCTCCTTGAGGCGCGGGAACATCTGGTACATGTCATCCAGGCTCCAGCGCCCCTTGGTCTTTCCACCCTTCTGCCCCAGCAGCAGGTTCTGCTCCACGGTCAGTTTGGGGAACACGTCGCGGCTTTCGGGCACGTAGCCCAGGCCGTGGCGAGCGATGTCATAGGTCTTGTGACCCAGCAGTTCCTGACCATTCCACTTCACCGAACCTTGCGCATCCACCAGGCCCATGATGGCCTTGATGGTGGTGGAGCGCCCCGAACCATTGCGCCCCAGCAGGCTGACGATCTCACCGGGCTTCACTTCCAGGTCCACCCCATGCAGGATGTGGCTCTTGCCGTAAAACGCGTGCAGTTTTTGAATGCTCAGCATGCTCAGACTCCCGCTCCGGCGGCCTGGTTCTGGGCCAGCACCGAGCCCAGATAGGCCTCTTTGACGCGGTCGTTGGCCCGCACGTTCTCGGGCGTGTCAAACGCGATCACCTCGCCGTACACCAGCACCGCAATGCGGTCGGCCAGGCCGAACACCACGCCCATGTCGTGCTCCACGGTCAGCAGGGTCTTGCCCTCCGTCACCTCACGGATCATGCGCACGAAGTTGGCGGTCTCCGACTTGCTCATGCCGGCCGTCGGTTCGTCCAGCAGGATGACATCGCCGCCGCCGGCAATGGTCACACCCACCTCCAGCGCCCGCTGCTCGGCATAGGTCAGAGCGCTGACATGCACATCGCGCTTGCGACGCAGGCGGATCTTGTCGAGCACCTCTTCGGCCCGCTGGTTGACGGCGTCCAGCTTGGAGAGGAATCGCCAGAAGGCGTAGCGCTCGCCCATGGACCACAGCACCGCGCAGCGGATGTTCTCGAACACACTCAGGCGCGGGAACAGGTTGGACACCTGAAAACTGCGCGCCAGGCCCCGGCGGTTGATCTCGTAGGGCGTCATGCCGTGGATGGCCTTGCCATTGAGCAGGATCTCCCCACTGGTGATCGGCAGGCGCCCGCTGATCAGGTTGAACAGGGTGGACTTGCCCGCCCCATTGGGGCCGATCAGGGCCACGCGCTCACCGGCTTTCACAGCCAGTTCGGCCCCCCGGATGATTTCAGTCTTGCCAAAAGACTTGCGCACGCTGCGCAACTCCAGTGCCAGCCCTTGTGCCGATGCCTTGTGCTCGCTCATGGTTGGCCTCTCACTGCAATTGCCTGCGGAGGTTCTCCGCTTCGATGTCTTCCTGGATCAGCCCCCACTGATGCGCGAACTGACGCCGCACCAGTTCGAACAGCCCCACGCCTGTCAGCAACAGGAACAAAGCGCCCACCCAGGCGTCCACACCATGCGTGTTGATGGTGGCGCCCATGAAGCTCATCTCCGGCCCCATCGCCTCGTTGAGCTTGAGGTGATAGACCATTTCCACGATCACGGCCACCGCCGTCAACACGGCCAACAGGGTGCCGCCCAGTGCCAGGTAGGACGTCCACAACTTGCGCAGCATGCCGTAGGCCGCCAGCCGCAGGTTCATCATGATCAGGCCCGAGATGCCGCCCGGCGCATACATCACCATCACCAAAAAGAAGATGCCCAGATAGAGCAGCCAGGCCTTGGTCATCTCCGACAGCAGCACCGTGGCCAGCACCATCATCACCGCGCCAATGATGGGCCCGAAGAAGAACAGGGCTCCCCCCAGGAAGGTGAACAGCAGGTAGGCCCCGGAGCGATGCGCGCCCACCACCTCGGCCGTCACGATCTCGAAATTGATGGTGTAGAGGCCGCCCGCAATGCCAGCGAAGAAGCCGGCGATCATGAAGGCGATGTAGCGCACGCGCTGCGTGTCATAGCCGATGAACTCGACCCGCTCGGGGTTGTCGCGCACGGCGTTGAGCATGCGGCCCAGCGGCGTTTGCGTGAACGCAAACATCAGCACGGTGCACACAAAGGTGTATGCCGCGATCAGGTAGTACACCTCGATCTCCGGCCCGAAAGTGATGCCCAGGAAAGGCTCGCCCACCATGCGGTTGCCGGAGATGCCGCCTTCCCCGCCAAAGAACTCCGGCAGCATCAGCGACATCGAGAACACCAGCTCGCCAATGCCCAGCGTGATCATCGCGAAGATGGTGCCCGACTTCTTGGTGGTGATGGAGCCCAGCACCGCCGCCACCAGCAAACCCGCCAGGCCTCCAACCAGCGGCAGCAGGCTGACGGGCACGTTCCAGGCACCTTCCGAGACCTTGTTGAGCACATGGATGGCGGCAAACGAGCCCAGGCCCGAATACACCGCATGGCCAAAGCTCAGCATGCCCCCCTGCCCCAACAGCATGTTGTAGGACAGGCAGGCGATGATGGCGATGCCCATCTGCGTGAGCATGGTCATCGACAGGCTGCTGGTGAACAGCTTGGGCGCCACCAGCAAGACGATGGCGAACAGGGACCACAGCACGATGCGGCCCACATTGACGGGGCGGAAGGTGTACATCTTGTCAGTCATGGTCTCTTTACTCCTCGCGGGTGCCCAGCAGGCCCTTGGGGCGGAAGATGAGGATCAGCACCAACAGGAGGTAAGGCAGGATCGGCGCCATCTGCGACACCGTGATCTTCAGGATGGGGTAGGCCCAGTGGTCAAAGGCCATCGGGCTGCCCAGGCTCTCCAGCACCGACACCACCGACACATCGATGACCACCGCGAAAGTCTGGATCAGGCCAATCAGGAGGGAGGCCAGGAAGGCCCCTGCCAGTGAGCCCATACCGCCCACCACCACCACCACAAAGATGATGGCCCCGACCGATGCGGCCATGTTCGGTTCGGTCACAAACGCATTGCCCCCGATGACGCCGGCCAGACCGGCCAGGGCACAGCCGCCACCGAACACGCCCATCATCACGCGCGGCACGTTGTGCCCCAGCGCCTGCGTCATCTCCGGGTGGGTGAGCGCGGCCTGGATGATCAGCCCGATGCGGGTGCGGGTCAGCAGCAGCCACAGCGCCAGCAGCATGGCCAGGGCGACCAGGGCCATGAACCCCCGGTACATGGGAAAAGGCGTGCAGGAATTGCCGACCGCCGCGCACAGGGCCGCATCGGCCGAACCCGCAATCCAGCTCAAGCCCTGGCCCTCAATGTTGGCCAGGGTGAACAGTGCCCCGCTGAGCGCCTCCGGCACACGGTAGTCCACGTTGGCGGGCCCCCAGATCAGACGCACCACCTCCAGCACCACATACGACAGACCAAACGTCACCAGCAGTTCAGGGACGTGCCCATAGGGATGCACCTTGCGCACGGAATAGCGCTCAAACGCCGCCCCCAATGCCCCCACCAGCAAGGGCGCCACCACCAGCGCCGGAAAGAAACCGATGCTGCCCGTGAGCGCGTACGCGAAGTAGGCGCCCAGCATGTAAAAGCTGGTGTGCGCAAAGTTCAGCACGCCCATCATGCTGAAGATGAGCGTCAAGCCCGAGCTGAGCATGAACAGCAGCAGCCCGTAGCTGACTCCGTTGAGGGCAAACACAAAAAACGTTTCCATGACTGGTCCGCAGATGACGCCTCACCAGCCTCAGCCGGCTCAGGAACAGATCAGAAAAGGGCATGCGGAACGCCACAGCGCCCCGGCATGCCCTCAGGCGTCCTCACATCAGGAAGGGCGCTTCATCTGGCACGACGTGGGCGTGCTCGACACATAGGGGTCAAACTGCTTGACAGGCACGAACGTCATGCCGGTGCCTTCCACGTCGTAGGCGTTCTTGGCATCTACCGGCGCCCAACGGGCCAGATACAGCGTCTGCTGCAACTGGTGATCGGTCTTGCGCATCTCAACGTCACCGTTGAAGGCCTTGAACTTCAAGCCCTCCATCGCCCAGGCCACCTTCACCGGATCGGTGGACTTGGCCTTCGCCATGCCCAGTGCCAGCATCTGCAGGCCCGAGTAGGTGGCGACAGAGTAGTAGTCGTCGTTGAAACGCTTCTTGAACTCGGCCACCAGTTGCGCATTCAAGCCAGGCAGGTTGTAGTGGCCATACCCGATCTGATAAACCCGGCCATTGGCCGCCTTGCCCAATGCGGTGGGGGTGCCCGCAAAGTTGGCGTAGTAGGTGTAGAACTTGGCGGTCAAACCAGCGTCATTGGCCGCCTTCACCAGCAGTGCCAGATCAGAGCCCCAGTTGCCTGTGATCACGGTGTCGGCGCCCGAGGCCTTGATCTTGGCCACATACGGAGCAAAGTCACGCACCTGGGCCAGCGGGTGCAGGTCATCGCCCACCACCTGAATGTCGGGACGCTTGCGCTTGAGATTTTCCTTGGCGTACTTGGACACCTGGTGACCGTGTGCGTAGTTCTGGTTGATCAGGTACACCTTCTGGACGTCCTTCTGGTCCTTGATGAAGGTGGTCATGGCCTCCATCTTCATGGACGTGTCAGCGTCCAGACGGAAGTGCCAGAAGCTGCACTTGCTGTTGGTCAGATCCGGGTCCACCGCCGCGTAATTCAGGAAGACGATTTCCTTGCCGGGGTTACGCTGGTTGTGCTTGTTGATGCCGTCAATCAGGGCGGTGGCGGCCCCAGAGCCCAGACCCTGCACCACGTAGCGCACGCCCTGGTCAGCTGCCGACTTCAGGGCGTTGAGTGTTTCGGCCGGGCTCAGCTTGTTGTCGATGCTGATGATCTCGAACTTCACGCCAGCCGGGTTATTGGCGTTGAGCTTTTCCGCCACAAACTGGTAGCTCTTGAGCTGGTTCTGCCCCACGCTGGCCATCAGTCCGGAGAGTGGGTCAATCCAGGCGATCTTGACGGTCTCACCCTTCTGGGCGAACACGGCCCCGGCGCTCAAAGACGCCACCACCATCACGCTGATTGCTCGTACAGGGAATCGCATTGCTTGCTCCTCTGGTAGATCGGAAATCGTTACCGGTCCAATCTATCCCCCATGTTCGCGGGGGTCAGTCAGAGGTTTCCCGTAAAGCGGGAATCGCACCCCGGCAAGCGTCCAACGCACAAAAAAGAAGGGCACCCGAAGGTGCCCTCGCTGACCCCAGGGTCCAGCTCCCGGCTTCACATCAAGCCGTTGGCAATTTGTGATCGCGGAACATCTCCCGCAGCTTGAGCTTGTAGAGCTTGCCCGTGGCCGTGTGCGGCAACTCGTCCACGAACACGATGTCGTCCGGCGTTTGCCAGTTGGGAATCTTGCCCTTGAAGAAGGCAAGCAACTCTTCCTTCGTGACCTCGGCATCCGGTTTCTTGACCACCACCATCAGCGGGCGTTCATCCCACTTCGGGTGGTGCGCCGCAATGGCTGCGGCCTCGTGCACGGCCGGGTGGGCCATCAACACGTTCTCCAGCTCGATCGAGCTGATCCACTCGCCACCCGACTTGATCACGTCCTTGGAGCGGTCGGTGATCTGCATGTAGCCGTCGGCGTCGATCGTGGCCACGTCCCCAGTGGGGAACCAACCATCGTGCAGCGGCGACTTGTCGACGTTGAAGTAGCTGTCGATGACCCAGTGGCCGCGCACCTCCAGGTCGCCCGTGGCCACGCCGTTCCAGGGCTGCACATTGCCATCGGCGTCCACGATGCGCATGTCCACGCCGAACACCGACTTGCCCTGCTTTTCCAGGATCTTCTGCTTGGCTTCCAGAGGCAGATTCGCGTGCTTGGACTTGAGGCGGCCCAGCGTGCCCACCGGCGACAGCTCGGTCATGCCCCAGGCGTGCACCACCTCGACGTTGTAGTCGTTCTCGAAGGTGCGGATCATCGACGGCGGGCAGGCCGCACCACCGATCACCGTGGTCTTGAAGGTGCTGAACTTCAGATTGTTGGCCTTGACGTAGTTCAGCAGGCCCATCCAGATGGTCGGCACACCGGCGCTCATCGTCACGCCTTCGGCCTCGAACAGCTTGTAGAGCGACTCGCCATCGAGATGGTGACCTGGCAGCACCAGCTTGCAGCCCACCAGCGCGGTGGCGTACGGCGTGCCCCAGGCGTTGACGTGGAACATCGGCACCACGGGCAGGACCACGTCGGTGCCCTTGATGCACATGGCGTCCGGCAGCGCCACGGCGTACGCGTGCAGCACCGAGGAGCGGTGCGAGTACACGGCGCCCTTTGGGTTGCCGGTCGTGCCCGAGGTGTAACAGATGCTGGCCGCAGTGTTCTCGTCGAACGAGGGCCAGGTGTAGTTGCCGTCTTCGGCGTCAATCAGGTCTTCGTAGCACAGCAGGCTGGGCAAGGTGTGTTCGCGCGGCATGTTGTCGCGGTCGCACATCAGCACCACGTGCTTGACCGATGGCAGCGAAGGCACCAGCTTTTCCACCAGCGGCAGGATATTCAGGTCCACAAAGATGACCTTGTCCTGCGCGTCGTTGATGATCCAGGCGACCTGCTGGGGGAACAGACGCGGGTTGATGGTGTGGCACACCATCTCCGAGCCCGACACGCCGTAGTAGATCTCCAGGTGACGGTAGCCGTTCCAGGCCAGGGTGCCGATGCGGTCACCGGCTTCGCAACCCAGACGGGCCAGCGCCTGCGCCAGCTTGCGCGAGCGCAGTTCCACCTCGGCCCAGTTGGTGCGGTGGATGTCGCCCTCTACACGCTTGGACACCACCTCGATATCCCCGTTGTGACGCGCCGCATGGGTCAGCAGCGACGAAATCAACAGGGGCATTTGCATCATTTGGCCCATCAGGCTCATGGTTCCATCTCCGAAAAAACACGCAAACTGGTGGTTGACGAAAACGCCCATTTCCAAGGCGCATCGACCTCATCCGGAAAATCATAGACGCCTTTGCGCGACAGCGCCGAGCCCCCTCACCCCAGGAAGACCCTTATCAAACGGGCCTCACGCACGCCGTCAAGACCAGAAAGTGGCGAATTCCGACACCGGCACGCGCTCGGACAGCAAGGTGTTCTCCATCGCCCCCGGGTCGGCATGACCCAGGGCCATGCCCACCACCACCATCTCGCGCTGGGCATCCAGACCCAGATGCTCGGAGATCAGGCCGTGATAGGTGTTGAAGGCAGCCTGTGGGCAGGTGTCCAGGCCCCGCGCTCGCGCCGCCACCATGATGTTCTCCAGAAACATCCCATAGTCGAGCAAGCTGCCCCGCCCCATCACCCGGTCCACGGTGAAAATCATGCCCACCGGCGCATCAAAGAAGCGGAAATTGCGCCCCGTCTGTTCATGCATGCGGGTCTTGTCCCCCTTGGCAATGTCCAGCAGGCTGTACAGGTCCCAGCCCACCTTGCGTCGCCGGTCCACGAAGGGCGAAACCCACTCTTTGGGGTAGTAGTCGTACTCCTCCTGGTGCTGCCCTGCCTGCGCCGGGTCGTTGTAGGCGGCCAGGATGCGATCCACCAGGGCCTTCAGGCTCGCGCCCGTCAGCACATGCACGCGCCAAGGCTGGGTGTTGGTGCCGGAAGGCGCCCGCGAGGAGACGCGCAAGATGCCCTCGATCACCGAACGCGGCACCTCGGTGGGCAGGAATCGGCGGATGGAGCGACGCGAGGTGATGGCGGCGTCCACGGCGGCCGTGCTCTCGGCGGTGATGACATCGGGCGCGCGGGGCACCGAAGTGGGGTTGCTCATGACAGGTCCTGACAGAAAAGAGGGAAAACAGACGCTCCGACAGCGTCAAGCGGATTCAAGTGGCACTCATCTGCAAGGCCTTCAAGGCCTGCACAAAGGCTTCGGGCAACTCGGTGGGGCGGCGCGTGGCGCGGTCGACATACACATGCACGAAGTGGCCACTGGCGGCCGACTGCGGCTCACCCTCTTCGAACAGACCGATTTCGTAGCGCACGCTGCTCTTGCCGATGTGGGCCACGCGGATGCCCGTCTCCACATTGCGCGGAAAGGCCAGCGGCGCGAAGTAATTGCAGTGCGTCTCGATCACCAGGCCGATGACCGGGCCCTCATGGATGTCGAGCACCCCGGCTTCGATCAGATAGCGGTTCACCGCAGTGTCGAAGTAGCTGTAGTAGGTCACGTTGTTGACGTGGCCATAGATGTCGTTGTCCATCCAGCGCGTGGTGATGGCGCTGAAATGGGCGTAAGCCTCACGGCTCTGGGCTTGGGGTCTGCTGCTCATGCAACGCATTATTTACGATTCACTCCCCCACCTGCATGCACCGCCCCCGCGCAAACGATTGACCGCGCACAGAAGCCCCCGCTACATTAATGACCCACCGGTCAGTTACTGAAAGCCCTTCCGTTTGAACGCGCCCGATCCGTCCTCTCCCAGCAAGACCCGCCAGCGGCGCAAGGCAGCCCGCCCCCAGGAGTTGCTCGAAGCTGGCTTGCGCCTGTTCCTGCGCAAGGGCCTAGCGGGCACCCGCATCGAAGACGTTGCGCGCGAAGCGGGCGTCTCCAAAGGCACGCTCTACCTCTACTACGCCAGCAAGGACGAACTCTTCAAGGCGGTGGTGCGCCACTACCTGACGCAGTTCATCGTCGAGGCCGGCAACCTCGCCGACCTCCACAGCGGCCCCAGCGCCACCTTGCTGCACCAGCTCGCCAGCACCTGGTGGCTGCGCGTCGGCTCATCCGAGGCGGCCGGTCTGGTCGTGCTGCTCATGAACGAAACGGCATCCTTTCCCGAACTGGCACAGTTCTACATGGACGAAGTCATCGCCCCCACCCACGCGCTGCTGCGCCGCGTGCTGGAGCGTGGCGTCGCCCAAGGGGAGTTCCGCAGTCTGGACATCCCCTCGGTCGTGCACAGCATGATTGCACCGGTCCAGTTCCTGATCCTCTACAAGCGCTGCACCTCGGTGTGTACCGTCAACCCTGCCCCTCTTGATCCGGAGCGCTTCCTGAGCACCCAGATCGACCTGCTGCTGTACGGACTCGCCTCTTCGCCCCAGCCCTCTTCCCCGCAAACCTCATGAAAACAACGTCCTCATGGATGAAATGGTTGGCCCTGTGCGTGGCCGTGCTGGTGCTCGGGGCCAGCATTGGCCGTGCCATCGTGGCCCGTAAGGCACAGCAAACGGCCTTGGCCCAAAGCACCGAAAGCGCCCAGGCCAAGGTGATCCAGCTGCGCGAGCAAGACACCTACACCGTCGCCACACGGCCCCTGAGCTGGTCGCTGCCCATCTCCGGCAGCCTGGTCGCGCAACGCTCTGCCGTGGTCAAGGCCAAGGTGTCTGCGGAGCTGCAAGCCTTGCACGTGCGCGAAGGCGACACCGTGCGCCAGGGGCAGTCCCTCGGCCAACTCGACACCCAAGAGGTCAGCCTGCGCCGCCAACAGGCCCAGCAACAGGCCGCCTCGGCGCAAGCCATCTGGCGCAACGCCGAACAAACGCTGCGCAACAACCAGGCCCTGGTCCAGCAAGGCTTCATTTCGCGACAGGTGCTCGACACCTCGCTGTCCAACGCCGCGTCCACACGCGCCAACTACGAAGCCGCCCAAGCCGCAGCTCGTCTGGCCGACAAGGCCTGGCAGGACACCCGCATCCTCGCCCCCCTGAGCGGTCAGGTCGCCCAACGCTTCGTGCAACCTGGCGAGCGTCTGAACGTCGATGCCCGCATCGTCGAAATCGTCGACCTCGACAGCCTGGAATGGCAAGTGCCTCTGACCCCGCAGGATCTGACCCGTGTGCAGGTAGGTGCCAGCGCCAGCCTGCGCATCGACGGCCTCAGCGAGCCCCTCCAGGCTCAGATCGCGCGGCTCAACCCCAGCGCCACCGCCGACACCCGCGCCGTCATGGCCTACCTCAGCCTGCCGCGCCACCCGGCGCTGCGCCAAGGCCTCTTTGGTCAAGGTGAGATCCTGCTGGAGCGCCGCGAAGGACTGGCCATTCCCGTCAGCGCGGTGAGCCGCGATGCCGGCCGTGACGAGGTCTTGCGCATCGACGGCGCCCGTGTGGTCCGCGTGCCCGTGCAACTGGGTTTGCACGCCGCCCAGGATCCGAGCCAGAACCAGCGCCAAGGCACCACCTGGGTCGAGGTGCGGCAAGGTCTCCAGGTCGGTGACCGCATCCTGCGTGACGCAGCAGGCACCGTGCGGGAAGGCAGCCATGTGAGCATCCAGGCTGCTCAGCCTCCCGCCTCAGCCGTTGCCCCAGCCGCCACGGCCTCACGCTGAAGCAGGCCCGCACCATGTGGTTCACGCGCCTGTCCATTGGCAACCCTGTCCTGGCCACCATGATGATGATGGCCCTGGTGGTAGTCGGCCTGTTCTCCTACCAACGCCTCAAGGTCGACCAGTTCCCCGACATCGAACTGCCCACCCTGATCGTGCAGATGGCCTACCCCGGCGCCTCGCCCGAGATCATCGAAACCGAGGTCACCCGCAAGGTCGAAGAGGCCGTCAACACCGTCGCCGGCATCAGCCAGCTCTACTCGCGCTCCTACGAGGGCAATTCGGTCGTCATCATCCAGTTCAACATGAGCGTGGACGGACGCCGTGCCGCCGAAGACGTGCGCGAGAAGCTCTCCGCCATCCGTCCTTTGATGCGCGATGAAGTCGAAGACCCGCGCGTGCTGCGCTTCGACCCGGCCAACCGCCCCATCTTCTCGCTGGCCCTCACCTCGCCCGATGGCAGCCAGAGCCCGCAGGCGCTCACCACCTATGCCGACCAGATCCTGCGCAAGCGCCTGGAAAACGTCGAAGGCGTCGGCAGCGTCAACTTGGTGGGAGGCCTCAAGCGCCAGATCAACGTCTACCTGCGCCCCGACGCGCTGGACGCCTTCGGCCTGCGCGCCGAACAGATCGCCGCCACCGTGCGCACCGAAAACCAGGACCAGCCCGCCGGCAGCGTGCGCACCCTCGACCGTGAACGCGTGGTGCAGATCGACGCCCGCCTGCGCACCGTCGAAGACTTCCGCCGTCTGGTGGTCGCCACCCGCAACGACCAGCCCATCCGCCTCAGCCAGGTCGCCGACGTGGTCGACGGCCCGCAAGAGCTCGAAACCCTGGCCCTGCTCAACGGCCAACGCACCCTCGCGCTCGAAGTGCTCAAGTCCCAGGGCGACAACACCCTGGACGTGGTCACCGGCCTGCGCGCAGCCATCACCGAGATCACGCCCAGCCTGCCGCCGGGCATGAAGCTCGACGTGGTCCGCGACAGCAGCCGCCCCATCAGCGTCAGCGTGCAGACCGTGCGCGCCACCCTGATCGAAGGTGCGGTGCTCACGGTGGCCATCGTCTTCCTGTTCCTGAACTCCTGGCGCTCCACCGTCATCACCGGGCTGACGCTGCCGATCTCCATCATCGGCACCTTCCTGTTCATGCACGCCTTCGGCTTCTCGATCAACATGGTCACGCTGATGGCGCTGAGCCTGTGCGTGGGCCTGCTGATCGACGACGCCATCGTCGTGCGCGAGAACATCGTGCGCCACCTGCAGATGGGCAAATCCGCACTGCAAGCCTCCATCGACGGCACGCAGGAAATCGGCCTGGCCGTGCTGGCCACCACGCTGTCCATCGTCGCGGTGTTCCTGCCCATTGGCTTCATGGGCGGCGTCATCGGCAAGTTCTTCCACGAGTTCGGCATCACCATCGTGGCGGCGGTGCTCATCTCCATGTTCGTCAGCTTCACGCTCGACCCCATGCTGTCGAGCATCTGGCACGACCCGGCCATCGCCGCCCACGCCCGAGGCGCCCACGGCGCGCCGCGCAGCTGGTACGACCGCACCTTCGGCCGCCTCACCGGCGCCATCGACCGCTGGTCCGAATCCCTCAGTGAGGGCTACCAGCACCTGCTCGGCCGCGCGCTCAACCACCCCTGGTGGACCATGGCGGTGGCCACCGCCACCCTGGTCGGCAGCGTGGCCCTCATGCCCCTGGTCGGCACCGAGTTCGTGCCCAAGGCCGACTACTCCGAAACCTTCGTCAACTTCTACACCCCCTCGGGCACCTCGCTCGAAGCCACCGAAGCGCGCACCCGCGAGGTCGAACACCTCATCCGCCAGATGCCCGAGGTGGCCTACACCCTGGCCACCATCAACACCGGCCAGGCCCTGGGCCGCAACCAGGTCTCGGTCTACGTGCGCCTGACCGACCGCCACACCCGCCAGCGCAACGTCGACCAGCTCTCGGCCCCACTGCGTGAGGCCTTGTCCGCTCTGCCGGGCATCACCGTCACCCACATTGGCCTGCTCGACTCGGTGGCCGGTCTCAAGCCCATCATGCTGTCCATCCAGGGCAGCAACCTCAAGGAGCTCGGCCGCCTCAACCAAGACGTGCTGGCCCGCCTGCGCCACATCCCCGGCCTGGTCGACCTCGACACCAGCCTCAAGGCCGACAAGCCCACGCTCGACATCCGCGTGCGCCGCGACGCCGCCGCCGACCTCGGCCTCAACGTCAACGCCGTCAGCCAGGCCCTGAGCGTGCTGGTCGAGGGCAAGGTCGTGGGCAGTTGGCGCGGCGAAGACGAGCAGAACTACGACATCCGCGTCTCCCTGCACCCCGACGCCCGCCGCACCGCCGACGACCTGCGCAACCTCACCCTCGTCATGGGCGTCGATGCCCAGGGCCGCCCGCGTCAGGTGCGCCTCAGCCAGGTCGCCGACGTGGTCGAAAGCCTGGGCCCCACCCAGATCAACCGCCGCGACCTCAACCGCGAAGTCGAGATCACGGCCAACTTCACCGGCCGCTCCATGGGCGAGGTCTCCGCCGACATCCGCAAGGTCCTCGACGCCATGCCCTGGCCCAGCGGCTACCACTACCGCTTTGGCGGCTCCACCAAGGACATGCAGGAGTCCTTCGCCTACGCCCTGTCCGCGCTGGGTCTGGCCATCGTCTTCATCTACATGATCCTGGCCTCGCAGTTCCGCAGCTTCCTGCAACCCATCGCACTGATGAGCTCCCTGCCGCTCACCCTCATCGGCGTGGTCCTCACGCTGCTGGTGTTCGGCTCCACAGTCAACATGTTCTCCATCATCGGCGTCATCATGCTGATGGGCCTGGTCACCAAGAACGCCATCTTGCTGGTGGACTTTGCCAACCGCGCCCGCGCTGGCGATGCCGGCGAGGGCCACGAAACAGCCCCCCTGCCCCGCCGCGAGGCCCTGCTGCTGGCCGCCCGCGTGCGCCTGCGCCCCATCCTCATGACCACGCTGGCCATGGTCTTCGGCATGGTGCCACTGGCTTTCTCGCTCACCGAAGGCTCCGAACAGCGTGCCCCCATGGGCCAGGCGGTCATCGGCGGCGTGCTGGCCTCATCCCTCTTGACCCTGGTGGTGGTGCCGGTGGTCTATGCCTTCCTCGACGACGTGTCCGCGTGGCTCAAACGCCGAATGCCCCCAGCGAACTTGCCGCAGATTCCCCCCAAGTCAGGCGGCTCTTCTTAAAATCCCCGTTTTACCCGGATTCACTTCCTTACCGTCTCCCGTAGGATGCCCAGCATGAACTTCGAACAAGCCCGCTTCAACATGATCGAGCAACAGATCCGCCCCTGGGACGTCCTGGACCCTGCGGTGCTGTCCCTGTTGTCGTCCGTTCACCGTGAAGATTTCGTTCCTGCAGGTCACCGCAACCAGGCCCTGATGGATCTCGAGATCCCGCTGGACAACGGTCGCGCCTTGCTGGCCCCACGCGTCGAAGCCCGTCTCGTGCAGGATCTGGAACTGGCCGCCCACGAAACCGCCCTGCTGATCGGTGCCGCCACCGGCTACATGGCCGCCCTGATGGCCCATCTCGCCCAGCGTGTGGTCGCCATCGATGCGGACGCAGACCTGGTCGCTGCCGCCCGCGCCAACCTGAAGAAGGCCGGCATCGGCAACGTCGAAGTCGCCCAGGCCGACGGCACCCAGGGCTACCCTGGCAAAGCGCCTTACGACGCCATCGTGCTGGCCGGCTCGGTGGCCGAAGTCCCCCAGACGCTGCTCAACCAGCTCAAGACCGGCGGTCGCCTCGTGGCCGTGGTGGGGCAACAGCCCATGATGTACGCCACCCGCTTCACCCGCGAAGGCCAGACCCAATTCAGCAGCCAGCCCCTGTTCGACACCGTGCTGCCACGCCTGAGCGGCTTCACCGAACCCAGTCAATTCAAGTTCTGAGCCCAGCCTCACACTGCTCCACCCAAGGAACCCATGATGTACCAGCACACACCTTCGTCGCACCCGCACCCCCAAGTGACCGGGCACACCACCTCGTGGCGACCGCTGGCTCGGGCCTGCGCTCTGGCCGTGCTGGGCATGACGGGCTCTTTCACGGCACAGGCCGAGAACCTCGTCGAGCTCTATCAGGCCGCGCGCGCTTACGACGCTGCCTATCTGGCAGCCAAGTCGCAGTTTGATGCGGCGCAGTCCAAGGCCGATCAGGCACAAGCCCTGCAGCGCCCCTCGGTCAACCTGCAAGCCACCGTCAAACGTAGCCGCCTCGACTCCTCCGTGCCCGCAGGTCCTCTGGGCAGCTATGACAGCACCAGCACCAACAGCCAGTTGGCGCTCGCTGCTCGCCAACCTTTGTTCA
Source organism: uncultured Aquabacterium sp. (assembly GCA_964404335.1). Classification (GTDB taxonomy): domain Bacteria; phylum Pseudomonadota; class Gammaproteobacteria; order Burkholderiales; family Burkholderiaceae_C; genus Aquabacterium. The sequence goes on from CAYOJR010000010.1 coordinate 18,055, forward strand.
ACCAGGGCAACTCGGCCAAGGTTTCCCAAGCAGAAGCCTCGCTGAATGCCGCACAGGCTGATCTCAAGATGGCCGAAGACGACCTCGTGGCCCGTCTGGCGCAAGCCTACTTCGACGTGCTGGCCGCTCAGGACGTGCTGGCCACCGCCCAGGCCAACAAGAAAGCCCTTGCCGAGCAACTGGCATCTGCCAAACGCAGCTTCGAAGTGGGCAACTCCACCATCACCGACACCCGCGAGGCCCAGGCCCGCTTCGACCTGGCCTCCGCTCAGGAACTCGCCGCCACCAATGACCTGCGCGTCAAGCGCATCGCCCTCGATCAGTTGGTTGGCCGCTCCGACGTCAAACCCAACCCTCTGCGCACACCGGTCAACCTGGCCTCCCTCGAACCCGGCCAGATTGACACCTGGGTGCAAAACACCCGCACTGCACCCATGGTGCGCAAAGCCGAGGTGGGTCTGACCGTGGCCAAGCTCGAAGTCGATCACGCCAAGGCCGGTCACATGCCGACCCTCGACGCTGTGGCCCAGGTTGCCCGCACCCACATCAACACCAGCAACGAGTTGGTGAAGGCCCAAAGTGGTTCAGGCACGGCCGGCTCCATCGGTCTCGAATTCAACATGCCCCTGTATGCCGGCAACGCCATTCAAAACCGTGTGCGTGAAACCCTCAGCCTGCAGGACAAGGCCGAGCGTGATGTCGACAACGCCCGCCGCAGCGTCGAACTCGGCACACGCCAGGCCTACGCTGGTGTTCAATCCGGTCTCGCCCAAGTTCAGGCCTACGAAGCGGCCGAAGCTTCGGCCAAGCTCGCGCTGGAAGCCACCCAGTTGGGCTACCGCGTGGGCGTGCGCATCAACAAAGACGTGCTGGACGCACAGACCCAGCTGACCAACACGCAAAAGGACCTCTACAAGGCCCGCTACGACGTGATCATCGGTGCCATCAAGCTGCGTCAGGCCGCTGGCACCCTCACCGCCAACGATCTGGCCGAGCTCAACAAACTGGTCACCCCCTGATCCAGGCCACTGCCGGCCTGACCCGCGTCACACCGAGTCGGCCGGCAAAGCCAGTTCGTCAATCTTGCGCAGCAACTGCCCCACGTCGATGGGTTTGGTCAGATAAGCCGCAAAACCCGCCGCACGACTGCGCTCCAAGTCCTTGGGCATCGCACTCGCACTCACCGCGATCACCGGGATGCCCTGGGTGTCTGGATGCTCACGCAAACACTGCATCACGGCATAACCATCCATGTCGGGCAGGTTGATGTCCAGCAAGATCAGATGCGGCTTGTGGGTGCGCGCCAACTCCAGGCCCAGCCCAGGCGCCATGGCGCTCAGCAGACGCACCCCTGGCAGCATGGCCAGCACGCTCTCGATGAGCTGCATGTTGTTCGGATTGTCCTCAATGCACAACACCGTGCGCGCGGCCACTGTCGAGACAGACCAAGATGCGGTGCTGCCCTCCAGCAAGGTGCGCACCACCTCACCCGTCACCACCGCGTCATCGGTGCGCGGCAGCTTGACCCAGAAGGTGCAGCCCTCATCGGCTTGGCTCTCCACACCAATCTGTCCGTTCATCAAGTCGATCAATCGCTTGCTCAGGGCGAGACCAATGCCGGTACCCTCCACCTGTTGATCATCGGCATCCAGGCGCTCAAAAGGCACGAACAATCGCTCCTGCTGCGCTGGGGTCAAACCAGGCCCGGTGTCACTGATGCGAACGCAAATGCTACCGGCTTCGCGCAGGCAACCCACACTCACCTGCCCCCCCACCTTGTTGTACTTGATGGCGTTGGACAGCAAATTGAGGAACACCTGCTTGAGCCGGGTACGGTCTGCACGCACCTGCAACAGCTCCGCGCACGTCAAATCCAACAAGCGGATATCACGCGCTTGCGCCTGCGGACGCACCAAAGTCAGGCATTCATCCAACAGCTCCCGCAAGGCCACCCGCTCCAGACTCACCGTCATCTGACCTGACTCCACACGCGCCAGATCCAGCACCTCGTTGATCAGGGCCAGCAGGTGCTTGCCACCATGCAGGATCTGCCGGACATGGGCGCTCTGCAAGGGATCGCGCGCCGAGATCTCCAGCAACTGTCCGAAACCAAGGATGGCATTGAGCGGTGTGCGCAACTCATGACTCATGCGCGACAAGAAATCACTCTTGCTCTGGTTGGCTCGCTCTGCCTCCTCCTTGGCCGTCGTGAGCTCGATCGTGCGTGCAGCCACGCGCATTTCCAGCTCCTCGTTGAGTTGCTGGAGTCGCTGCTCCACCTCCTTGCGCGACGTCACGTTGCGGGAAATCAGAATGTAGGTTGAACGCCCACCCTCGGGCGCCTCTTTGCGCGCCACCGAAATCTCAAACCAGCTTGTCCCGGCCGGCACCTCCAACTCCAGCTCACGCCCCCACACAGCACCCAGTCTGTCGGCATCGCGCATGGCCTGATGCACCACCTCGGCCGCCTTCGGTGGCATCACCTCCTGCACCGTTTTCCCCAGCAATTTCTCGGCGTCCTGCACCAACCATTCGTTCTTGAGGCTCGGCACCTTGAGGTAGCGCCCATCGGCATCCAGCTCAAACAACAGGTCGGGCAAGGCTTGCCAGGTTGCCGCCAACTCCTGCCGCAACGCATCAAACCCGGCCGCCAGTTGATCAATCTCGACAAAGTCGCCCCTTGGTATCGGGGTGCTCCACTCCCCCCGCCGCAAAGCCTGTGCCACCTTGTCCAACTGCTTCAGCGGGCGTGTGACATACCGCCCCACCAACCCGCCCAGCAATACAAGCATCACGCACAGACCGAGCATGTCCGGGACACGTCGCATCACCTCAGCATACCGGGCCTGCTCACGCAAGGTGCTCATGTCGTAGCTCACATACACCACGGCGCGACGCAGGCTGCGCACCTCGTCCTCATGAGTCGGCAAGGTGAAGGACTGCAAGGCATCCATGTGCATGCCATCGGCACGCATTTGCCAATCTGGCATGCGCCCTCGGGCTGTCTTGCGCAAGCGCGCCAGATCCAATGCAGGCCACACCTCCCGCACCGTTCGTCCGCGCCAGACGGCTCGGTTCGACTGGAGCACCTCGCCGGACTCGCTCACCAACAACACCACTTGAACCCAGGGCTGGCTCGCCACCTGCGCCAAACCCTCGGCCAGCAAGGTCGAGTTCTCCTCTGGCAACTCATCCGCCAGGCGCACCAGATGGGCCACATCACGCAACACATCCAGTCGTGCCGACTGCGTCAAAGCCTGCTGCTTCTGATACAGGGCGTAAGCCAGAGAGAGCCCCCCCATGGCCAGCATGACCAGCAGCAGCAGCAGCGGCAAAAACCAACGTAATGACCGGTGCTTCATGCCACCTCCGGCAAAAAGCGATGCTCACACAAAGCGTTCAGATCGGGCATGCGATCCAGCAGCCGCGCCTCGTGCATCACCCTGCCTACTGTCTTGGCCGACTGGTGCAACTTTGCGCCCTCACCCGCCAGCCACACGTGGTTACTGGCCAGGTCGGCCATCGCCATGCCCTCAAAAGCATGCATGACCTCGTCGGCAGAGAGTTGATGGTGCGGCGCCATCAGGCGCGCAGCCACCTCAGGCAATTCCCGCCAGTGCGCGAAAGCGCGGAAGTAACCCTGCAGCAAGTGGCGCAATACTTCCGTCTGATCAGACATGACATCCGCCCGCACCGCCAATACGTCCAGGATCAAGCCCGGCATCTTGCGGCTGTCGAGCAAAGCTCTGGCGCCCTGCGCACGCAATTGTGACGCCATCGGCTCAAAGGTGATGATCACATCGACCTCCCGCGTGGCATAAGCGTCCACATGGTGATCGGCCGTCACCGGCACCTTGACCACATCTGAGGCGCTCAAGCCCGCTGCGCTCAACAAGCGTGACAACATCAGCGCCCCCACCGCCGTGGTTTCGACACCGATGCGCTTGCCCCGCAAATGCGCCAGCGTCACCACGCTAGGATGCGCCATCACGACGTCCCCCCCATGGGACTCGTCGAACACCAGGATGACGCGGGCATCAACCCCACCCTCTCGGACCTGCAGCACCTCGTCCAGCGTCAGAGCCGCTGCAGGCACACGCCCCTCCACCAAGGCCATCATGCAGGCGGTGGCAGACGGATACTCCTGCAAGCGCACCTCTTGCTCGTTCAGGTAGTCCAACTCAGCGGCCAGGTGCAGCAAGCCATAGCCCACCCAGGCGTTGAGTGCCACCTGCACCGGATCACGCGGGGCCGCACATCCCGCCAGCCCCCACGGCAAAGCCGACACGCCCATCAGCCCCCCCGCGCTCGCTTTCAGCCAGGTGCGTCGTTTCATTTGGACTCGACCACGGTCTACAACGACTGACGCTCAGCGATACAAGGCGCAGGCCTGAGCCAAGCGGCTCGCCACCGCCTGTTTCAAGGCCGCAGGCCGCAGCACCTCAACGTCGGGACCCCAGCGCAAAATGTCCATGACCAGCTCGGTCGGCTCGGCATAGGGCAGCTTCATCAACAACGCACCGGTGTCCTCCACCGCCATCTCCTGCTGAGGATGCCAGGCCTCCTGCGACACCCACGGCGCCACATCGGCCGTGAACCGCAGGTGTGCCCAGCTCACCTTGTTGCCGGCAAAGATGCCGTAACCACCATCCATTTCGTCTTCTACACGCTTGAGTGGCAGATTACGCGCCTTGCGCTCCAGCGCTTGTGCGTCCTCCACGGCGTCCAGCGCAAAACGACGTAGCGCCTCACTCTCATGGCACCACGCATCCAGATACCAAGTATGACGGTACTGGATCAAACGCTGAGGCGACACCTCACGCACGGTGCGTGCCTTGCGAGAGCGGGTGAAATACTGTAATTGCAGGCGGCGACGCTGCAACAGCGCTGCACAGACCACTTCAAAGCATCGGCTGGTCACAGCCCGCTTCGCGACCCCCACGATGCGCACCCGACGCATCAGCTCCACAGCATCCACCTCGGTGCTGCCCAGCAACTGGTGCACACGGTCGAGCAGCGGCCCCATGTGACGAGCCAGCGTGCCCCCCGGGTCGAGGTCAGACAGAAGGTGATGCGCCATCAACAGCGCGTAAAGCTCCTGCTGATCGAACCACAGACCTGGCAACTCATGCTTGTCTCCCGCATGGCCCTCGTCGGCGAAGCCATAGGCATTGTCCGCACGGTCATAAACGATGGGCGCCCCCATCCGATCACGCAAGAACTGCAAGTCACGCTTGAGCGTCGCTCGCGACACCTCGAGCTCGCGAAGCATCTCGTCGAAGCTGACGCGGCCACGGTGACGGATCATCAGCTCGATTTTGTAGAACCGTTCAGTTTTGCTGCCCATGATGTGTCTGGTTGCTACGTTAGCGGAAAGCGTACCGGAAGACTTTAACAGGGGCATGCGAGCATCACGCTCAGGGTCAACTTGCAGGCCCCGATAAGAAGGATACTCAAGGCGCAAAAAAAGCCGCGAGGCGCATGGCCTGACGGCTTTCTGTTTGATCGGGATGGTGCCGGCTGTCGGATTCGAACTGACGACCTACCGCTTACAAGGCGGTTGCTCTACCAACTGAGCTAAGCCGGCACTGCCTCACATTCTACACAGCTTCTTCACTTGATTCGGCGCAGTGTCGGGCGACCACCGCCAGCAGGAGGCGGCTCGGGCGTGTCATCACTGTCCGTCACCGTTGCCCCGGCACGACCATCAACCTCAACGGACTTCAGCACGAACTTGTCCTTGGCCGATTTGCTTGAACGCGTCAGGTGCAAGCCTGTCGCACGCGGCTCTTCAGCAGATGCAGGCTCTGAGCGCTCTGGCGTGACAGCCGCTTCGTCCTCTGCCTCGGAGGTGGGGGCATCCACGCCCTCGCCTCCCAGGGACGTGGGCACCGGAAAGGCCATGCCCTGCCCGTTCTCACGGGCGTAAATCGCCACCACATGATCAACCGGCACGACGATGTCGCGCACCCGACCACCAAAACGCGCCTTGAACTCCACAAACTCGTTGCCCAGCACCAACTGGCTGGTGGCCTCGAAGCTCACGTTCAGAACGATCTCGTTGTTCTTCACATATTCCTGAGGCACCTGAACCGAGCGGTCCACATACACAGCGATGTAGGGCGTGAACCCATTGTCGGTGCACCAGTCATGCAAGGCACGGATCAGATATGGACGCGTGGAGGTGCCTTGGGCTTCTTGTTCAGTGGACATGCTCATTGGGTCGGTTGTCGATCACGCAGCACGATCACTTGCGCATCACCTTTTCAGACGGCGTCAGCGCTTCAATGTAGGCCGGACGCGAGAAGATGCGTTCAGCATACTTCAACAGCGGCAGTGCGTTCTTCGACAGCTCGATGCCGTAGTAATCCAGACGCCACAGCAGCGGGGCAATCGCCACGTCAAGCATCGAGAAGTCGTCGCCCAGCATGTACTTGTTCTTCAGGAAGATCGGCGCCAGCTGAGTCAGACGATCACGGATCTGCGAACGCGCCTTCTCGAGCTGCTTGTCAGTCCCCTTCACGCCGCCACGGCCTTCGAGCAGGTTCACATGCGAGAACAGTTCCTTCTCGAAATTGAGCAGGAACAGGCGCACGCGCGCACGGGCCACCGGATCACCGGGCATCAACTGCGGGTGTGGGAAGCGCTCGTCGATGTACTCGTTGATGATGTGCGATTCGTACAGGATGAGGTCCCGCTCGACGAGGATGGGCACCTCGTTGTACGGATTCATCAGGGCGATGTCTTCGGGCTTCGCAAAGACGTCCACGTCACGGATTTCAAAGTCCATGCCCTTCTCGAACAGCACAAAGCGGCAACGATGCGAGTAGGGGCAGGTCGTCCCTGAATAAAGCACCATCATGGGGGTGGGTCTCCTCAATATCTCAAACAACGAAGCGCAGTGGCCGCTGCAAGCAGGCCACTGCGCCACCGGGAGCACTCACTGATCACTCAGTGAATGCTGCAGGATCACTTCACGTCTTTCCAGAACGCGGCATTCAAACGCCATGCAATGACGAAGAAGATCGCCAGGAAAATCAGGACGCCCACGCCGATGCGTTGACGCTGCTGCTGCATTGGCTCACCCATCCATTGCAGGAAAGCCACCAGATCGGCCACGGCGCTGTCGTACTCCTGGGGCGACATGGTACCTGGGGTCACCTGCTCGAAACCATCGAACTGGTGAGTCTTCTTGGACGGATCGTGCGGATCAACCACCTCGGCAAACTTGGCCGTGCGCTGCCCCTGCAACTCCCACAGCGCGTGAGGCATGCCCACGTTCGGGAAGGTCAGGTTGTTCCAACCGTTCGGACGGGTGTCGTCACGGTAGAACGTACGCAGATAGGTGTAGAGATAGTCCGCACCAGAACCGGAACCGCTGGCACGCGAACGTGCCACCAGGGTCAGGTCAGGTGGCACCACGCCAAACCACTCCTTCGCATCCTTCGGATCGAGGGACACCTTCATCACTTCACCGACCTTGTCGGTGGTGAACAACAGGTTGTCCTTGATCTGCTGCTCGGTCAGACCGATGTCTTTCAGGCGGTTGAAGCGCATGAAAGCGGCAGCGTGACAGTTCAGGCAATAGTTGACGAACAGCTTGGCGCCGTTCTGCAAAGCAGCCAGGTCAGAGACGCGCTCCTTGGGGAACTTGTCCAGCACCAGGGCGCCACCAGCGGCCTGCGCACCCGTCACCAGGGCGAAGGCGGCCAACAGGGAAGCAAGAATCTTTTTCATGTCTGTTTTTCCTGCGTCGATCAGTGGGGCTTGTAGGTCACGCGATCAGGCACGGGCTTGAAGGTGCCCAGTTGGCTCCACCAAGGCATCAGCATGAAGAAGCCAAAGTAGAGCAGGGTGCCCACTTGCGACACCAGTTCACCCACAGGCGACGGTGCCTGCACGCCCAGATAACCCAGGATGATGAAGTTGATCACGAACACGGCATAAACCAGCTTGTGCCAGCCCGGACGGTAACGGATGGACTTCACCGGACTCTTGTCGAACCAGGGCAGACCCGCCAGGATCACCACGGCACCGCCCATCACGACCACGCCCCAGAACTTGGCTTCGAAGAGCTTCAGCAGGGCAATCAGCACTGCAGCGACCACCAGACCAACGATCTTGGACTTGCCTTGCCCCTTCACGAGGTTGAGCAGGGCTGCCAGCGCAGTGATGACGACCAGCACGTTGACCATCAGGTCGGTCGTGGCGCGCAGCATCGAATAGAACGGTGTGAAGTACCAGACCGGGGCGATGTGCGCAGGCGTCTGGAACGGGTCAGCCGGAATGAAGTTGTTGTACTCGAGGAAGTAGCCACCCAACTCCGGTGCAAAGAAGATCACGGCCGTGAAGACGATCAGGAAGCCCACCACACCCACGATGTCGTGCACCGAGTAGTAAGGATGGAATGGAATGCCATCGAGTGGCACGCCGTTGGCATCCTTCTTCTCCTTGATCTCAACGCCGTCCGGGTTGTTCGAACCCACTTCGTGCAGCGCAATGATGTGCGCCACCACCAGGCCCAGCAGAACCAGGGGCACGGCAATCACGTGCAGCGAGAAGAAGCGGTTCAGGGTGGCGTCACCGATCACGTAGTCACCACGGATCAGGATGGCCAGGTCAGGACCGACGAAAGGCACTGCGGCAAACAGGTTGATGATCACCTGAGCGCCCCAGAAGGACATCTGACCCCAGGGCAGCAGGTAGCCCATGAAGGCTTCGGCCATCAGCGCCAGGAAAATCAGGCAACCGAAGATCCAGACCAGTTCACGCGGCGTACGGTATGAGCCGTAGATCAGACCACGGTACATGTGCAGGTACACCACCACAAAGAACGCCGAAGCGCCAGTGGAGTGCATGTAACGGATCAACCAGCCCCAGGGCACATCACGCATGATGTA
>CAYOJR010000011.1:0-7464 GCA_964404335.1 uncultured Aquabacterium sp.
CGTCTACCAGGGCTATCTGTTTGGTCGGCCCGCGCCCTTGAGTGAGTGGGCCGCGCAACATTGAACCCTGATCTGGCGACCAGGGAGCGTGCAAGTGTGCGTTTTTGCTCTTGTCTTTCCGAATATCTGTCAGATACTAGCAAGCAAGACAATTTCATTGAGCGCTCCTGCAATGGAGCCTTGATGAACAGACTGAGGATGAGCATGGACACCCTGCAAGCTACCGCCCCCAACACCTTGACCGGTGCATCCACACAAGGTGGATCGCAGTCTTCTTCGCTGGCGCTGCGCAACACGTCTTCGCGTCAGGTGCGTCATGTGCCGGCCGGGCGAGAGTACCTGACCTTCCGGCTGGGAGGTGAGGAGTACGGGATCGACATTCTCAAGGTGCAGGAAATCCGCTCGTATGAGCAGCCCACCAAGATCGCCAATGCGCCGTCTTACCTGAAAGGCGTGGTGAACCTGCGCGGCGTGATCGTGCCGATCGTGGATCTGCGCATCAAGTTCAACTGCCTGAACGAGAACGGCGAGGCCGAGATCAACAGCTTCACGGTGGTGATCGTGCTGAATGTGCGCGGCCGTGTGGTCGGCGCCGTGGTGGACTCGGTGAGTGACGTGATGCAGTTGAACGAGCAGATGATTCAACCTGCCCCCGAGATGAGCAATTCCATTGTGGACACGACCTACATCACCGGCATTGCCAATGTGAGCGACCGCTTGCTGATCCTGATGGACATCGAGTCGCTGATGAGCAGTTCAGAGATGGGTTTGATCAACAGCCTGAGTGCAGAATGACTCGAAGGTGAACACGCCCTGCGAGTGGCGTGCCCCTTGAGCGAGCCGGCCTGGAGCCGGCTTTTTCATGCCTGCGATGGCCTGGCGCCTTAAGCCGGGTGGGGCTCTCCGGCCCCCTCATTCGGCCTGACGCAAGGTGAGTGACACCGGGCGTTGCACGACGCCACGCAGGCTCCACCACCCCGCCAGCCACGCCAGCAAGGCCCCGGCCAGTGCACCAGGCAATGGCCACCACAGCGGCGCCTGCCAGGCAAAGTCGAACACCTTGGCGGCCAGCACAGCGCCAATGCCCAGTGCCGCCACGGCCGACAAGGCCCCAGCCAAGGCCCCCACCCCCAGCAGCTCGATGCGCTGCACGCGCCCCAGCAGTTCGCGGGTCGCCCCCAGGGAGCGCAGGATGGCCCACTCACGGGCGCGGCGCTCACGCGAGGTCATCAAGCCTGCCATCAGCACGATCAAGCCCGCCACCAGTGTGAAGATGAACAGGAACTCGACCGCCGTGATGACCTGGGCCAGCACGCGCTGGATCTGGTTGAGCGTGGCGGAGACATCCACCACCGTGAGGTTGGGGAACTGCTGGATCAGCGTGCGGTCGAGCGAGGACTGATCGGGCATGCGGAAGGCCGTGATGTAGGTCGATGGCCAGTCGGGCATGGCCCTGGATGGCGCCATGACGAAAAAGTTGACCCGCATGGAGGCCCAATCCACCTTGCGCAGGCTGGTGATGCGGCCTTGGTGCTGCACGCCGGCCATGTCAAAGCTCAGGCTGTCACCCAGCTTCAGGCCCAGGGTCTCGGCCAAACCAGCCTCCACGCTGAATGCATCGGGCTCGTTGGGCCAATAGCGCCCGGCGACGACGGGGTTGTGTGCCGGAGCCTGGGCGGCGTAACTGAGGTTGAACTCACGCTCCACCAGGCGCCGGGCGCGTTCGTCCACGTAATCCTGGGCACGCACCGGCTGGCCGTTGATGCTGATCAGGCGGGCTCGCACCATCGGGTACCAGTCGTACTGGGTGACCCCGGCTTGCCGCAGTGCGGTCTGGAGGGCGTTCACCTGATCAGGCTGGATGTTGATGACAAAGCGATTGGGCGAATCTGGCGGGGTGGCAGCGCGCCAGCTGGCGACGAGATCGGTGCGGATCAGGATGAGCAGCATGAGCGCCAGCAGGCCAACCCCCAAGGCACAGACTTGAACGATGGTGTGACCAGGTTGCGCGGTGAGCTGACGCGTGGCCAGGGTCAGCCAGGGCGGCAGGCGGCCCGCGAAAGCCTGTGCCACGTGGCGCAGCACCCAGACCGCCACGGCAGCGAACGCGGCGAACACCAGCATGGCGAGCACAAAGCCGCCCAGCGCGATGCCACCGAGCTTCAGGTCTTGCGCCACGACCAGCAGCAGGCCGAACAAGGCGCCGATGCCGAGCACGGCCATGCCCAGCGAGAGCACCCTCACCTGCCCCAGATCACGCCGCAGCACGCGCAGCGGTGGCACCTGGGCCAATTGCAATACCGGGGGCAGGCCAAAGCCCAGCGTGAGCAACACACCGGTACCCACGCCGAGCAGCACTGGCTGCCAGCCCGCGGCCGGCAGGCTGACATTCACCAGATCGGCCAGGATGTGGACAAAGATGTGGTGGCAACCCCACCCGATCAGCAGGCCCAGCACGCTGGCCAGCACGCCCACGAGCAGGAACTGCAGCGCGTACGACCAGGTCATGACCGATTGAGAGACCCCCAGCACACGCATCAAGGCACAGTTGTCGAGGCGACGCTGGGCAAAGTCACGCGACACCACGGCCACGGCCACGGCCGAGAGCAAGGCGGCCAGCAGGGCGACGAGGCGAAGAAACAGGGCGGCACGGTCCAGCGTGGCACGCATCTCGGGGCGACCCTGATCGAGGGTTTCGACGCGGACGCCTCGCAGCTTCTCGGCAGCTTGCTCGCTGTCTTGCACGAAGCGACGCAAGGCGCTTTGGGCTGCCGCCTCACCGCGCGGCGCGGTCTTCAGGGTGGCGGTGGCCCCCACATCGCCGCGACGTGCCGGGCCTGCGACCAACAACCGGTAGGTGACACGGCTGGCGGGCTGGATGAGTTCGGTGGCGGGCAGATCGGCTTCGCGCATGAGCACGCGAGGAGAAAAGCTGCTGAAGCCGGATCCCCGATCGGGCTCGTTGACGATGACGGCGCTGATGCGGAAGGTGGCCTCGCCGAGCCAGATCGTCTCGCCGATCTTGAGGTTGAGGGCGAGCAGGAGGCCCGGATCAACCCAGACTTCCCCTGCACCAGGACCACCCGCTGGCGACGGGCCACGGGTCTGCACACGGCCGTCTGCGGCCAGATCGCCCAGGATGAGCTGACCGCGCAAGGGGTAGGCTGCACTGACGGCCTTGAGACTGACCAGTCGGGCCTCACCACCGAGTTCATCCGGCGCACGCGCCATGCTGGGGAAGCTGGCGGTGCGTGCAATGCGCAGCTGCGCGGTCTGGGCGCGGCTCGCAAAGTCATCGGGCAAGGGTTGGTCGGCCACCACGACGGCATCGCCGCCAAGCAACTGGGCAGCGTCACGGCTGAGGCCGCGCTCAATGCGATCGGCAAAGAAGGCCACGGCCGTGAGCGCAGCGACAGCCAAGGTCACGGCCACGAGCAAGACGCGCATGCTGGCGGCGCGCAGGTCTCGGCGGGTCTGGATCAGGGCCCATCGCCATGCCGAAACAGTGTGCATAAACGGATCATCCATGTTTGTTTGTCATCAGGAAGGCGTCCAATTGAGCGATGATGTCAGCTTTAGCGGAAGTTTGCTCAAACCATGCCCGTCGAGTATCTGCGGACCCTGACCGCGCCGGAGCGCACCCTGCGCACCGATGTTCACCTGGGTTTGTTTCTGGCCTTCAATGCCGGCGCCATCAACGCGGGCGGTTTTTTGGCAGTCAGTCAATACACCTCGCACATGACCGGACTGGTGTCCGAGATGGCCGACAACCTGGCGCTCGGACAGTTTGAGCTGGTCAAAGGTGCGCTGATCTCGGTGCTGTCCTTTCTGAGCGGTGCGGCCACATCGGCCATCATGATCAACTGGGCCCGCCGGCGCCGCTCTCGGCACGAATACTCGGCCCCCTTGTTGCTGGTGGCCCTCCTGATGCTGGTGTTCGGGGTATTGGGTGCCTATCACCGGGTGATCGGCTCGTCGCTGATTCTCACCGTGGTACTGCTGTGCTTCATCATGGGCCTGCAAAACGCCATGATCACCAAGGTGTCAAATTCGGTGATCCGCACCACCCACGTCACTGGCATGGTGACCGACATCGGGATCGAGTTGGGCCGCATGCTCTACTGGAACCGCACACCCGACAGCCCGGAACACCCTGCGGTGCGGGCCAATCTCAAGCGTCTGCGCCTGCACCTGAGCCTGGTGGTGATGTTCTTTCTGGGTGGGGTTCTAGGGGCGCTGGGTTTCAAGCATCTGGGCTACATCGCCACGGTCCCCCCTGCCCTGCTGCTGGCTGCGCTGTCGTCGCTGCAGTTCATTCCTGATCGCAACGTAGACGCGCGCCCAGGCCTGCGCCCACCCGTGTCGGTGGACGATCAGGCCTGAGACAAGATCAGATACCTGTCTGACGCCAGCCGGCCTCAGCGCTGCGCGGTGAAACGGGCAAAGGTCTGGTCGAGCTGCGCGATCCAGCCAGCCTTGACGCTGTCGCCCACGAAGCTGGCCTCAAAGCTGTTGCGTGCCAGGGTGTAGGCATCGTTGGCATCCAGGTCCAGATCGGCGAAGGTAGCCAGGAAGTTCTGGTTCATGTAGCCGCCGAAGTACGCCGGGTCATCGGAGTTGATGGTGGCCTTCAGGCCGTGCTGCAACAGGGTCTTGAGGTTGTGCTCCTTCATGGTCTTGAAGACGCACAGCTTGACGTTGGACAGCGGGCAGACGGTCAGCGCGGTGCCTTGGCGGGCCAGGCGTTTGACCAGTTCAGGGTCTTCAACACAGCGCACGCCGTGGTCGATGCGCTCGACATGCAGGACGTCGAGCGCGTTGATGATGTACGCAGGCGGACCTTCTTCGCCAGCGTGGGCGACGAGGTGCAGGCCCAGCTCCTGGCAGCGCGCGAAGACGCGGGCGAATTTTTCGGGCGGGTGGCCACGCTCGCTGGAATCCAGACCGACACCGATGAAGAGGTCACGATACGGCAGCGATTGCTCCAGCGTCTTCAAGGCTTCTTCCTCGCTCAGGTGGCGCAGGAAGCACATGATCAGGGCCGAGCTGACACCCAGTTCGGTGCGGGCGCGTTCACAGGCGCTGTGCAGGCCCTTGATCACCACCTCAAACGGCACACCCCGGTCGGTGTGGGTTTGCGGGTCGAAGAACAGCTCGGCATGCACAACGTTGTCGGCCTTGGCCTTGAGGAAATAGGCCCAGGCCATGTCGTGGAAGTCCTGCTCCTTGAGCAGGACCGAGGCGCCGGCGTAGTAGATATCGAGGAAGCTTTGCAGGTCGGTGAAAGCGTAGGCCGCACGCAAGGCCTCGACGCTGGGGTAGCTGAGCGTGACGCCGTTGCGCTGCGCCAGGGCGAAGATCAGCTCAGGCTCCAGCGAACCCTCGATGTGCATGTGCAGCTCGGCCTTGGGCATGGCTTGCACCAGGGCGGGCAACTGGTCTTGGGAAATGGTGAAGGCGGGCTGGCTCATGGTGCTATGGCGCTGGCGCGGCAAAGAAAATCGTGGGGAGGATCAAGCGAGAAAGGCTGCCCGATTGGACAACAGGCCGTCCACGCGGGACAGCCTGTTATAGCGTGAATATCGTGTTGCGTGATCGCCTTCAACACGGCTTCTCGGCTCTCACTTGCTGGAAGGCACGGCCCCTTCGACCCCCTTGACGTAGAAGTTGATGCCGGTGAGGAACTGGTCGTTGGCCACGGCGCCAGCGGCCAGCACTTCCTTGCCATCCGTGGCCACGATCGGCCCCTTCCAGATGGTGAAGCTGCCGTCCTTCAAACCCGCTTTGATGGTCTCCACCCTGGTCTTGACCTCGGCAGGCACGGCATCGGACATCGCCACCAGGTCAATGGCGCCTTCCTTCACACCCCACCAGACACTGCCGGTGGACCAGGTGCCGTTCAGCGCATCCTGGGTCGCCTTGACGTAGTAGGGACCCCAGTTGATGACGGCTGAAGCCAGGTGGGCCTTGGGCCCGAAGTGGCTCATGTTGGAGTCCCAGCCGAAGGCGTATTTGCCGGCCTTCTCGGCCGTTTGCAACACGGCGGCCGAGTCGGTGTTCTGGAACAGCACGTCAGCGCCCTGGTTCAGCAGGCTTTGCGCACCTTCGGTTTCTTTGGGAGGATCGAACCAGGCGTTCACCCAGACCACCTTGGTCTTGATCTTGGGATTGACGCTTTGGGCGCCCAGAGTGAAGGAGTTGATGTTGCGGATCACCTCGGGGATGGGGATGGAGCCGACCACCCCCAGGGTGTTGGTCTTGGTCATCGAGCCGGCGATCACGCCGGCCATGTAGGCGCCCTCGTAGGTGCGGGCGTCGTAGGTGCGCATGTTGGCCGTCGTCTTGTAGCCGGTGGCGTGCTCGAACCTGACCTCGGGATGGTCGGCGGCGACCTTGAGCATGGGCTCCATGTAGCCGAAGGTGGTGCCGAACACCAGCTTGGCGCCCTGCCCGACCAGGTCGCGGATCACGCGTTCGGCCTCGGGGCCTTCGGGCACCTTCTCGACGATGCTGGTTTTGACCTTGCCGCCAAACGCTTTCTCAATGGCCAGACGCCCCTGGTCGTGGGCATAGGTCCAACCGGCATCGCCCACCGGGCCGACGTAGGCAAAGGCAATGTGCAGAGGCTCGGTGCTGACAACCCCGGACACCGTGCCCTTGGCGGAATCAGGCTCTGACTTGCCACAGCCCACCAGGGCAGTTGCGGCAGCCAGGGCAGCCCAGCCGCCCATCTTCAGCAGTGAACGCTTGGACAAAGGTGAGGTCATGTCATCTCCAGGTGAGAACGCGGGCCAGACAGCGGCCCATGCCAATGAGACTGTTGCATGCAGCAATGATCATGCCGGCTTAATGCCCCGGATGGAAGGGCTTGCCCAGCGAGGCTGGCATGTTCAAACGGATCCAGGTCGGGTTGCGCGAGATCAGCACCAGCACGACGATGGTCGCCAGGTAAGGCAGCATGGTCAGGAACTGGCTGGGGATGGCCACGCCCTGCCCCTGCATCTGAAACTGCAACATGGTCACGCCGCCAAACAGGTAGGCGCCCAGCAGCACGCGGCCCGGGCGCCAGGTGGCGAAGGTGGTCAGCGCCAGCGCGATCCAGCCCTTGCCGGCCACCATGCCTTCGACCCACATGGGCGTGTAAGACAAGGAAATGAAGGCGCCGGCCAGCCCGCACAGCGCACCGCCGCCCATCACGGCCAGCAGGCGGATGGGACGCACCGCATAACCGAGCGCGTGCGCCGATTCGGGGGATTCGCCCACCGCGCGCAGCACCAAGCCGGGGCGCGAGCGCATCAGGAACCAGGTCAGACCCAGCGCCAGCAGCACCGCGATGTAGACCAGCGGGTGGTGTTTGAACAACGCGGTGCCGACAAAGGGCAGGTCCGACAGCCAGGGGATGTCGAAATGGGGCCGCTCGGGCAGGCGCTCTTGCGTGTAGCGGATGCCCACAAACGCGCTCAA
>CAYOJR010000011.1:7564-9418 GCA_964404335.1 uncultured Aquabacterium sp.
GACTTCGGTCATTTGGCGTTCGCCCAGCGCAGACGTTGGTGGATGAAGGTGTCACACGCCAGCAGCGTGAACAGCAACAGACCCTGGAAGACACCGGTCATGGCCTTGGGCAGGCCGAGGCGCGACTGCGCCAGCTCGCCGCCAATGAAGAACATGCTCATCAGGATGGCCGAGAAGACGATGCCGACCGGGTGCAGGCGGCCGACGAAGGCGACGATGATGGCCGCGAAGCCGTAACCCAGTGGCACATAGGGCGTGAGCTGGCCTTGCGGGCCGGCCACGTCCAGCGCACCGGCCAAGCCGGCCATGCCGCCCGACAGCAGCAGCGCCGTCCACAGCGCCTTGCGCGACGAGAAACCGGCGTAACGCGCCGCCTGCGGCGCCAGGCCGCCCACCTGCAACTGGAAGCCCGCGTAGGTGCGGAACAGGAAAATGGCAAAGCTCGCCACGGCCACCAGGGCCAGGATGAGGCCGATGTTCATGCGCAGCCCGGTCATCAGCTTGGGCACGCGCGTGGCTTCCAGGAAGGTGATGGTTTGCGGGAAGTTGTAGCCCGCAGGATCCTTCCAGGGGCCGTAGACGAGGTAGCTCAGCAGCATCTCGGCCACGTAGACCAGCATCAGGCTGACGAGGATTTCGTTGGCATGGAAGCGGTCACGCAAGCCCGCTACAATGCCGGCCCAGACCATGCCGCCCAGCATGCCGGCGGCCAACACGGCCACGACGATCCAGCGACCGGTGTCCGGCGTGGCCTGCATGGCGACGCCACCGGCGAAGATCGCGCCCATGACGAACTGCCCTTCGGCCCCGATGTTCCACAGGTTGGCGCGAAAGCACGCGGCCAGCCCCAGCCCGATCAGGATCAGCGGGGTGGCTTTGAGGCTGAGTTCGGACAGGGCGTAGGGGCTCTTGAGCGGCTCGATGAAGAACATGCGCAGCCCCGCCACCGGGTCTTTGCCCAAGGCCACGAACAGGCCCACGCCGATCAGCACGGTGATGAGCAGCGCGATGAGGGGCGAGGCGAAGGTCAGCGCCTTCGAGGGAACGGGACGGGGCTCAAGCTTGAACATGGGCGCCCTCCTCGTTCACGCTGGCGTCTGCCTTGGCGGGCGCCTCCCACAGGCCGCTCATCCAGGCACCGATCTGCTCGATGGTGGCCTCGGCCACCGGCAGGCTGGGCGAGAGGCGGCCTTGCGCCATCACCATCAGGCGGTCACTGACTTCAAACAATTCGTCCAACTCCTCGCTGACGACCAGCACGGCGCAGCCGGCATCACGCAGCTTCAACAATTCGCCCCGAATCTGGGCAGCCGCGCCCACGTCCACGCCCCAGGTGGGCTGGGAGACCAGCAGCACCTTGGGCTCGGCTTCGATCTCGCGGCCCATGATGAACTTTTGCAAGTTGCCCCCCGACAGGCTGCGCGCGGGCGCATGCGGGCCGGCGGCCTTGACCTTGAAGCGCTCGATCAGTTCGGAGGCCATGCCCACCACGCCGTTCATGCGCAGCCAGCCGCCGGGCCCGATGGCATCGGTGCGGGTCAGCAAGGTGTTTTGGGCCAACGACATGGTGGGTACGGCGCCGCGACCCAAGCGCTCTTCGGGCACGCTGTTGAGGCCCAGGTGGCGACGGTGCCGTGGCGACATCCGGCTGATGTCCTTGCCGAAGAGGAAGATGCTGCGTGGCTGCGCGCGCAGGTCTTCGCCGCTGAGCGCGGCCATCAGGGCCTGCTGTCCGTTGCCCGACACGCCGGCAATGCCCAGGATTTCACCGGCACGCAACTCGAACGCCAGATCTTTGAGGTCGACACCGAAGGGGTCGTTGCGCGGCACGCTGAGCTGGCGCACCGACAAGGC
>CAYOJR010000011.1:9518-25785 GCA_964404335.1 uncultured Aquabacterium sp.
ACGCTGAGGGTGTCGAACAGCGAGAAATGCTGGAACACCATGCTGATGCCCAGGGCGCGCGCTTCTTGCGGCGACCTGATGTGAACTTCGCGGCCGTTGAAGAAGATCTCGCCTTCGTCGGGTTGGACCGCGCCGAAGATGATCTTCATCAGCGTGGACTTGCCTGCGCCGTTTTCGCCGAGCACGGCGTGGATCTCGCCGGGCCGCACTGTCAGGCTCACTGCGTCGTTGGCGCGCACGCCAGGGTACTGCTTGGTGATGCGCCTCAGTTCAAGTCGGTAGCTCATGAGGGGGGCGATCAGAAAGGGGTCAGACAGAAGGACCGATGCGCTCGGTCAAAGCGAAGACTGAAAGACCGTTTCACCTCGGATGAGGGTTTCCACAAGGTTTCGTTCGTCTCCAAGCGTCATCCAGACGAAGGCACGCTCATGCAAGGAGGCATGCGAGTCGCGTGCCAGGCGGTCGCGGTGTTCGGCCACGGGGCCGTGGGCCCAGTCCCACACCGCCAGGTCGGCCATGTGGCCGGGTTCGATCTGGCCGATTTCGTGGGCCAGACCCAGGGCCTGTGCGGCGCCCAGCGTAGCCGCGTGCAGGGCCTTCCAGGCGGTCAGGCGGTTGCCCAGCATCGCCTGGATCTTGTAGGCGTCCTGCATGTTGCGCAGCATGGACAGGCTGGTGCCCCCACCCACGTCGCTGGCCAGGCTGACGGCCACGCCCTCGCGCTGCGCCTGGGCCCAGTCGAACAGGCCGCTGCCCAGGAACAGGTTGGACGAGGGACAGTGCGCGATCTGGGCGCCGCGTTCGCGCAGCACGGCGCGGTCGTTGGCGTCCAGCCAGATGCCGTGGGCCAGCACCGCACGCGGGCCGAGCAGGCCGTCGCGGTCGTACACGTCCAGATAGCTGCGGGCGTCGGGGAACAGCTCGGCCACCCAGCGGATTTCGTCCTGGTTCTCGGCCACATGGGTCTGCATGTAGGTGCCGGGATAGGTCTCGCACAGCAGGCCGGCCATGGCCAGTTGCGCAGGCGTGCTGGTGGGGGCAAAGCGCACCGTGACGGCAAAGGCCTGACGGCCCTGGCCATGCCAGCGGTCGATCAGGTCGATGCAGTCGCGCTCGGCCTGGATCACGTCGTCGCGCAGGCCTTCAGGAGCGTGGCGGTCCATCAGCACCTTGCCCGTGATGAGGCGCATGCCTTGAGCATGAGCGGCTTCAAACAGGGCCTGTGCACTGACTTTGTGCACGGTGGGAAACACGACCGCACTGGTGGTGCCATGCGCCCACAGCGCCGACAGGAAACGCTGCGCCCCCTGCTGAGAAACTTCCGGGTCGGCATAGCGCTGCTCGGCCGGGAAGGTGTAGGTGTTGAGCCAGTCCAGCAAGGCCGTGCCGAAGCTGGCGATCACGTCCAGTTGCGGACAGTGCACATGGGTGTCGATGAAGCCGGGCATCAGCAGGCGACCGCCGTGGTCTTCCTGGGGGACGGCCTGCCACCCAGCGGGCAGAGGCTGGTTGGCCGGTTGCACGGCGTGGATGCGGCCGTCTTCGATGAGGACCAGGTGATCCGGGCGCCAACGCACCCCGGAGGCCTCGTCAGGCAAGGCAAAGCCGGGGTCGGCTGTGAAGTCGAGCAGGTCCGCCCGCAGCACGCGCCGCAAGGCAGCGTCTGTCTGACGGGATTCGCTTGTCATCGACACAGGATCAGGGGCATTCATACGAGACAACAGCGTCGAGGCGGAGACCTTGACGATGGTAGAGCATGCACACACGATGTCCAGGCATGCCGTTTGCATCGCATCCTCGTCATAATGGGCTGCAAAAAAGGAGACCCGTTGATGAGCGCCCCTGCCGAGCTCCGGCCTGCCCGCCCGATTCGCTTCGTTCACCGAGGCGAGATCAAGGAGATCAGCGGCCTGCCCGCCACCACCACCGTGTTGCAGTGGCTGCGTGAAGCGGCGCACTGCACCGGCACCAAGGAGGGCTGCGCTGAAGGGGACTGCGGCGCTTGCACGGTGGTCCTTGGAGAACGAGACGCCTCAGGCACCTGGCAACAGCGCACGGTGAACGCCTGCATCCAGTTTCTGCCCACGCTTGATGGCCAGGCCTTGCTGACGGTGGAAGACCTGCAGCCCCACCCGGATGCGCCCCTGCACCCTTGCCAGCAGGCCATGGTGAACTGCCACGGTTCGCAGTGCGGTTTCTGCACGCCGGGCTTCGTGATGTCGCTGTGGAACCTGTACGAACACCATGAGCAGGCGCCGCCGCGCGCGGAGCTGGCCGATGCGCTGGCGGGCAATCTGTGCCGCTGCACGGGCTACCGGCCGATTCTGGATGCGGGCATGCAGATGTTCGACGCGCCACGCGTCACCTTCGACCCATCGCCGTATCTGAAGGCTCTGGCCAACCTGGCCGATCAACCCGACCTGGTCTATGAAGGACCGGACCCGGCTGTGCCTGGGCAGACGACCCGCTTCTACGCCCCCACGACGCTGACCGAATTGGCGCGCCTGCGCACCACCCTGCCCGAAGCCCGCCTGCTGGCCGGCGGCACCGACGTGGCGCTCTGGGTGAACAAGCAGTTCAAGTCACTGGGTGACATCCTGTATGTGGGCCGCGTGCGCGAACTGCAGCAGATCACGCCCTGGGGGGCCGACCCCGCCCACCCCGAGGGCTTGGAGATTGGCGCTGGCGTGTCGCTGGAGGATGCCTGGTCCGCCTTGAGCCGCCATGTGCCCGCCTTGCGCGAGATCTGGCTGCGCTTTGCCTCGCCACCGGTGCGCCATGCCGGCACGCTGGGGGGCAATGTGGCCAACGGCTCGCCCATTGGCGATGGCGCCCCCATCTTGCTGGCCCTGGGCGCCTCGCTGGTGCTGCGCCAGGGCGAGCAGACCCGCGAGCTGCCTTTGAGCGAGTTTTACCTTGGCTACATGGCCAACGCCGTGCAGCCCGGTGAGTTCGTGCAGGCCCTGCGCGTGCCGCGGCCTCAGGCAGCGCGAGGTGAGGTGCTGCGGGCCTACAAAGTGTCCAAACGGCGGGACAGCGACATCTCGGCGCTGTGTGCGGGCCTGCTGATCCGCCTGGAAGACGGCCACATCACCGAAGCCCGGCTGGGCTGGGGGGGCATGGCGGCCACGGCACGGCGGGCGCCTCTGACCGAAGCGGCCCTGGTGGGTCAACCCTGGACCGAGGCCACGCTGCAAGCGGCCCAGGCCGCCTTGGCACAGGACTTCCAGCCGGTGACCGACCTGCGTGCCACCCGCGACTACCGCCACACCGTGGCAGCGAATTTGCTCAAGCGTTTCTGGATGGAGACCCGTCCGGATGCGCCCCTGCCATCGACCCAGACCCAGATTTGGCCGGCACCTGTGTGACAAGGAGGGCTTGTTGATGACATCGAACGCTGTGAGCCCCGACCGGGTGGCGGGCCAGCCCCTGCCCCACGAGTCGGCCCACCTGCACGTGGCCGGGCGCGCACCCTATATTGATGACCTGCCGGAGCTCGCCGGCACGCTGCACGCCGCGCTGGGCCTGTCGCCGGTGGCACATGGCCGCCTGACCCACATCGACGTCGCAGGCCTGAAGGCCCTGCCCGGCGTGGTGGCCGTGCTGACGGCGGCCGACATTCCGGGTCTGAATGACTGCGGCTCAACCGGCCACGACGAACCCATTCTGGCCCGAGACGAACTCAACTATCTGGGCCAACCCGTGCTGGTGGTGCTGTCGACCCAGCGCGAGCTGGCACGCCGCGCCGCTGCCCGCACGAAAGATTTTGTTCAGATCGAGCCCCTGCCCGCCATCCTGACCCCGGAAGAAGCGCACGCTGCCGGCCAGTATGTGGTGCCACCCATGCGCATGCGCCGTGGCGATGTGGAGACCGCGTTCGCGCAAGCGCCCGATCGCCTGCAAGGCCGCTTCCATCTGGGGGGCCAGGAGCACTTTTATCTGGAAGGCCAGATCGCCTACGCCATTCCCCGCGAAGACCGGGGTCTGCTGGTGCACAGCTCCACCCAGCATCCCAGCGAAATGCAGCATGCGATTGCACATGCGCTCAAGCTCCACGCCCACCATGTGCAGGTGGAGTGCCGCCGCATGGGTGGCGGATTTGGCGGCAAGGAGGCGCAGTCAGCCGTGTTTGCCTGTGTGGCCGCTCTGGCCGCGCACACCCTGCAGCGCCCGGTCAAGCTGCGCCCTGACCGTGACGACGACATTCTGATCACCGGCCGGCGCCACTGCTTCATCCACGATTTCGACGTGGCCCACGATGCGCACGGCCGTATCCTGGGTGCCCGCATCGAGATGGTGTCGCGCGCGGGCTACTCGGCCGACCTCTCGGCGCCGGTGATGACCCGCGCCCTGTGCCACTTCGACAATGCCTACTGGCTGCCCGCCGTGGACGCCCAGGGCTTCTGTGCGCGCACCCACACGCAGAGCAACACGGCGTTTCGGGGATTTGGCGGGCCTCAGGGCGCGCTGGCCATCGAACTGATCATGGATTCGCTGGCCCGCAAGGTGGGACGCAACCCGCTGGAGGTGCGCCTGGCCAATCTGTATGGCATCGGTGAGCGCGACACCACGCCTTACGGCCAGAAGGTGGTGGACAACGTGCTGCCCGAGCTCATCAGCGAGCTGGTGGCCAGCAGCGATTACCATGCCCGCCGCCACGCCATGGCCGCGTTCAACGCCAGCAGCCCCATCCTGAAGAAAGGGCTGGCACTCACGCCGCTGAAGTTCGGCATTTCCTTCAACCTGGTTCACCTGAACCAGGCCGGCGCCCTGGTGCACATCTACAACGATGGCAGCGTGCTGGTGAACCACGGCGGCACCGAAATGGGCCAAGGCGTGAACACCAAGGTGGCCCAGATGGTTGCCCACACCCTGGGCATCGGGCTGCACCGGGTGCGCGTGAGCGCCACCGACACCAGCAAGGTGGCCAACACCTCGGCCACGGCGGCCTCCACCGGGTCGGACCTGAACGGCAAGGCGGCCGCCAACGCAGCCCAACAGATCCGGGACCGTCTGGCGCAACGCACGGCAGAGCGCCTGGGTATCTCTGCCAGTGAGGTGTGCTTTGCCGATGACCAGGTGTTGGCCGGAGCTCACACCCTGAGCTTCGAGGACGTGGTCAACGACGCCTACCTGAACCGCATCCAGCTCTGGTCCGACGGCTTCTACGCCACCCCCGGCCTGAGCTGGGACCGCCAGACCATGCAGGGTCACCCCTTCTATTACTTTGCCTACGGGGCCGCCGTGAGCGAGGTGCTGCTGGACACACTCACGGGCGAATCGCGCGTGTTGCGCGCCGATGTGCTGCACGACGTGGGACAGTCGATCAACCCGGCCGTGGACATGGGCCAGATCGAAGGCGCCTTCGTCCAAGGCATGGGCTGGCTGACCAGCGAAGAGCTGTGGTGGCACCCCGACACCGGCAAGCTGATGACACACGCGCCCTCCACCTACAAGATCCCCACGGCCAACGACTGCCCGGTGGACTTCCGCGTGCAGCTGTTTCGCAACCGCAATGTGCAGGACACCATCTACCGCTCGAAGGCGGTCGGTGAGCCGCCCCTGCTGCTGGCGTTTTCGGTGTTCTTTGCGCTGCGCGATGCCATCTCCAGCGTGGGCGAGCACCGCATCGACCCACCGCTGCGCGCGCCCGCCACGCCTGAGGCTATTCTGGACGCCATCCAGGCGGTTCAGCGTCAGACGGTCACGGCCACCACCACTGTGCTGCCTGCATGAGCCTGACCGCGCACCGCCAAGGTCAAGGCGCCGCACAGCCCTGCGATCGGCTGACGCCGCGCAGCCTGCATACGACGGCCACCCGCTGGCTGCAGCAGGGACGCCCCGCCTGCATCGTGCGCGTGGACGCCGTCCGAGGCTCCACCCCTCGCGACATTGACGCCCGCATGCTGGTGGCGTTCGACGAGGTACGGGGAACGGTTGGCGGCGGTCATCTCGAATGGCAGGCCATTGCCATGGCGCGCCAAGCGCTGCGCGAGGGCTTCGCCACTGCAAGCTGGACACACACCGTCGCCCTCGGCCCCACCCTGGGACAGTGCTGCGGTGGCGTCGTCACCCTGCGCTTTGAAGCATTGACTGACGCCAGCTTGACCGCCTGGCAGGTGCCGCCCCCCCGCTTTCACGTCGAACTGCACGGCGCCGGCCATGTCGGTCAAGCCATCGTGCGGCTACTCAGTGACCTGGACTGCAGCGTGCGCTGGATCGACGAGCGCGCCGACGACCTGCCCGAATGGGATGCACGGGCCGGATTACCGACGCCCGAAATGCTGGCTGCCCTGCCCGAACACATCGAATGGCGGCCCACCGAATCTGCCGAACGCGAGGTGCTGGGTGCCCCACCAGACGCTTGCCACCTGGTGCTGACGCACCGCCACGATCTGGACCTGAAGATCATCGACGCCGTGCTGCGCCGGGGCGACTTCCGCTTCGCAGGCTTGATCGGCTCACAGACCAAGCGCGCACGCTTTGTGCACCGCCTGGCCACACAAGGCATTGCGGCCGACACCCTGGCGCGCCTCACCTGCCCGATGGGCCTGCCCGACATCACCGGCAAGGAGCCCGCCGTGATCGCCATCTCGGTGGTGGCGCAGTTGCTGGCAGCACACGCCACCTGAGCAGGTGCACACACACCGGCGGCGTCACGCCATCGGCATCAAGCCAGCTTCAGGCAAACCACACCCGCCACGATCAGGCCCAGGCCCAACCAGCGCAACAGCAGGCTCGGGTCGCCAAAAAACAGCACTCCCACCAGGAAAGTGCCTGCTGCCCCGATCCCGGTCCACACGGCGTAAGCCGACCCGATCGGAATGCCCTTGAGCGCCAGCCACAGAAACAGCCCGCTCAAGCCCATGCACCCCCCGGCAATCAGAACCCCCCACAGCTTCATGGACGGGTTGGCGGCCAGCTTCAACCCGAGGGGCCAGCCAATCTCGAACAAACCAGCCACAAGCAGATACAACCAGTGCGAGCCCCCACTCATCTCATCCCCCTCACTCCATGACAGTTCACGGCAGATCATAGTGAACCGATGCTGATCACCTTGGCAGGATGGTGCAAACTGGGCACATCGCTGCTCCGCCGCTGCCCAGGCAGTGGCCCCGCCTGCCATGACCTCGGTGACCACCTTGCACGCCCTGTCTGCCGCCCAACTGCATCACACCTGCGATCCGCAACAGTTCGACTTCCAGACCACCGCCGAGCTGGAAGACCTGAGCGAGCTGATCGGCCAGATGCGCGCCATGGAAGCGGTGCAGTTCGGCACGGGCATGCACCACGAAGGCTACAACCTGTTCGTACAAGGCCCGTCCGGCATGGGCAAGCGCAGCATGGTGCGGCAATGGCTGGCCCGCAAGGCACCGACCGAGACCGACCCACCGGAGTGGTGCTACCTGCACAACTTCAAGCAGCCTCACAAGCCCCAGGCGTTGAGCCTCCCCCCCGGACGCGGCACTGACTTGCGCGACCAGATGGCCAAGCTGGTGGACTACCTGCGCAGCGCCATCCCCGGCCTGTTCGAAAGCGACGAATACCGCGCCAAGGCCGAGGCCATCCAACACGCCTTCAGCCAGCGTGAAGAGGCTGCGCTCAAGACCCTGGGCGACGAAGCCGAAAGCCAGCAGATCTTTCTGCTGCGCACCCCCAGCGGCTTCACCTTCGTGCCCACGCGCGACGGCGAGGTCGTCCCCCCCGACGAGTTCAGCAAGCTGCCCGACGATGAAAAGCACCGCATCGCCAACGCCATCAGCGGCCTGCAGGACCAGCTCGGCAAGATCCTGGAACAGCTGCCGCGCTGGCGCAAGGAACGCACCGAACAGCTCAAGCAGCTCACGCAGGACAACACCCTGCTGACCGTCAAGCACGTCATTGACGACGTGCGCGCCCACTTTGCCGACCTGCCGGCCGTGCTGGCCTATCTGGACGTGGTGCAGCAAGACATGGTCGAGCACGCCGACGACTTCAAGAACCCGGAGGAAAGCACCCAGATTGGCGGTGGCCTGGCCGTGGTCACGCACGAAACCTTCCACCGCTATCAGGTGAACGTGCTGGTGACGCAAAAGGCTGGCGCCGGCGCCCCCGTGGTCACCGAAGACAACCCCAACTACGGCAACCTGATCGGCCGCATCGAGCACCTTCAGCAGTTTGGCGCGCTGCTCACCAACTTCACCTTGATCCAGGCAGGCGCCCTGCACCGCGCCAACGGTGGCTACCTGCTGCTGGACGTGCGCAAGCTGCTGATGCAGCCCTTCGCCTGGGAGAGCCTCAAGCGCGCCATGCAGTCGCGCGAAATCCGGCTGGAATCGCTGGCGCAGATGTACAGCCTGGTGAGCACCGTGTCGCTGGAGCCCGAGCCCATCCCGCTGCGCGTGAAGGTCATCCTGTTCGGTGACCGGCTGTTTTACTACCTGCTGCAGGAGTACGACCCCGACTTCAGCGAGCTGTTCAAGGTCTCGGCCGATTTCGAAGACCGCATTGAGCGCAATGCCGACACCCACATGCTGTACGCCCGCATGGTGGCCACGCTCACCCGCAAGGACAAGCTGCTGCCCTTTGACCGCAGTGCCGTGGCGCGGGTCATCGACTTCAGCGCCCGCATGGTGGAGGATGCGCACCGCCTGAGCACCCACATCGGCCGCGTGGCCGACCTGATGCGCGAAGCCGATTACTGGGCAAGGCATTCCGGCCATGGCACCGTCGCTGCGGCCCATGTACAGCAGGCCATGGATGCCCAGATCCGCCGCCATGATCGTGTGCGCTCGGAGCTCTACGAGGCGATCTTGCGCGGCATCATCCTCATCGACACCGAGGGCGCGGTGCAAGGCCAGGTCAACGGGCTGTCGGTGCTGGATCTGGGCGATTTTGCCTTCGCCCAACCCAGCCGCATCACGGCCATCACGCGCATGGGCGAAGGCGAGGTGCTCAACATCGAGCGCGAGGTCAAGCTCTCGGGCGCGCTGCACTCCAAGGGCGTGCTGATCCTGTCGTCCTTCCTGGCGGGGCGCTATGCCCGCAACCAGCCACTGTCTCTGTCGGCCAGCCTGGTGTTCGAGCAGTCCTACGGCCACGTCGATGGCGACAGCGCCTCGCTGGCCGAGACCTGCGCCCTGCTGTCCGACTTGGCCGGTGCACCCATCCGGCAGTCGCTGGCGGTCACCGGCTCGATCAATCAGCTGGGGCAGGTGCAGGCCATCGGCGGCGTCAACGAAAAAATCGAAGGCTTTTTCGACATCTGTGCGGCCCGGGGCCTGACGGGAGAACAAGGGGTGCTGATCCCGGCCGCCAACGTGCAGCACCTGATGCTGCGCCACGACGTGGTGGCTGCCGTGGCAGCCGGGCGCTTCCGCGTGTGGGCGGTGGAGAACGTTGACCAGGCAGCGAGTTTGCTGACCGACTTGCCGGCGGGTGAACCCGATGCGCAGGGTGAGTCCCCCGTCGGCAGTCTCAACCAGAAGGTGATGGCACGCCTGAAGGAGCTGACCGAGTTGTGGGAAGAGAAAGAACAAACCGAGGACGGCGAGGCAGGCGACGGCCCACATCACAAGTCCAAGACCAAGGGGCCGGACCATCACACAGGCCCCGACGAGGAAGCTCAGGCCTGACTTATCCCCGCATCCTGTGGACAACCTTGTTGGCAAGCTTGGGGTTTCGGGGTCTCCCCTAGGGGCGAAGCTTGGATTGCCTCAAAATAAGGCAAATCCGTGACAGGTTACGCTTTCCGGACAACTGCGGTGCCCCGCCTCCTGTTTGTGTCTGTCTGTAACGTGCAGGATCGACCTGTCTCAGCAATGAGGCCCGGCTTTTCCTCCCTGAGTCGGTGTGCAGCACGGATTTATCCCTGCACATTTGCCCGCTTATCCCACGATGAGCGGGCTTTCTTTTTTTCAGAGGAGCCCACAGCCCTCAGGGTCTGGACTTGAACCAGTTCGCCAGCACGGCGCGTTCGGCCTCGGTGATCTGGGTGGTGTTGTTCAAGGGCATGGCTTTGAGCACCACCGTTTGCTGATAAATGGCCTGCGCATGCTGGTTCAGGAACGCCACCGTGTCCAGACGCACCCCCTTGTTGGCCAATTGGGCGTTGTGGCACATCAGGCAACGCTGCTGCACCACCGTCTGCACCTGAGCCAAAGCTTGTGCAGGCGTTGCAGCGGGCACCGCCAAGCTTGCCGATGCCAGCGACGCCGGCGATGGCGCCAGCCACACGGCCACCCCCAGCAAAATGCCCACACTGGCCACCGCCCAGCCCCAAGGCGCACGCTGCCCTGCCATCTCGGTCTTGTGACGCGCCACAAAGAACTGCCTGATCAGGGCGCCGGCCAGCATGAGCAACACCAGCACCAGCCAGTTGTGCGGGTGGCTATAGGCCCAGGCGTAGTGGTTGCTCAACATTGCAAACAACACCGGCAACACAAAGTAGGTGTTGTGAACGCTGCGCTGCTTGCCACGCTGGCCATGCACGGGGTCCACCGGCTCACCCGCGCGTATCGCCGCCACCACCTTGCGCTGCCCCGGGATGATCCAGAACAACACATTGGCGCTCATGGCCGTGGCCACCATCGCCCCCACCAGCAAGAAGGCTGCCCGCCCGGCAAACAACTGGCAGGCCAGCCAACTGGCCCCCACCACCACGGCTGCCACCAAGGCGCCCAGCAGGCGCTCACTGCCAGGTCGGCGGCCTACCGTGCGACACAGCAGGTCATAGATCAGCCAGAACCCCACCAGAAAACCCACCGCCGTATGCGCCGCAGCCACGGGCGCCCAGTCAAGTCGGCTCTTGTCGATCAAGAAGGTGCCGGCGTTGAACAGGTACATCACCGTGAACAAGGCAAAACCCGTGAGCCAGGTGGCGTAGCTCTCCCAATAGAACCAGTGCAGATGCCGGGGCAGCGTACCGGGCGCCACCACGTACTTCTGCGGGTTGTAGAAGCCGCCCCCATGCACAGCCCACAACTCACCACTGACGCCCAGCTCCTTCAGCCTGGGGTCGGCAGGCGCAGTCAGATGGTTGTCCAGCCAGACGAAATAAAACGAGGCACCGACCCAGGCAATCGCCGTGATCACATGCGCCCAACGCAGCAACAGATTGACCCAATCGAGGGCATAGACCAGCAAGGGGCTTGCTTCGAGCATGTGAGCCCCTCAACTGCCACGGTAGGTGGAATAGGCCCAAGGGCTCACCAGCAAGGGCACGTGGTAGTGGGCCTGCGCATCGGCGAGGCCAAACTCCAGCGGCACCTCGCTCAAGAAGGCTGGTTCAGGCAGTGCCACGCCCAAGCCACGGAAATAGCCTTCCACCTCAAAGACCAGTCGGTAAACACCCGAACGCAGCTCGGCCCCCGCCAGCAGCGGCCCGTCCACCCTGCCGTCGGCATTGGTCACCACCGTGCGCAAACACTGCCACATCGGGGCCCGCGCCTCGCCGCTGCCATCACAGCGCACATACAAGCGCAAGGTCATGCCTGCAGCAGGCGTGCCGTGCATGGTGTCCAGCACATGGGTGGTCAAACAACCGGAAGCGTGGGAGGGGACAGCAGTTTCAGTCATAGGGGCTCGATGGTGGTCGCAGGGCAACGGCGGCGAACGCTTGCGCAAGGAACTCAGCCCTGTATACACTTTAATCATGACGGGTGCGGCCCGCAACCCACGCAAGGCAACACACCGGCCAAGCTCCACACCAGTTGTACCCACCACCCGAGCATGGTCGCCACATCCAACGCCCCCCCCTATCCACGCGATCTGATCGGCTACGGCCGCACACCGCCCCATCCTCAGTGGCCGAACGGTGCCCGCATTGCCGTGCAGTTCGTGCTCAACTACGAAGAAGGCGGCGAGAACTGCGTCCTGCATGGCGACGCCGGCAGCGAGCAGTTCCTCAGCGAAATGGCCAACCCGCCCGCCTTCGCCGACCGGCACCTCAGCATGGAGTCGATCTACGAATACGGCTCGCGCGTGGGCGTGTGGCGCATCCTGCGCGAATTTGAAAAACGCGGCTGGCCGCTGACGGTGTTCGGCGTGAGCATGGCCCTGCAACGCCACCCCGAACTGGCGCGCGCCTTCGTCAAGCTGGGCCACGAAATCGCCTGTCATGGTTGGCGCTGGATCCACTACCAGCAGATCGACGAAGCCACCGAGCGCGAACACATGCGCATCGGTATGCAGATCATCGAAGAGCTGACCGGCCAGCGCCCCCAGGGTTGGTACACCGGCCGCGACAGCCCCAACACGCGCCGCCTGGTGGCCGACCATGGCGGCTTCGTGTACGACAGCGACTACTACGGCGACGACCTGCCGTTTTGGACCACCGTGCAACGCACCGACGGCCAGACCGTGCCCCACCTCATCGTGCCCTATACGCTGGACGTCAACGACATGCGCTTTGCGCTGCCCCAGGGCTATGCCCAGGGCGAAGACTTCTTCACCTACCTGAAAGACACCTTCGACCTGCTCTATGCCGAAGGCGACCCCGAGGGCGACAACGCCCCCAAGATGATGAGCGTGGGCATGCACTGCCGCCTGCTCGGCCGCCCCGGGCGCTTCCGCGCCTTTCAACGCTTCCTGGACCACGTGGCCTGCCACGAACACGTCTGGGTGTGCCGCCGCATCGACATCGCTCGGCACTGGCAAGCCGTTCACCCTTACCAAGCCTGACACCCATGCTGGTCATCCCCAACCTCACGCTGGCCCAGCTCAACGACGCCGACCAGCCCACCTTCACCACCTTGCTGGACGGCATCTACGAGCATTCGTCCTGGATTGCCGAGGCTACCTGGGCGCAACGACCGTTCCAAAGCCTGGCTCACCTCAAATACGCACTGGTCCAGGCCGTTCGCGACGCCAGCCAGGCACAGCAACTCGAGCTCATCTGCGCCCACCCCGAACTGGCGGGCAAAGCTGCGTTGGCCGGTCAGTTGACAGCCGAGTCCCGGAACGAACAGAACCAGGCCGGGCTCGCACACTGCAGCCCTGAAGAACTGGCGCGCCTGAAGGAACTCAATGCCCAGTACCGCGCCAAGTTCGGCTGGCCATTCATCCTGGCCGTGCGTGGTCCGCGCGGCAAGGGTCTGAGCCGCACACAGATCATCGCCACCCTCGAACGACGCCTGCAGGCCCAACCCGATGCCGAGCGCGCCGAGTGCCTGCGCCACATCCACCGCATTGCCGAAATCCGCCTCAACGACAAGTTCGGCATGCTGCCCACCGATGGCAACCAGATCCTCGACTGGGCCGAGGCCCTCGCAGCGCACACCGAGGGCAAGGGCAGCAACGGGGTGGACGAGCGTCCGCCGCTGACCCTCACCTACCTGACACCGGCCCACCAATCGGCGGCCACGCAACTGCAGATCTGGATGCGCGTCTGCGGTTTTGACGAGGTCAAACTCGATGCCGTCGGCAATGTGGTGGGTGTGTACCACGGCAGCGAGCCCACGGCCGCCCGACTGCTCACGGGCTCACACTATGACACCGTGCGCAATGGCGGGCGTTACGACGGACGCCTCGGCATCCTGGTGCCCATGATGTGCGTGCAGTCCCTCTTTCGGGCCGGACGGCGATTGCGCCACGGCATCGAAGTGGTCGCCTTCGCCGAAGAAGAAGGCCAGCGCTTCCCGGCCACCTTTCTCGGCTCCAGCGCGCTGGCGGGCGACTTCCAGCCTGACTGGTTGAATCTGGTCGATGCCGATGGCATCACGCTGCGCCGCGCCATGAGGGAAGCCGGTTTGAGCGCGAAGCCCGAAGACATCGCGGCGCTCAAGCGCGATCCTGCTCGCTACCTGGGCTTTGTCGAGGTGCACATCGAACAAGGTCCCGTGCTCAACGCACGCGATCTGCCACTGGGCATCGTCACCGGCATCAACGGCAGCACCCGCTTCACGGGCGAGGCCGTCGGCCTGGCGTGTCACGCTGGCACCACGCCCATGCCGATGCGCCAGGATGCGGCCCTGGCCGTGGCCGAGATCGCCCTCTACACCGAGCGCCGCGCCTTGCAAGACCAGGATTCGCCCGATGGTCCCTCGGTCGGCACGGTGGGGGTGATGCAGGTGCCACAAGGCTCGGTCAACGTGGTGCCGGGTCGGTGCCAGTTCACCCTCGACCTGCGCGCGCCCACCAACGGCCAGCGCGACGCACTGGTGGAAGACGTGGACGCGTTCGTGTACGCCGTTTCACGGCGTCGGGGCGTGGACATCCAGCTCATCCAGAACCTGCAGGCGGCCGCTGCGCCCTGCCATCCTGCCTGGCGCGCACGCTGGGAGGCTGCTGTCACCAGCCTGGGCCTGCCGGCCTTCCACCTGCCCAGCGGCGCGGGCCACGATGCCATGAAACTCCACCAGGTCATGCCACAGGCCATGCTGTTTGTGCGGGGCGGGCATGACGGCATCAGCCACAGCCCGCTCGAAACCATCACCAACGACGATGCCCAGTTGTGCGTGGACGCCTTCATGCACCTGCTCGAGGCACTCTGATCATGGCCGCCCCATCTGCACCGATGCCTCCTGACACCGATGCCACTGCAGCCGCCTACGCCGCCCTGGATGCGTGGATCGACGCCCACTTCGACGAAGAGGTGTGCTTTCTGCAAGCGCTGGTGCAGGTGCCCACCGACACCCCGCCCGGCAACAATGCGCCGCACGCCGAGCGCACCGCCGAGCTGCTGTCGGCCTTTGGCTGGCAGGCCGAGCGGCACGCCGTGCCCAGCGAGCAGGTGCACGCCTACGGCCTGCAAAGTCTCACCAACCTGATCGTGCGGCGGCGCCTGGGCGCAGGCGGGCGCACTGTGGCGCTGAACGCCCATGGCGATGTGGTGCCCCCCGGTGAAGGCTGGACCCACGCCCCGTATGGCGGCGAGGTGGTCGATGGCAAGCTCTACGGGCGCGCCGCCGCCGTCAGCAAGAGCGACTTTGCCACCTACAGCTTCGCCCTGCGTGCGCTCGAAGCCCTGCAGCAAGACCCTGATACCCCCTCGCTGACCGGCGCGGTCGAGCTGCACTTCACCTACGACGAGGAGTTCGGCGGCGAACTGGGCCCCGGCTGGCTGCTCAGCCAGGGCCTGACGAAACCCGACCTGCTGATCGCAGCCGGCTTCAGCTACGAAGTGGTCACCGCCCACAACGGCTGCCTGCAGATGGAGGTCACCGTGCACGGCCAGATGGCGCACGCCGCCATCCCACACACCGGGGTCGATGCCTTGCAAGGTGCGGTGACCATCCTCAACGCCCTCTACGCCCAGAACACGCGCTACCAGAGCATCACCTCGCAAGTGCCGGGCATCACCCACCCCTATCTGAACGTGGGCCGCATCGAAGGCGGCACCAACACCAACGTCGTGCCCGGCAAGGTCGTCTTCAAGCTCGACCGCCGCATGATCCCGGAAGAGAACTCTACCGAGGTCGAAGCCGACATCCGCCGCGTCATCACCGAAGCCGCCGCCACGGTGCCCGGCATCCGCATCGACATCAAACGGCTGTTGCTGGCGCACTCGCTGCAACCGCTGCCCGGCAATGCGCCCTTGGTGCAGGCCATCCAGAGGCATGGCGAAGCGGTGTTCGGTCAAGCGATCCCCACCTGCGGCACCCCGCTCTACACCGACGTGCGGCTGTACTGCGCCCAGGGCATCCCCGCCGTGATCTACGGCGCCGGTCCCCGCACCGTGTTCGAATCCAACGCCAAGCGCGCCGACGAACACCTGGTGCTCGATGACCTGCGCAAGGCCACCAAGGTCGTGGCGCGCACGCTGCTCGACCTCCTGCGCTGACGCCACGCGCCCCCCACAAGCCCAGGTCAGTTCGCTACACTGGGTGGCATGCCTTTGCACACCCCCAGCCTGGCCGCAGCCGCCGCCCTGATCGCGCTGATTCTGACCTTGGGCACCTTGCTGGCCAGCTTGCAGCCTCGGCGCGACGCCTTGCCCGGCACGGCCTTGGGCCTGCTGTGCAGCGCGGTGGCCTTTGCCTGCGCAGCACAGGTGAGCACCTGGCCAGATTGGTCGTTGGAGGTGGCGGCCCCGGTGGCCCAAGCCAGCACCTTGTCGCTCTACACCTGGGGGCTGTTGCGCCTGCATGCGCGCACCGCACCGTGGCAAAACCTGACCGTGATGCCGGCCATGATGGGCGTGCTCATGGTTTTCCTCGCCGAACTGCCCACGGCACGCACCCTGTCGTTGGACGGGGTGATCATCCTGCAATGCCTGGTGCTGCTGATCTGGGCGCAACGCCTGGCCACACCCGGCAGTCGCATGCACCTTGTGCTGATGCTGGGCACC
>CAYOJR010000012.1:0-25209 GCA_964404335.1 uncultured Aquabacterium sp.
GCCGTTGAAGATGACGTCCTGCATGGACTCGCCACGCAACTCCGACGCCTTGGATTCGCCCAGCACCCAGCGCACGGCGTCCATGATGTTGGACTTGCCGCAGCCGTTTGGCCCCACCACACCCACGAGTTGCCCGGGCAGTTGGAAGTGGGTCGGTTCAGCGAATGACTTGAAGCCAGACAGCTTGATCGAGTTCAGGCGCATGCTCGGAGGCGTTCGCAGGGCAAAAGGTAGACGGCTAAGTCCTTGATTTGCTTGGTAAAAGCCGCTTCGTTACGGGTAAAAGCTAACTTAAGATGATAACATCGCCGTTTTGCCGGCAATCCATTCACAGCAGAGTTGTTCACCATGGCCAAGAAAGCCCCCGCCTCCACCGCCAAGACCACACCAGCCAAGGGCACGGCCCTTGAGGTGGGCGAACGCGCCAAGCCGGCCACCCCGCCGTCAGCCCCGACCCGTCATCTCGACGTCTTCCCCAATCCGGCGCCCCAGCGCGACTACGTGATCCAGTTCCAGGTGCCCGAGTTCACCTGCTTCTGCCCGCTCACCGGCCAGCCTGATTTCGCGCACTTCACCATCGACTGCATCGCCGACAAACTGTGCATCGAGCTCAAGAGCCTGAAGATGTACATGTGGAGTTACCGAAATGACGGGGCATTCCACGAAAAGGTCACCAACTCCATCCTCGACGACATGGTCAAGGCCATCCAGCCGCGCTACCTGCGCATCACGGCCAAGTGGTACGTGCGCGGTGGCATCTACACCAACGTCGTCGTCGAGCACCGCAAGAAAGGCTGGAAGCCTGCGCCCAAGGTGGACCTGCCCCAGCACAACGCCGAAACCGGCTTGTTGGGCTAAACCGCTGCGCACGTTGCAGGCAGGCCGAGCGGCCTACCTGCCAGTCGTGTGTTTCAAGCCTTGTTTCTGTGGCTTTTGCCCGCTGAGCGTCCAATTACTTGTGTGGCAAGTGCTTTCCCGGCACGTCAACCACTTGCAAATGATGTACCTTTTGAAACGTAGGTTGCTCACGTGGTGATGTAACCCTTCGAAAGCACTGCAGTTCATGAATGCACCCAATTGGCTCAAGGCACTCGCCGACCCCTTTCCCGGGCCGGAGATGCGCGTTCGTCGCCATGCACTGTTTGGTCTGGCTGCCCTGCCAACCTATCTGACCAGTCTGGCCATGATCTGGCACCTGGTCTACCTTCAGGAACTGTCCAGCTCGGTGGCTTGGCCCTTGACGGTGGTCAGTGTCCTGACTTTTCTGGTGTTCTGGCTCCCGGTTCAACTGGGTTGGACCCAGGCGCTGAAAGATCCTGTTCTCACACTGCCCCATGCACTGGCCTCTCTGGCACTGTGCGTGGCCGCTTATGTGCTTCTGGGTGAACACAGGGTGAATGTGCTGGTGCTCATGGCACAAGCCGTCGTGGTTGCCATGTTGCGCTTACGCCCCAGGCAGGTGCTTGGCCTTGGCATCACGGCAACCCTCATGCTGGTTGTCGCGTTTGCCTGGGTTGACTGGCGCGCCACCCACGTTGGCATGCTCAACAAAGGCGCAACTCATCTGGTGGTTGGCTGTGCCAGCCTGCTGCTGCTGTCGCTGGTGGGCAAATGGGTCAGCGACATCCGCTCTGAAATCAGCGAGCAGGCCAAGGAACTGCGCAAAACCGTGCAGACCGTCAACCAGATGGCCACCCTTGATCAGTTGACCGGTTTGTTGAACCGTC
The DNA here is from genome assembly GCA_964404335.1 of uncultured Aquabacterium sp. Classification (GTDB taxonomy): domain Bacteria; phylum Pseudomonadota; class Gammaproteobacteria; order Burkholderiales; family Burkholderiaceae_C; genus Aquabacterium. The sequence continues at coordinate 1,728 of CAYOJR010000012.1, forward strand.
GGGTGATGCTGGACGCCATGGCGTCCGAGCGTCAACTTTCAGAGCGACACAACACCCGGTGGTGCATTGCGCTGATCGATCTGGATCACTTCAAGCAGGTCAATGATCGTCACGGCCACCCTACCGGCGACGCCGTGCTGAAGGGCTTTGCCGATCTGGCCAGCACGCACCTCAGAGCCGTGGACAAGGTCGCCCGTTGGGGCGGTGAAGAGTTTCTGGTCATGTTCCCGCAAACAAGCCTGAACGAAGCGCATGCCTCATTGGAAAGATTGCGCAAGGCGCTCAATGCCTGGCGTCTTCCTGGTCACCCTGCGTTGCAGATGAGCTTTTCTGCCGGACTGGTACAAGCTGAGCCCGACGACACCATCGACCAACTGGTCGAACGCGCCGACAAGACCATGTACCAGGCCAAGGCTTCGGGCCGCAATCGCTCCGTGTGGGCCCCGGCGCTGACACCCGTCCTCTTCGGCGGCAACACGCCACCACCGGCCGTCCCTTCGTGAGGAGCGCAGATGACTGAGTTGACAGTTGCAGAAACTGGCCCTGATCGTCTGATGGAGTCGCTGGAGCGAAGTGCGCTGGCGATCCTCGGACCTGACCGACACACGCGTGGCCACACCAGCATCATCTTGCTGTGCGCCATCATGTACGCCGTCTGTTGCGCAGCAGCATTTCATGCCGCGAATGTGGGCATGATGCTCCCCATCGGGCCTCTGGTCCTGAGCCTGGTCACCTTCCCCGTACACCTGATCTTCTACGCCCTGGTGCGCAGTGGCATCACACGCGGGTGGCGCGATCCCGGCATCATGATGCTGCAGAACCTGTATGCGCAGGTCGCCATCTCCTTCGCCTACATCACGCTCGATCCCTCCGAACGGGGCATGGTGCTGGTGCTCATCGCCTTGGTGATCGTGTTCGGGATGTACACGCACGCCCCTCGCCTGTCGGTGCTCAACGGGCTGCTCGCCATGGTGTTTCTGGGGGCCACCATGGGGGTGCTCTCCAGCCTTGATCCGGTCTACTACCCTCCTCAGTTTGAACTGCTGCGGTTCGGGGTGATGCTGGGCAGTCTGCCTGTGCTGATCTTCACGGCCTACCTGGTGGCCAGTTGGCGCAAGCGCCTGTCCACACAGCGTCGTGAACTGCAAGCAGCCCTCGATCAGGTGAAGAAGCTGGCCACGCGCGATGCCTTGACCGGTCTCTACAACCGCCGCCACATGCAGGAGAAGCTGGCCTACGCTGCACAGCGGTATCAGCGCTACGGAGAGCGTTTCACCGTCGCGTTGATTGACCTGGACCACTTCAAACGCATCAACGACACGCATGGGCATCAGGTCGGAGATCAGGCGTTGATGGCGTTTGCATCCGCTGCGTCCATGGTTTTGCGTGACACCGACACCCTCGCACGTTGGGGTGGCGAGGAGTTCCTGTTTCTCATGCCCAACACCAGCCCGCAGAAGGCCTTGATTGCGCTGGATCGTGTGCGAGACGCCTTGGTGAGCATCACCGTCTCGGACGCCGCCCCCGAGTTGCGCCTGCGTTTTTCGGCCGGTCTCGCGCTCCACCAGGGCGATGAGGGCACGGAGGCCACCTTGGAGCGTGCTGATCAGGCACTGTATCGAGCCAAGAGCGAGGGGCGGCATCGGTCTGTGGTGGCCGCTGATCAGCCCGTTGCCGGGTGATCACGATGCCCTCACCTTCTGTGCCGACGCTCCGGGGCAGGGATAATGCGAGCCCATGAACCCCCTGCTGTCCAAACTCCAGCCTTACCCATTTGAGCGCCTGCGTCGTCTGACTGCGGATGTGACGCCGAACGCGACTTACCGCCCGATCAGTCTGGGCATTGGCGAACCCAAGCACGCCACCCCCGAGTTCATCAAGGAGGCCCTGGTCGCCGGACTGGATGGACTGGCCAATTACCCTGCCACCGCAGGTGAACCGGCCCTGCGCGCCGCCTGTGCCGACTGGATGCAGCGCCGCTACGGTTTGCGGATCGATCCAGCCACGCAACTCTTGCCTGTCAATGGCTCGCGCGAAGCCTTGTTCTCGCTGGCGCAAACCGTGATTGACCCGTCCCAGCACCGCGAAGCCGGTGGCCCGGTCGTGGTCAGCCCCAATCCGTTCTATCAGATCTATGAAGGGGCCGCCCTTCTGGCCGGCGCCCGCGTGGTGTTTGCCAACTCCGACCCCGCTCGCAACTTTGCAGCCGACTGGTCCAGCATCCCGGAAAGCACATGGGCCACCACACAACTGCTGTTCGTGTGTTCGCCCGGCAATCCCACCGGCGCCGTGATGCCGCTGACCGAGTGGGAGCGCCTGTTCGCACTGAGCGACCGTTACGGTTTCGTGATCGCTTCTGACGAGTGCTATTCGGAGATCTACTTCCGTGAAGGTGCCGACGCCGCACCACTGGGCGGTCTGGAGGCGGCCGCCAAGCTGGGCCGCCACGACTTCAAGAACCTGATCATGCTCACCAGCCTGTCCAAACGCTCCAATGTGCCGGGTTTGCGATCAGGGTTTGTGGCCGGCGATGCGGCCATCATCAAGTCTTTCCTGCTCTACCGCACCTACCACGGCAGCGCCATGGGCCCGGCCGTGCAACGCGCGAGCATTGCCGCCTGGAAGGACGAAAACCATGTCATTGAAAACCGTGCCTTGTATCGTCAGAAATTCGAGCGTGTCACGCCCATTCTGGCCTCGGTCATGAACGTGGCGCTGCCTGACGCAGGCTTCTATCTGTGGGCCGAAGTGCCCCACCACATTGGCGGCGGCAGCGACGAGACCTTCACCCGCGAGTTGCTGTCTCAATACAATGTGGCCGTTCTGCCTGGCAGCTACCTGGCGCGCGAGGCCAACGGCGTCAACCCGGGTGCCGGCCGTGTTCGCATGGCACTGGTGGCCGGTGTCGACGAATGCGTCGAGGCCGCCGAACGCATCAAAGCTTTCATCCAATCCCGATCTGTCTGATTTCCCGAAAGATACAAATGTCTCAAGCTCTGCAAACCGTCATCGACAACGCCTGGGAACAGCGCACTTCCCTGTCCGCTGCCGCCGCCCCGGCTGAAGTGCGTGACGCCGTCAACCACATCATCGATCAGCTCGACAGCGGCAAGCTGCGTGTGGCAGAGAAGATCAACGGCCAATGGGAAACCCACCAGTGGGTCAAGAAGGCCGTGCTGCTGAGCTTCCGCCTGAACGACAACGTGTCCATGGGCCAGGGTGACCTGCAGTTCTACGACAAGGTGCCCACCAAGTACACCGGCTGGAGCGCCGAGCAACTGGCCGCCTCCGGCGTGCGCGTGGTGCCGCCCGCTGTGGCCCGTCGTGGCAGCTTTCAGGCCAAGAACGTGATCCTGATGCCGTCCTACGTCAACATCGGCGCCTACGTCGATGAAGGCACCATGGTGGACACCTGGGCTACTGTGGGTTCGTGCGCACAGATCGGCAAGAACGTCCACCTGTCTGGCGGTGTCGGCATCGGTGGCGTGCTCGAGCCCCTGCAAGCCAACCCCACCATCATCGAAGACAACTGCTTCATCGGCGCCCGCTCCGAGGTGGTCGAAGGCGTCATCGTCGAAGAGAACTCGGTCATCTCGATGGGCGTGTACATTGGTCAATCCACCAAGATCTACGACCGCGCCACTGGCGAAGTCAGCTACGGACGCATCCCGGCCGGATCGGTGGTGGTGAGCGGCAACCTGCCTTCGGCTGACGGCAAGTATTCGCTGTACTGCGCGGTCATCGTCAAGCGTGTTGACGCCCAGACCCGTTCCAAGACCAGCATCAACGACCTGCTGCGCGGCGCCTGATTGGCGTGGCATCCTTGTCGGACCATTGACAACCCATCACGGGAGAGCATTTGATGAGCGGTGGCAATCTTGAAAAGATCCTGCGTCTGATGACCGAGAAGAAGGCATCAGACGTCTTCCTGTCTGCCAAGACACCCATCCTCATCAAGATCAATGGTCAGATCTTGCAGCTCACGGATCAGATCCTGACGCCGTCTCAGCCGCGTCAGTTGCTGTCTGAGTTGATCACGCCGCAGCAGCTGGAAGAGTTGGATGAGACCGGCGAGCTCAACCTGGGCATCACGATCCCGAATGTGGGCATCTACCGTTTGAGCGCGTTCAAGCAGCGTGGTTCGGTGGCGGCTGTGTTCCGGTACATTCCCAGTGACATTCCTCCGCTGGAGTCGCTCAATGTGCCCATGTCGCTGTCCGAGATGGTGCTGGAGAAGCGCGGCCTGATTCTGGTGGTGGGTGCCACCGGTGCAGGCAAGAGCACCACGCTGGCCTCGATGCTCGAATACCGCAATCAGCGCATGACGGGCCACATCCTCACCATTGAGGATCCACTGGAATTCCTGTTCACCAACAAGAAGTCCGTGGTCAACCAGCGCGAGGTGGGCCGTGACACGCAATCCTTGCAGATTGGCCTGAAGAATGCGCTGCGCCAGGCTCCTGACTGCATCCTGATTGGTGAAATCCGTGACCGCGAAACCATGACGGCCGCACTGTCGTATGCGCTGTCCGGGCACCTGGTGCTGGCCACCTTGCACGCCAATAACAGCTATCACGCCCTGGGCCGCATTTTGTCGTTCTACACACCCGAGGCTCGGCCGGCTCTCCTGAGCGACCTGGCTTCAGGTTTGAAGGCGGTCATCTCCCAGCGTTTGCTGCAAAACGTGTCGGGAGGGCGCGTCCCGGCCGTCGAAGTGTTGCTCAACACCCAGCTGGTGGCCGAGATGATCACGCGTGGCGACTTCAACGAGGTGAAAGAGGCACTGCAAAAGTCCATGTCGCAAGGTTCCCAAACCTTTGAACAGGACATTGCCCGCCTCATCCGCGAAGGACTGGTCAGCCGTGAGGAAGGCTTGCGTTACGCCGACTCGCCGACCGACCTCATGTGGCGCCTGCAAAACGACACAACGATCCCGGCCAAACAGGCGCCCAAATCAGAAGACGGCGACGATGGTCCGACCTTCACCGAGATCACTCTCGATGTGCACACCGAAGACGACGCCCGCCCTGCCTTTGCTCGCTGAACGCTGACATGACCGCCACCGTGCGCCTCACAGAGGCGCTGATTGCCCGTCCCTCCGTCACGCCCGTTGACGAGGGCTGCCAGACCTTGATGGCCGAGCGCCTGCAGGCCATTGGCTTCACCTGCCAGACGCTGGTGTTCGGGCCTGAAGACGCGCCCGTCACCAATCTGTGGGCCATCAAGCGTGGCCGTGGCCATGCCGACGGTGCCCCCACCCTGGTGTTCGCCGGTCATACCGATGTTGTGCCCACCGGCCCGCTCGACCAGTGGACCAGCCCGCCTTTCGTGCCCAGCTACCGTGACGGTTGCCTGTACGGCCGTGGTGCCGCCGACATGAAGACCTCGCTCGCGGCCATGGTCGTGGCCAGCGAGGAGTTCGTGGCCCAACATCCCGATCACGCCGGCAGCATCGCCTTCCTGATCACCAGCGACGAGGAAGGCCCCTCGGTCGACGGCACCGTGAAGGTCTGCGAATGGCTGACAGCTCAAGGTGAACGGCTGGACGCCTGCATCGTCGGCGAACCGACCTCGGTCAAGCAGGTAGGCGACATGATCAAGAACGGTCGCCGTGGTTCGCTCTCGGGCAAGCTGCGCATCCAGGGGATCCAGGGCCACATCGCCTACCCGCATCTGGCCCGCAACCCCATCCACCAGGCCGCGCCGGCACTGGCTGAGCTTGCCTCCATCGTCTGGGACCAGGGCAACGACCACTTCCCGCCCACCAGCTGGCAGATGTCCAACATCCACGCGGGCACGGGCGCGAACAACGTCATCCCGGGCGAGCTGGTCATCGACTTCAACTTCCGCTTCTCCACCGAGTCCACGCCCGAAGGCCTGCAAACCCGTTTGGAAGACGTGCTGCGCCAGCACGGCCTGGAATTCCACATTGACTGGACCCTGGGTGGACGCCCTTTCCTGACCCGTCGTGGCCCGCTGGTGGACGCCATGGCCGCCGCCATCAAGGACGTCACCGGCCTGGACACCGAGCTGTCCACCACCGGCGGTACGTCGGACGGCCGTTTCATCGCGCAGATCTGCCCACAGGTGGTCGAGTTCGGCCCCGTCAATGCCAGCATCCACAAGATCGACGAGCACGTCGCCGTGGCTGACATCGAGCCCCTGAAGAACATCTACCGGCAGACGCTGGAAAGACTCCTGACGTGACCGTCATTGAACTGATTGAACAGGCCGCCGAGCGCCTGACACAGGCCCAGGTGGCCTTTGGCCATGGCACCACCAACGCCTTCGACGAAGCTGCCTGGCTGGTGCTGTGGCGCCTGGGCCACCCGCTCGATGCCCTGGATGAGGTGGCCAACACCGCCGTCACCGAGGCCCAACGCGACGAAGCCCTGGCCCTGATCGAAGAGCGCATCGGCACCCGCAAGCCCGCCGCTTACCTCACGCACCAGGCCTGGCTGCAAGGCGTGCCCTTCTATGTGGACGAGCGGGTGATCGTGCCCCGCTCCTTCATCGCCGAAGTGCTGGCCGACGGCAGCATCGACGCCTGGCTCAGCGACCAGACCCACCGCGTGCTCGACCTGTGCACCGGCAACGGCAGCCTCGCCGCGCTGGCCGCCATGGCCTACCCGGACGTGGTGGTGGATGCCGTGGACATCAGCGACGACGCGCTGGCCGTGGCCCGCATCAACGTCGATCAGCATGGTCTGGCCGACCGCATCACGCTGCTGCACAGCGACGGTCTGCAAGCCGTCCACGGGCCCTACGACCTGATCCTGTGCAACCCGCCCTACGTCAACGCCGACTCCATGAAGAAGCTGCCGGCGGAGTACCAGGCCGAGCCCGAACTGGCCCTGGCCTCGGGCGAAGACGGCATGGACTTCACCCGCGCCCTGTTCGCCGCCCTGCGTGCCGAGCCCGACCGCTACCTGGGCCCCGACGCCGTGCTGGTGCTCGAAATCGGCAACGAACGCCCGAACTTCGAGCGTGCCTTCCCTGACCTGCCCGTCACTTGGCTGGAAACCACCTCTGGCGCCGATCAGCTGCTGCTGATCACCCGCGACGCCCTGCTCCTCGAATCGGCCTGACCCCATGATTGTTCTTAAAAACGTCTCCTTGTTGCGAGGCGTCAAGCCTGTGCTGGAGCAGGCCAGTGCCACCCTCCATCCCGGAGAAAAAGTCGGCCTGATCGGCCGCAACGGTGCCGGCAAATCGTCCCTGTTTTCCCTGCTGGCCGGCCGCTTGGCCCCGGATGCCGGTGACGTCGAAATCCCTCAGTCGTGGCTGCAGCCCGGCGGCATGGCCGAAGTGGCGCAGAACATGCCCGAAACCGACGAGCCGGCCACCGAGTTCGTGCTGCAAGGCGACGGCCGCCTGATGAAGGCCCGCCAGGACCTGATCGACGCAGAAGCGGCCGACGATGGCCACGCGATGGCCGAGGCCCACATGGCCCTGGCCGAAGCCGGCCAGTTCGATGCGCAGGCACGTGCCCAGGCGTTGTTGTTGGGCCTGGGCTTCAAGCTGGAGCAAACGCAGGCTCCGGTCAACAGCTTCTCGGGTGGTTGGCGCATGCGCCTGCAACTGGCGCGGGCGCTGATGTGCCCGGCCAAGCTGCTGCTGCTGGACGAACCCACCAACCACTTGGATCTGGACGCCCTGGTCTGGCTGGAAGGCTGGCTGCAACGCTACGAAGGCACCTTGCTCGTCATCAGCCACGATCGCGAGTTTCTGGACGCGATCACCAAGGTCACCCTGCACCTCGAAGACGGCAAGCTGACCCGCTACACCGGTGGCTATTCGGCCTTTGAGGTCATGCGCGCCGAGCGCCTGAACCTGCAAGCGGCCGCCTTCTCCAAGCAGCAAGATAAGATCGCGCACCTCTCCAAGTTCATCGCGCGCTTCAAGGCCAAGGCCAGCAAGGCCAAGCAGGCGCAAAGCCGCGTCAAGGCGCTGGAGCGCATGGAAAAGATCGCACCCGTGCTCACAGCGAGCGACTTCCAGTTCTCCTTCCCTGAGCCGGATTGCCTGCCAAACCCGATGATGGCCTTGAAGGACCTGGCCTGCGGCTACCACCTGGCCAACGATGAAACCTTGACGATCGTCTCAGGCATCAACCGCTCGGTGCTGCCAGGTCAGCGCATCGGCATCCTGGGCGCCAACGGCCAAGGCAAGTCCACGGTCGTCAAGACCCTGGCCCACATGAACCGCCCCATCAGCGGCGAGATCACCGAAGGCAAGGGTCTGAGCATTGGCTACTTTGCCCAGCAAGAGCTGGACGTGCTGCGCCCTGACGAAGGCCCGTTGCAGCACATGATCCGCCTGGCACGTGATGTCGGCCCGCAAGCCCGCGAGCAGGAACTGCGCGACTTCCTCGGCCGCTTCCAGTTCACCGGCGACATGGTCAACCAGGCCGTCGGCCAGTTCAGCGGTGGCGAAAAAGCCCGCCTGGTGCTGGCTCTGGTCGTGTGGCAACGCCCCAACCTGCTGCTGCTCGACGAGCCGACCAACCACCTGGACCTGACCACCCGCGAAGCGCTGTCGATGGCGCTCAACGAGTTCGAAGGCACCGTCATGCTGGTCAGCCACGACCGCGCGCTGTTGCGCGAGGTGTGCGACGAGTTCTGGCTGGTCGCCAAGGGCGAGCTCAGCACCTTCGACGGCGACCTGGACGACTACCAGCGCTGGCTGCAGGACCAGGCGCGTGAAGTGGCGCAGGCAGCCAAAGCGGCCCGCGACGCTCAGCCCAAGGGCACGAACAAGATTGTCGCAACGGGGACGGCAGGACAGACACCCTCAACCAGCGGCCGCGATGACCGCAAAGCGCAGGCCGCCGCCCGTCAGAAACTGGCGGAACAGACCAAACCCTTGAAGACCGAACTCAAGAAGGTGGACGAGCGGTTGGCGCAGGCCCATGCCGAACAAGCTCAACTCACCGATTCATTGGCGCAAGCTGATCTGTCGACCGCAGACCGTGCCGAGCGAGGCAAACGACTCAAAACCCTCGGTGATGAGATCGAAACCCTGGAAGCACGTTGGCTGGAGTTGACAGATCAAATCGAGCAGCTTGAAAACTGACATCTGATCTGGACATCCCCACCACCCATGTCTTCACAAGCGGCGATTTTGCGCAAAACGTCACGGATGCCCTGCGATGAAGCCTGAGGCCGAAGGTTATCCCTGAACTGACCTGCGTTGACGCATTCGTCAGGCTGTTTTATATTCGTCCCCATGTTTTTCCACGACCGACACCCAGGTCGCACCCGATGCAGTTGAGCGATCATGCTTGCCGGAACCATGCGCACGCAACATTGAGCACCCTGCGCAGCCTGCTGTTCATCGGCGCCTTGAGCGTCGGGTTGTATGCGCCTGCCCAGGCGCATACAACCGTCACACAGGCACTGTCGGCAGCCCAATCCTCCAGCGCACCACCCTCCTCTCCTGCGATGGCACCCGCCGCCTTGGAGGGTGAAGATGCCGTCAGCCGCTTTCTTGCCGAGAAAGGTCTGCTGCCCTCTTCCAAACCGGTCGTCGAGATGGCGCAGCAAGTGCGCTCCAAGGCAGCAGACCTTGCGTCCGAACTGGTCATGTCGGCCATGAATTTCCTGGGCGTGCCGTACAAATTGGGCGGTGAGAGCCGTGAAACCGGGTTTGACTGCAGTGGCTTTACCCGTCACGTGTTCGAGAACAGTGTGGGGCTGGTTTTACCCCGTCGATCTGCCGAGCAGGCCAATTCCCCAGACCTGGTTCCCGTCAAGCAAAATGAATTGAAGCCTGGCGACCTGGTGTTCTTCAACACCCTGCGTCGCACCTTCTCGCACGTCGGCATCTACATCGGCGACAACAAGTTCATTCACTCTCCGCGTACCGGTGCATCGGTACGCGTTGAAGACATGCGGGTGGGCTACTGGCGGCAGCGCTTCGACGGCGCACGCCGTGCTCCCAAGATCGGCGCAGATCAAGACAACGGCACGAGCGGCGAGCGCTGAGCCGCAACCCTCACAGCATGACGGCACAATTCCGGGCATGCATGACACCTCCGCTCCCGACACCGGCGCCGTACCGCTTCGCCATCCTGATGTGACAGGCTGCCTGCTCGCCGGTGGCGAAGGGCGACGCATGGGAAATCGCGACAAAGGTCTGGTCGTCTATCGAGGACGTCCCCTGGCCGCCTGGGTTCTGGCCCGTCTGGTTCCTCAAACCGCCAGTCAGTTCGTCATCGCCAACCGCAATCTGTCCGCCTATGCCGATTTGCTGCGGCAAGCTCAGGCCATCCAAGCCGAGCATGTGACTGCGGTGCAGACTGATGCGCCGGATCTGCCGCCCGCCAGTGGCCCGGTTGCGGGCATCATCACCGCGCTGCGCCAAACCCGGACGCAGTGGCTCATGGTCGTTCCTTGCGACACACCCCACCTGCCCGGCGATCTCGTCACGCGCCTGCTGACCGAGGCTGAACGCGTGGGCGCCGAGGCAGCAGTACCAGCCACGGTGAACGATGCCGGTGAAAGCCACACCCATTGGGTTTGCGTGTTGCTGCGCCGGGATGCTTTGGCGAAGCTCGAAACTGAGTTTGCACAAGATCAACGTAAACTCAGGGTTTGTATCCAGTCTTTGCGCTGGACGAGCGTATCCTTCGCGGATGCGATTGCCTTTGACAACATCAATAGCCTGGAGACACTGAATGGTCGAGACTGACACATCCGTGCGCATCGCACGGATCGCGGCGGCTGACTTGAGTGCCTACAAAAGCCTGCGTGATGAAGCCCTGCGTCTGTACCCCGACGCTTTCGATGCAGATCTCGACAGTGAGCGAGCACGTCCCCCGGAAAGCTATCTGGGCCGGCTGGGTTTGAGCGAACCCCTCGGTGGCAGTTTTCTCATCGGCGCCTGGATCGATTCCGAGATGGTCGGCATGATCGGACTGGAGCGTCAATCTCTGCAGAAACTGCGCCACAGTGCCGAGCTCAACAGCATGATGGTGCACCCCAAACACACCGGCAAAGGCATCGGCATCCGTCTGGTCGAAGCCGCAATTGCCCAGGCACGCCAGGCGATCGGGCTGGAGCAGATCGTCCTGCGAGTCACGGCCTCCAGCGAATCCGCCATCCGTTTGTATGAACGGGCTGGTTTTCAGGGATGTGGCGTGCTGCCCCACGCCATCAAATTGGTGGATGGTCCCGGTCAGGTACGGTACTTCGACAAGCTGACCATGGTCCTGATCCTCTGATCAGTTTGCTGATCGCACCTCGGCGGCACCTCGATTGGCCAGGCCATCGGCGCGCTCGTTGCCCGGATCCCCGGCATGGCCACGCACCCAGCGCCACTCCACCTCATGCTGAGCGGCCATGTTTTCCAGCGTTCGCCACAGGTCGTCGTTCTTGACGGGTTTGTTGTCTGCGGTCTTCCAACCGCGACGCTTCCAGCCCCCGATCCATTCGGTGATGCCCTTGCGCACGTACTCGCTGTCGGTGTAGATCACCACCTTGCAGCGCCGCTTGAGCACTTTCAGCGCTTCGATCACGGCGGTGAGCTCCATGCGGTTGTTCGTTGTCTGGGCCTCGCCCCCCCACATCTCCCGCTCGTGGGGGCCGCTGACCATCCAGACACCCCACCCACCCCGGCCGGGGTTGCCTTTGCACGCACCGTCGGTGTACATCACCACGGTCGGCATTGTCGAATCACTCATCCGCTCACATCCTGTTGAACGTGGCCGCCACGTTGGTGACGTTGTGCCACAACGGCAGGTGCTGCCGCAGCAGCCACCCGGTTTTTCTTCAGCTTGCCCACCAGGCGCATCCCGCGTGCCCGCTTGACGGCGACCACGAAGTAAACCGCGCCCAGCACAGGCCACCAGCGGTCGCCCGCCAGCTCCATCCAGCGCAGACGGTCCCAGGTTCGCGTATGGCGAGTCATCGGGCGATAACACCCAAAGCCGCCAGCCTCCACCTCCAGATCAAGCAGACGCAACCAGTCCCGCAGACGCCAGTAGGCAATGAAGTCACCTTGGGGCACCACCAGAGCGGAGTCCATACCCCACAAGCCCAGGCGCTGCGATACGCCCCACAGGCTGGCAGGATTGAAACCCGCGATCACCACACGGCCCTCGGGCACGAGCACACGCTCGACCTCGCGCAGCGTGGCATGGGGATCGCGAGCCAACTCCAGCGCATGGGGGAGCACCACCAGATCGAGGCTGTTGCTGGCCAGGGGCAGCGCCTCAAACTCGCAACGCAAGCCCAGGGGCGCCCCTTGCATCAAACCCTCGGGCAAGACCAGTGGCTCATGGATGAGGGGGGCGCAGTCAGCAGGCGGTTGCCACTGTGCGTAACTGTGGTCGAGCGCCAGCCACTTGTGCGGCATGCGGTTGCAGCGTAAACCGTCCAATTCGGGCAGGCCGAGTTGCAGCGCATGAAAGCCGAACACATCGGCCACCAGGCGGTCCATTTGTACCTGTTCCCACTCAAGCAAAGCCTGGCCAGACGGTAACGCCAGCCAGGGATGCAACTCTATAATGGGATCGACTTTGCTCATGAATCTGCTCGCCCTCCCCGCCTTCGCTGACAACTACATCTGGATGATCCACAACGGCGCTGAGGCTCTGGTGGTTGATCCGGGAGATGCTGCGCCGGTGAACGACGCACTCAGACAAAATGGGCTCAAGCTGACCGCCATTCTAGTGACCCATCACCATGGCGATCATGTGGGGGGGCTCCACCTCCTGCAAACTGGCCAGATTCCGGTCTATGGGCCACGCATGGAAGCCATTGAAGGCGTGAATCAGCCGGTGGATGACGGCGATGTGGTGAGCTGGCAAGGCCTGCGTTTCCATGTGTTCGATGTGGCCGGCCACACTCGGGGTCATGTGGCCTATTTCGCCCCTGGGGGGTTGGATGACGCGAATCCGTCCCCTCTGGCCTTTGTGGGCGACACGCTGTTCAGCGGCGGATGCGGCCGCGTTTTCGAAGGCACGATGGCGCAGATGCACCACAGCCTGAGCCGCATCGCTCAATGGCCTGCGAACACCCGCTTGTGCTGTGCCCACGAATACACCTTGAGCAACCTGCGCTTCGCGCAGGTCATTGAGCCTGACAACCCCGAACTGCAGCGTCATCTGAAGCATTGCGAGATGATCCGATCCGCAGGGCGACCGACGCTGCCGACCACCGTGGCCACCGAACTGGCCATCAATCCTTTCTTGCGCTGCACAGAATCTGCTGTGCAGTCCGCTGCCCTTGAGCACGGCGCCTCCGACATCGCGCCCGCCTCAGTCTTTGAGGCACTACGCCAATGGAAGAACATCTTTTGACCTCGCCCATCCGCTCCCACCTTCCCCGCCACCTGCTCCTCGGAGCTGCTGGCCTGTTGACACTTCTTTTGTCTGCCTGCGGCACGGTGTCGCAGCCTGCGACCGCCGGCGCCGACATGGACTCGCTGCTGAATGCGCAGAGTGGCCGCCCCTCTGCGGTCACCAAGTCGATTGCGCGTCGTGCCACACGCGAAGACCCCAATTCGGGACTGCAGGTCGATCTGGGGCCAGCGGCCGTCCTGGCCCAGGAAGAGGAAGAGCGCGCGGCTGCCCACAACCGTGAAGCCAGAATGGCGGCCGGCACGCCCACCGACCCCCTGCGCCCCGAAGCCACGCTCAACCTCGACGACAGTGATGCCGTGAAAGACCTCTGGGCTCGTGTACGCCAGGGTTTTCAGTTGCCACCGCTTGAGCATGAACTGGTGGGCCAGCACGAGCGTTACTACGCCAGCCGTCCCGAGTATGTCCAGCGCATGACCGAGCGTGCCAACCGTTACCTCTACCATGTGGTCGAAGAAATCGAGCGGCGCGGCATGCCGGCCGAGTTGGCCTTGCTGCCCTTCATCGAGAGCGCGTTCAACCCTCAGGCAACGTCATCGGCGCGCGCTTCCGGCATCTGGCAATTCATGCCTGCGACCGGCAAGGACTTCGATCTCACGCAGAACATCTTCCGCGACGAGCGCCGTGATGTGCTGGCATCCACCCGTGCGGCACTGGACTACCTGCAGCGTCTGCATCGCATGTTCGGTGACTGGCACCTCGCCCTGGCTGCCTACAACTGGGGTGAAGGCAATGTGCAGCGTGCCATCAAACGCAACCAGAGCCAGGGTCTGCCCACAGATTACCTGAGCATCAACATGCCGGCCGAGACGCGCCACTACGTGCCCAAGTTGCACGCAGTGCGCAACATCGTTGCCCAACCTGAGGCCTACAACCTCACGCTCACCCCCATCGAGAACCATCCCTATTTCGTGAGCGTGCCCATTCAGCGCGACATGGACGTGGCGTTGGCAGCGCGGTTGGCCGCCTTGCCACTCGACGAGTTCAAGGCCTTGAACCCCTCTCAGAACAAGCCCGTGATCCTGGCGGCCGGCACCCCCCAGGTGCTGCTCCCCTATGACAACGCACACCTGTTTGTCCACAATCTGACCAAGCACAAGGGGCCGTTGGCCAGCTGGACAGCGTGGCAGGTTCCCAAGACGATGCGGCCGGCAGAGGTGGCCAAGCAAGTGGGGATGCCGGAGGCCGCCCTGCGTGAGGTGAACCGGATTCCGCCCAAGATGCTGGTGAAGGCCGGCTCGACCCTGCTGGTGCATCGACCCGAACATCGCGAGCGCGATGTGTCCGAGTCTCTGGCCGACAACGCCATGATGGCGCTGGCGCCGGATGTGCCCCCCCTGCGTCACATGACCTTGAAGGCTGGCAAGCGCGACACGGTGCGCACCGTTGCCAAGCGCTACGGCGTGAGCGTCACGCAGGTCGCATCGTGGAACAAGGTGGGGGTGTCGGCCCGATTCAAGCGCGGTGATCGCATCGTTGTGTACGTGCCTGTCAAAGGCAAGGTACAGGGCTCTCGCAACCTGGCATCTGCCAAGAAGGAGCGTGGGGCGCGCGTTGCCAAGCTCAGCTCCAAGCCAAAAATGCGTGGAGGCAAGGCCGTGACGGTGGCCAGCAAAGCCAACAGCAAGGGCAGTCGCAAGGCCCGCAACACCTCTGCCAGTCGCAGTGCCAAAGTGCGTGTCGCGAGCGCCCGCTGATGCCTGCCTCAGCCTCAGGCTGGCACATGGCCCCAGCCTGAGGTGAAGCGGCCGGTCAGCCAGCCAGCGACATCATGTAGATGCACACAGCCACGCCAGCCGCCCAGATCAGGCTGCGCAGCGTCGCCTTGTCCAGCAGGTAGCTGGCGATATAGGCCACGCGAATCCCGATGAACGTCAGCGCCAACTGGTCGATCAAGGCCTGATCGGCCTGCGCTTGCTGGGCCATGAGCACCGCCGCAATGAACAGCGGCAAGGCTTCGAAGCCATTGGCCTGGGCGGCATTGGCGCGCTGTTGCCAGCCCGTCAGACCCGCCTCCCATTGACGCGGGTTGTGGTTGTCGTAGCCGCCCTTGCGAGGCGATGTCATGCCGAAGCTGGCCTTGGCCATGCCCACGGTCACCACAGGCAACAGACATGCGGTCAGCACGCACCAGTTTGCAACACTCATACAGTTCTCCTCGGTCTCATCATGGACCGCTTATGTTGAAATGCCTCAGCGCCGATCCATGAAGGCGTGGGCAATCGTGCCCAGATCAACGTACTCCAGTTCGCTGCCGACGGGCACGCCACGAGCCAGGCGGGTGACTTTCATGCCACGCGCCTTGAGTTGCTCGGCCAGCACATGCGCTGTGGCCTCTCCCTCGGCGTTGAAGTTGGTTGCCAGAATCACCTCGGATATCCGCCCATCGCTGGCACGCTCCAGCAGGGCCGACAGACCGATATCGCGAGCGCCCAAGCCGTCGAGTGGGCTCAAGCGGCCCAGCAGCACAAAGTACTGGCCTTTGTAGCTGCCGGTGCGCTCCAACGCGGCCTGATCGGCCGGCGTCTCGACCACGCACAAGAGGTGCGGATCGCGGGTCTCGTCCAGGCACACATCACACACCTCGGCGCGGCTGAAGGTATGGCAGCGCTGGCAGTGCCCGATCTCGGACACGGCCGTGTCGAGCGCCCGCGCAAGCTTGACCGCGCCGGGACGATCATGTTGAAGCAGGTGAAAGGCCATGCGCTGTGCTGACTTCTGCCCTACGCCGGGCAGGCAGCGCAGCGCATCGATCAGCGCGTCGAGTGCGGGGTCCGCCATGACGCGCCGCCGATCAGAAGGGGAACTTCATGCCGGGAGGCATGGGCATGCCGGCGGTCAGCTTGCCCATCTTCTCGGCGCTGGTGGCCTCTGCACGGCGTACGGCGTCATTGAAAGCGGCAGCCACGAGGTCTTCCAGCATGTCCTTGTCATCGGCCAGCAGGCTGGGGTCGATGGTCACGCGCTTGACGTCGTTCTTGCAGGTCATGACAACCTTGACCAGGCCTGCGCCTGATTGGCCTTCGACCTCGATGTTGGCCAGTTCATCCTGCGCCTTCTTGAGGTTGTCCTGCATTTGCTGGGCTTGTTTCATCAAGCCTGCGAGTTGTCCTTTGAGCATGGCTCATCCTTTCTTGTGCAAAGCGTGATTGTGACCGGATCAGGTTCCGGCTTCATCCGCCAGGGGGTGAATGGAGCCTGGCACCAGTCGGGCGCCAGGGTATTGCTTCATGAGTTGCTGGACCAGCGGATCGCTGCTGATCAACTGCTCAGCCTGTTGCTGGCGCAGCTCGCGAGCGACCAGGTCGCGCTGGGCCGGCGAATTGAGGGCTGCCCCTGCCTCCAGTACAAGCCGCACCTCGGAGCCCTGCAGCTCGGTGAGTGCTTGTGCGAGACGATCACGAAGATTGTCGGAGCGCAAGCTTTCACGCTCCACCCGCAGACGCCAGGTCGTGCGCTCAGCGGCATCTTCGTGGCCCACACACTGCGCCTGGATCGCAAGCTCCCGCACCAGCGCAGAGATCAGACCACGCGCCTGCAGTTGCGAAACAACCTCGGCCCAGCGATCGGACAAGGGATCGCTGCCTGCGGGCGGCAGGATGAGGGACGGGACTGTGCCGGCAGCCTGACCCTGCGCGTTGGGCGAATGCCTGGGGGCCTCCATCGTCACAGGCGACTCGGTCCGTTCGATCTCGGCCGGTGGTGTGTACGCCTCTTCATACTCGGCCTGTGACGGCGGCTCTGCATCGGCGTAGGACGGGTCGGCCTCCGGAGGGAGTTCATCCCAAGGTGCCACACCTTGGCTGGTGCGCCCTGACTCAGTCGCCTTTTGAGCACGCTCCGTGACCTGCGACGGCGCTGCTGGTACAGCTGGTACTACTGCCGCTGGTGGCTCTGCCGGCGCGGGACGTGTGGTGGTGGCTGCCACGGGGCGCGCGCCAGATGCCATAGGCTGTGCTTCAGGCTGCTTCACCGGCTCGGACTGCGTCGTGTGCGCAACCGAGCCTTCAGCTTTTGGGGGCGGTGGGCTCCCCGCTGCGCCGTAGCTGTGGCCGGGCTTGAAGGCCAGCAAGCGCAGCAAGAGCATCAGCAAGCCGTTGTACTCGTCGGGCGCCAGGGCCAGCTCGGCTCGCCCCTGCAGGCACAGGCTGTAGAACAGCTGGGTTTCATCCGGAGCGAGCAAAGGCGCCAGACTCTGCCAGGTGGCCTCGTCCGGGTCTTCGGCGGCCATGGCCTGAGGCACA
Organism: uncultured Aquabacterium sp.; assembly: GCA_964404335.1. Classification (GTDB taxonomy): domain Bacteria; phylum Pseudomonadota; class Gammaproteobacteria; order Burkholderiales; family Burkholderiaceae_C; genus Aquabacterium. The sequence continues at coordinate 19,335 of CAYOJR010000012.1, forward strand.
GCCTGGCACACCGCCATGCGTTGCAAGGCGGTGGCCAGCTCTTCCAGCGTGCCAGCGGCAGACAGGCCCAATTCGCGCAAGGTGTCCACGGCCTGCACCAGCCCGGCACCACTGCCTGCGGCCACGGCCTCGATGATGCGCTGCACGTGCTGGCGATCCACTGCGCCCAGCATCAGGCGCACCGCCGCTTCTTCAAGGCACCCGCTGCCAAATGCAATGGCCTGATCGGCCAGCGACATGGCATCACGCATCGACCCCCGCGCAGCGCGCGCCAGCAGTCGCAAAGAGCCTGCATCAAAGGCGATTTGCTCGATGTTCAACACATGCGCCAGGTGCTCCTGAACGGTTTGCACGGCCATCGGGCGCAGGTTGAACTGCAGACAGCGCGACAGCACGGTCACGGGCACCTTCTGCGGGTCGGTGGTGGCCAGCACGAACTTCAGGTAGTCGGGCGGCTCCTCGAGCGTCTTGAGCATGGCGTTGAAGGCCGTGTTCGAGAGCATGTGCACTTCGTCGATCATGTAGACCTTGAAGCGGCCCACCACGGGCTTGTAGACCGACTGCTCCAGCAGCTGAGAGATTTCCTCCACACCACGGTTGGATGCAGCGTCCAGCTCGACGTAATCGACGAAGCGGCCGGCATCGATGTCGCGGCAAGGCTGACATTGTCCGCAGGGCGAGGCCGTGATGGTGCCCTGCCCGTCCGGCCCGACGCAGTTGAGCGATTTGGCCAGAATGCGCGACACGGTGGTCTTGCCCACGCCCCGCGTCCCGGTGAACAGGTAGGCATGATGCAGACGCTGTTGGGTGAGCGCGTTGCCCAGAGCCTGGACCACGTGCCCCTGGCCAACCATGCTGTCAAAGCCTCTGGGACGGTATTTGCGGGCGAGAACCATTGAATTCATGCGCAGATTCTAGGTGCTCCCGGCCCCAAAGTTCACCCTCGCGGGGTATCATGTCAGTCAGGTCTGGAAACGACGGACAACAGGGCCACTCCCTCCAACCGTTCCGCTCGTTCACTGCCACGCGTTGTGCTGGCTCCAACCTGCTTCTGCCGGCTTGCGGTGGTTTTGTCCCCGCACTGCGGCGATTGACTTCCCCCTTCGCACTGCCACTTGCTTGACTCGCTGCGTTCTGGCCCGGACCCAGCGAGTGCAGTCACCTTGTCACCCATTTAAGGGCAAAGATCTCATGTCGTTTGAAAGTCTGGGGCTCATTGAGCCTCTGTTGAAAGCCGTCGCCGAAACCGGCTACACCACCCCCACCCCCATTCAGAAACAGGCCATCCCGGCCGTCATCGCTGGCGGCGACCTGCTGGCCGGCGCCCAGACCGGCACGGGCAAGACCGCCGGCTTCACGTTGCCCCTGCTGCACAAGCTGAGCACCACGCCTGCACCGGCCACTCAAGGCAAGCGCCCCATCCGCGCCTTGATCCTGACGCCCACCCGTGAACTGGCCGCCCAGGTCGAGGAAAGCGTGCGCGTGTACGGCAAGTACCTGCCTATCAAGTCCATGGTGATGTTCGGCGGCGTGGGCATGGGCCCACAGCTGTCGGGCCTGCGCAGCGGCATCGACGTGCTGGTGGCCACGCCGGGTCGCCTGCTGGACCACCATCAGCAAGGCAATCTCGACCTCAGCAAGATCGAGTTCTTTGTGCTGGACGAAGCCGACCGCATGCTGGACATGGGCTTCATCCACGACATCAAGAAGGTACTGGCCATCCTGCCCGCCAAGAAGCAAAGTCTGCTGTTCTCGGCCACGTTCTCCGACGAGATCAAGGCACTGGCCGAGCGCCTGCTGAACTCGCCCCAGGTGATCGAGGTGGCGCGCCGCAACACCACGGCCGAAACCATCGCCCAGAAGGTGCATCCGGTCGGTCGCGAGAAGAAGAAAGACCTGCTGGCGCACCTCATCAAGGAGAACAACTGGCACCAGGTGCTGGTGTTCACGCGCATGAAGCATGGCGCCAACCGCCTGGTCGAGTTCCTCGAAAAGCAAGGCATCACCGCCATGGCGATCCACGGCAACAAGAGCCAGAGCGCCCGCACAAAAGCGCTGAGCGAGTTCAAGACTGGCGACCTTCAGGTCCTGGTGGCCACCGACATCGCAGCGCGCGGCATCGACATCGACCAGTTGCCCCATGTGGTGAACTTCGAGTTGCCCAACGTACCCGAAGACTATGTGCACCGCATTGGCCGCACCGGCCGTGCCGGCGCCGAAGGCGAAGCCGTCTCCCTGGTGTGCGTGGACGAAAACAGCTTCCTGGCCGACATTGAAAAGCTGATCAAGCGCAGCATTCCGCGCGAAGTGGTACCGGGCTTTGAGCCGGACCCCAATGAGCGCCCCGAGCCGATCTTGCTGGGTCGCCGCACCATCGGCGGTGCACCGGGCGCCCGTTCGGGTGGCGGTGGTGGTCGCTCGGGTGGCTCGGGCCGTCCGGGTGGCGGTGGTGGCCAGCGCTCCGCAGGCCGTGGCGGCCAAGGCGGTCAGGGCTCTGGCCAGCGCAGTGGCGGTGGCGGCAACGGTGGTGGTGCAGGTGGCCGTTCCGGCGGCACCTCGCGTCCCCGCAGCCGCTGACCCCCGTGGGCGCACACCGCACCCATGCCCATGAAAAATCGGCCCTGCGGGGCCGATTTGCTTTGCTGGGATGTGGGGGCTCAGCCCTCACCGGCCACGCAGCGGCTTACGCCTCCAGCCGACGGCGGAACACCAGCCGATCGGGCTCGGACAACGCAGCGTCGTAGGCATAGCCCTCCAAGTCGAAACCCAGCAGATCTGCCGGCGTCTTGGCGCGGTGCGTGATCGCGTAGCGGGCCATCAGACCACGGGCGCGCTTGGCGTGGAAGCTGATGATCTTCCACTTGCCGCCCTTCCAGTCCTCGAACACGCATTCCACCACCCGGGCCTTGAGCGCCTTGCGCTTGACCGACTTGAAATACTCTTGCGACGCCAGGTTGACGATCACGTTGTCACCCTGCTGCGCCAGTTGCTGGTTCAGGTGCTCGGCCAGGGTGTCACCCCACCAGGCGTACAGGTCCTTGCCGCGCGGGTTGGGCAACTTGGTGCCCATTTCCAGACGATAGGGCTGCATCCAGTCCAGTGGACGCAGAATGCCGTACAGACCGCTGAGGATGCCCACGTGGGTCTGGGCCCAGTCCAGGTCGTCTTGCGAGAGGCTGCCCGCGTCCAGGCCTTCGTACACGTCGCCGTTGAAGGCCAGCACCGCCTGCTTGCTGTTGTCGGCGCTGAAGGTGCGGCTCCAGGCTCCGTAGCGGGCCACGTTCAGCGAGGCCAGCGCATCACTCAAGTCCATCAAGGACGCGATCTGCGCGGGGGTATAGGGTTGCAGCACCTCGATCAACGCGGCAGACTCGTCGATGAACTGCGGCAAGGTGTGACGCTTGGTGGTGGCCGGGGTGTCGTAATCGAGGCTCTTGGCCGGGGACAGCAGGAACAGCATCTTGGCAAAAATGGGTCAGAAAGTGGCACAGCCGCGCTCACTATGACACAAACGGTCCGGCTCGGTCAGCGGTGGGGCCCGCCCGTCCTAGGGCGCCTGGCAAAAGGCAGCGCGCAGCACAAAAGACGTCAAGGCTCTTAAAATCCACCCTTTCCCACTGCCGACAGGCGGGCCAGTGCGCCCGGAATCAAGATGGCCATTTATCGGATCAAGGACAAGGCACCGCAGATTCACCCCAGCGCCTATGTGGCCGAATCGGCAGATGTGATCGGTGAGGTGTTTCTGGCCGAAGGCAGCAGCGTCTGGTCGCATGTGACCCTGCGCGGTGACAACGAGCCCATCGTGGTGGGGATGAACTCCAACGTGCAGGAGTCGGCGGTGCTGCACACCGATTTCGGCTTTCCGCTCACCCTGGGCGCCAACGTGACGGTGGGGCATCAGGCGATGCTGCACGGTTGCACCATTGGCGATGGTTCGCTGATCGGCATTCAGGCGGTGGTGCTCAACGGCGCCGTCATCGGCAAGAACTGCCTGGTGGCGGCCGGCGCCCTGGTCACGGAGGGCAAGGTGTTCGAAGACGGCATGTTGATCATGGGCTCACCGGCCAAGGCCGTACGCCCTTTGAGTGATGCCGACATCATGAAGATGCAAATCGGCACCTCCTTGTATGTGACGAAATCGGCCCAATATCGGACCGACATGGTGCGAATCGACGCACCGAAAGAATGAGTTTTCATGAGTGAATTGCACAAGTTTCTGTTCGAAGGCCTGCCGGTACGCGGCATGCTGGTTCGCCTGACCGACGGGTGGCAAGAGCTGCTGCGTCGGCGCGAAGCCGCCGGGCCGTTCGAAGCGCCGCTGCGTCGTCTGCTGGGTGAGATGAGCGCGGCCGGTGTGCTGCTGCAATCCAACATCAAGTTCAACGGTGCGGTGGTGCTGCAGATTTTTGGCGAAGGCCCGGTCAAGCTCGCCGTCACCGAGGTGCAACCCGATCTGGCCTTCCGCACCACCGCCAAGCTGGTCGGCGAACTGCCCGCCACCGACACCGGCCGCCTGCCGCTGGAGGTGATGGTGAATGTGAACGGGCGTGGTCGCTGTGCCATCACCCTCGATCCGAAAGACCGCTTGCCTGGGCAGAGCCCTTACCAGGGTGTGGTGCCACTCAATGACGAGCGCAACCATCCTTTGCACGACCTCAGTGAGGTGCTGGAGCATTACATGCGCCAGTCCGAGCAACTCGACTCCAAACTGGTGCTGGCAGCCAATGACGAAGTGGCTGCCGGCCTGTTGATCCAGCGCTTGCCCGTGGAGGGGGAAGCCAACTTGGCACAAGGCGCCCGCAGCGCCGAAGACCTGGAGTTGGACGACGCCTTCACACGCATCTCGCACCTGGCGTCCACCCTGAAGCAAGAAGAGTTGCTGACGCTGGATGTCGACACCATTTTGCGCCGGCTGTTCTGGGAAGAGGATGTGCGCCGTTTCGAGCCCCAACAAGGCGCAAACGGTCCGCGTTTTGCCTGCACCTGCTCACGCGAGCGCGTGGCCGACATGCTGCGCAGCCTGGGGCAGGAGGAAGTTGAATCCATCATCGCAGAGCAAGGGCAAGTGGAAATTGGCTGCGACTTCTGCGGCGAGCACTACCACTTTGACCCGATTGACGCCGGTGAACTGTTCACCGATGCTGCCGACACACCACCGGGCTCGACGCGATTGCAGTGATTGATCAGGTGGAGGCCGTGGCGTGCCCCACGGTCCCATCCCATTGCCAGGACCAGTCTTGCAGCAGTCGCTGCCAGTCCGGATTCAGCAAGGGGTCTTGCCAATCAGAGACAAGGCGCAGCGCCTCGCCCGTGAAGGGGTGAAGCAAGTCCAGTTGCCTGGCATGGAGCCACAAACGCTGTTGTTGCAGTTGCGCCGCCCACCAACGGTTGTGCGCCCCCTTGCCGTGCGTCGCGTCACCAATGATGGGATGGGCCAGATGCTTGAGGTGGCGCCGAATCTGATGGCGTCGACCCGTCTCTGGCATGGCCTCGACCAAGGCGACCCGTGTGCTGGGGTAGCGATCCACCGGCACTTCGATCTGCAAGGTGGCCAGGCGCCGAAAGTGCGTCACCGCCTGCTGGGGTTCGGCATCCTGCGGGGCATCATCAGGTTTCAGTGCGTGATCCACGCTGAAGTATGTTTGCGGCCATCCCCGCACCATCGCGACATAGGTCTTCTGCGGTTGGCGGGCCTCGAACATGCTTGTCACGGCACGCGCGGCCTCAGCGTCGAGCGCCATCAGCAGCACGCCTGAGGTGCCTTTGTCCAGACGATGCACGGGGTACACGCGCTGCCCCAGTTGGTCGCGCAGGGTCTGCATGACAAAACGCGTTTCATGGGCATCCAGCCAGGTCCGGTGAACCAGCCAGCCGG
>CAYOJR010000013.1:0-24105 GCA_964404335.1 uncultured Aquabacterium sp.
TGACCAGGGTGCTCTTGCCCGAGCCGCTGTGGCCGACCAGGCCGATCATCTCGCCGGGCTGGATGTCCAGGCTCACGTCGCGGATGACGGCACGGCTGCCGTAGCGGAAGCCGATGCGGTGGAGTTCCAGCCTGCCTTGCAGCGCGGGCAGCTTGACGGGGTTGACCGGGTCGGGCACGTTGGAGACGTGGTCGAGGATGTCGAAGATGCGCTTGGCGCCGGCGGCGGCCTTTTGCGTGACCGAGACGATGCGGCTCATCGAGTCGAGCCGGCCGTAGAAGCGGCCGATGTAGGCGATGAAGGCGGTGAGCACGCCGACCGTGATGTCCTGCTCGTGCACCAGCCAGATGCCGAAGGCCCACACCACCAGCAGCCCGATTTCGGTCAGCAGCGAGACGGTGGGGGTGAACAGCGACCAGGTCTTGTTGAGCTTGTCGTTGGCCTGCAGATTGTACTGGTTGGCGGCGCGGAAGCGGTCGGCTTCACGCTGCTCCTGGGCAAAGGCCTTGACGACGCGGATGCCGGGGATGGTGTCGGCCAGCACGTTGGTGACCTCGCCCCAGACGCGGTCGATCTTTTCGAAGCCGGTGCGCAGGCGGTCGCGCACCAGGTGGATCAGCCAGGCAATGAAGGGCAGGGGCACGAGGGTGACCAGAGCCAGCCAGGGATTGATGGAGATGAGGATGGCCGCTGTCATGGCGATCATCAGCACGTCGGTGGCGAAATCGAGCGCATGGAGCGACAGAAAGACGTTGATGCGGTCGGTTTCGGAGCCGATGCGGGCCATCAGGTCGCCGGTGCGCTTGCTGCCGAAGTAGTCGAGCGACAGGCGCAGCAGGTGCTCGAAGGTGGCGGTGCGCAGGTCGGCACCGATGCGTTCGGACACCAGAGCGAGCACATAGGTGCGGGCCCAGCCCAGCGCCCAGGCGGCCAGGGCCGAGGCCAGCAGGCCGCCCAGCAGCAGCAGCACATGGCCGGTGTCGATGGCCTGTCCGTTCTGGAACGGGATCAGGATCTCGTCCATCAGCGGCATGGTGAGGTAGGGCGGCACGAGGGTGGCGGCGGTGCCAGCCAGGGTGAGCAGGAAACCAGCGAGCAGCATGCCCTGGTAGGGCCGGGCAAAGCGCCACAGGCGCAGCAGCACCCAGGTGGAGGGCGGGGCCTGCTTGTCGCGGTGGCAGACGGCGCACTCGTCGCTGTCAGGGGGCAGGGGGGCGTGGCAGACCGGGCATTCGGCGCGGTCTTCGTCCTCCGGCTGGAGGCCGGTGGCGCGGATTTGTTGCTGCCGCTCGAACTGGTCCAGCAGGCTTTGCAAGGGGGCTTGCTGCGCCAGGGTGAGGTGCCAGGTCGCGAGCTGGCGCGTCGGGGTGTGCAGGCTCAGGGTGGCCACACCGGCGTGATCGTGTTGCGAAAGCGACAGGTCCGGGCTCAGAGGCCAGGATTGCCAGGGCGCTTGTGCATCTTGTTGCGCGTGCAGATGATGGTCGGTGAGAACGATCACCCCTTCGGCAAAATGAAGTTGTGCGTTCAGGTCAACCGACAGCCGGGCGAGAACGTTCTCTCCGGATGCCAGCGGCGGTTGTACGCTGGCGAGGTCCTGATGGGGCGCATGCCCCGAGGTGGCAAGGGAATGACGAGCGTGCATGGTGAGAGCCGGACCGAGAAGCGCTGCTTGCGGCGAGTCTGCCTGCGGCGTGGCGGCATTCTGACCGAAGCCGCGTCTCCCATGTTGACTTTTATGACCCCCTCGCGCACCGTGGATTGAACTGGATGCAGTCAGACAGGCTGGACATGAGCAAGAAGAACGACATCACGTTGCTGCGGGTCAATTACCTGCGCGGCCCCAACATCTGGACTTACCGCCAGGTGCTGGAGGTCTGGTTGGACCTGGGTGAGCTGGAAGACTGGCCTTCCCACAAGCTGCCCGGCTTCAACGCCCGACTGACGGCATTGCTGCCCGCCCTGGTCGAACACCACTGCGGGGTCGGTGAGCGCGGTGGTTTCCTCCAGCGGCTGGAAGAGGGAACCTGGGCTGGGCACATCCTGGAACACGTGATCATCGAGCTGCTGAACCTGTCGGGCATGCCCACGGGTTTCGGTCAGACCCGCAGCACCTCGCAGCGCGGGGTGTACCGCATGGTGTTCCGCGCCCGCGACGAGCAGGTTGCCCGCCTGGCGCTGGCCGAAGGCCACGCCCTGCTGATGGCCGCGATCAACGATGAGCCCTTCGATGTGCCGGCCGCCGTCGAGCGCCTGCGCAACCAGATCGACGACTGCTACCTGGGCCCCAGCACGGCGGCCATCGTGGGCGCGGCCACCGACCGGGGCATCCCGCACATCCGCCTGAACGATGGCAACCTGGTCCAGTTGGGCTATGGGCGTGCGCAGCGCCGCATCTGGACGGCCGAGACCGACCGCACCAGTGCGATCGCCGAGGCGATTGCCGGTGACAAGGACCTGACCAAGACCCTGTTGAAGTCCTGCGGGGTGCCCGTGCCCGAGGGCGAGGTGGTGGACAGCCCCGAGGCGGCCTGGGAGGCTGCGCAAGACATCGGCCTGCCGGTGGTGGTCAAGCCGCTGGACGGCAACCACGGCCGGGGGGTCTCGCTGGAGTTGACCGAGCGTGCCGACATCGAGGCGGCGTTCAAGATTGCCGAGGCCGAGGGCAGCGAGGTGATCGTCGAGCGCTATGTGCGGGGTGACGAGCACCGCCTGCTCATCGTGGGCGGCAAGATGGTGGCCGCCGCCAAGGGCGAAAGCCTGTGGATCACCGGCAACGGCCGCGACACGGTGGCCCGCCTCATTGAGGACCAGCTCAACAGCGACCCGCGCCGTGGCGACGCCGAGGAATTCCCGCTGGAGACCATCGTGCTGGAGCGCGAGCCCGCGATGCGCCTGCTGCTGGAGCGTCAGGGCCTGAACGCCGAGGCTATCCCGAAGGCAGGGCAAAAGGTGCTGGTGCAGCGCAACGGCAACGTGGCGATCGACTGCACCGACGACGTGCACCCGGACATCGCTTACCTGGCCTCGCTGGCCGCGCGCGTGGTGGGCCTGGACATTGCCGGCATCGACCTGGTGGTGGAAGACATTGCCAAGCCCTTGGCGCCGCAACGGGGCGCCGTCGTCGAGGTCAATGCTGGCCCAGGTTTGCTCATGCACCTCAAGCCCGCCGAAGGTTTGCCGCGCCCCGTGGGGCAGGCCATTGTTGACAACCTGTTTGACGAAGACGAGACCGGCCGGGTGCCCATCATCGGTGTCGCGGGTTCGCAGGGGGTGGGCCACATTGCCCGCCTGACCGCGTGGTTCCTGCACCTGAGCGGCAAGGTGGTGGGCCTGGCGTGCAGCGAGGGCCTGTTCCTGGGTTCGCGTTGCGTCGAGACCGGCAACCGCGCCAACTTTGCAGCGGCCGAGCGCCTGCTGATGAACCGCGACGTCAATGCCATCGTGGTGGAAAACGGCCCCGTGTCCATCCTCGACGATGGGCTGGCTTACGACCGCTGTCAGGTGGGTCTGGTGACCGACTTGCGCGGCGCCGAGGCCCCGGTGGACCCCGCGCTGGCCGCACACGACATCCACGAGCCCGATCAGATGTTCAAGGTGCTGCGCACACAGGTGGACGTGGTCTTGCCCGGTGGCGTGGCCGTGTTGCACGCCGCCGATGCGCGTCTGGTCGAGATGGCCGAGCTGTGCGACGGTGAGGTCATTTTCTACGACGTCGATCAGCACAGCCCGGTGATGGTGGCGCACCGCGCCAAGGGCGGGCGCACGGTGTCCGTCGAGGACCACCATGTGCTGCTGACCCACAACGGCCACGCGCCGGTGCGCTGCATTGATCTTGACAGCGCGTCGGCGCGCCGGGTGATGGGTGGCTTGACCAAGCACCCGCTGCCGGGTGCCGGCGTGCAGGCCCTGCTGGCCGCCGTGGCCGTGGCCTGGGCCCTGGACATTTCGCCGGAGTTGATGGCCGCCGGCATGGAAACTTTCGACCCGACCGCGCAGGCCGTGCGCTGAGCCCGGCCCGATCTCACGACGCGAACACCAAGAGACAAAGAGATGGACGTTTCTCGCATCCGGGCCCTGCGTGGCCCCAATCTCTGGAGCCGCCAGACGGCCATCGAGGCCGTGGTGGCCTGTGAGCCGGCCGAGCGCACGCTCGAGACGCTGCCGGGCTTTGAAGAGCGCCTGCGCAAGCTGTTTCCGTCCCTCGGGGCCTTGCGCCCTGCGGGCCGACCCGACCACATCTCGCTGGCCCATGTGCTGGAGGCCGCCGCGCTGGCGCTGCAGGCGCAGGCGGGCTGCCTGGTTTCCTTCAGCCGCACGGCGCCCACCCTGGAAGAGGGCATCTATCAGGTGGTGGTGGAGTACAGCGAAGAGCCTGTGGGCAAACTGGCACTCAAGCATGCCCAGGCCCTGATCGCCGCGGCGCAGCAGGACACTGCGTTTGACTTGCAGGCGGCACTGGCCGAGCTGCGCGATCTGGACGAAGACGTGCGCCTGGGTCCTAGCACCGGGGCCATCGTGGCCGCCGCAGCCGCTCGGGGCATTCCCTGGCGCCGTCTGACCCAAGGTAGCCTGGTGCAGTTTGGCTGGGGTGCCAAGCAGCGCCGCATCTGGGCCGCCGAGGTGGATTCGACCAGTGCCGTCTCTGAATCCATTGCCCAGGACAAGGACCTCACCAAGCGCTTGCTGGCGGCTGCCGGGGTGCCCGTGCCGATCGGCCGACCGGTGCGCGACGTGGACGACGCCTGGACTGTGGCCCTGGAGATCGGGCTGCCGGTGGTGGTCAAGCCGCAGGATGGCAACCAGGGCAAGGGCGTGACGGTCAACATCGTCACACGCGATCACCTCGAGATTGCCTACAAGGCGGCGGCCGAGATCGGCACCGTCATGGTCGAGAAATACCTGCCCGGTCACGACTTCCGCCTGCTGGTGGTCGGTGACAAGCTGGTGGCGGCGGCTCGCCGCGAGCCCGCTCACGTCATCGGTGACGGCATCCACACGGTGCGCGAACTGATCGACGAGGTCAACAAGGATCCGCGTCGCGGGGATGGCCATGCCACCGCCCTGACCAAGATGCGCCTGGACGAGATTGCCGTGGCACGTCTGGGCATCCAGGGGCTGACCCCGGACGCTGTTCCGGAAGAGGGCCGTCGCGTCATCTTGCGCAACAACGCCAACCTGTCGACCGGCGGTACGGCCACCGACGTGACCGACACGGTGCACCCCGCTGTGGCCGCCCGGGCCGTGGCGGCCGCCCAGACCATCGGTTTGGACATCTGCGGGGTGGACGTGCTGGCCGAGGGCATGCACAAGCCCCTGGAAGATCAGAACGGCGGCATCGTGGAAGTCAACGCCGCGCCAGGTTTGCGCATGCACCTGTCGCCCTCGTTCGGCAAGGGCCGCAATGTCGGCGAGGCCATGGTCGCCCACCTGTTCAAACCGGGTGAAGACGGTCGCATTCCCGTGGTCGCCGTGACCGGCACCAACGGCAAGACGACCACCGCCCGCCTGACGGCGCACCTGCTGGCCACCAGTGGCCTGCGCGTGGGCATGACCAACACCGATGGCGTTTATGTGAATGGCCGCCAGATCGACAGTGGCGACTGCTCCGGCCCCAAGAGCGCCCGCAGCGTGCTGATGCACCCGGATGTGGACGCGGCCGTGTTCGAAACCGCGCGCGGCGGCATCCTGCGTGAAGGCCTGGGTTACGACCGTTGCCAGACCGCCGTGGTCACCAACATTGGTGCGGGCGACCACCTGGGTCTGAACTACATCACCACGGTCGAAGACCTGGCGGTGCTCAAGCGCGTCATCGTCATGAACGTGGCCGAAGATGGCTACGCCGTGCTCAACGCCGGCGACCCCATCGTGGTGGCGATGGCCGCCAAGTGCCCAGGGGGTGTCATCTACTTCTCGGCCGAGCCCCACAACCCCGTGCTGACCGCGCACCGCGCCCAGGGCAAGCGCAGCATCTGCATCGATGGCGACGCCATCGTCGTGGCCGAAGGCAGTTGGCGCGAACTGCTGCCGCTGCGTGACATCCCCATCACCCGCAACGGCACCATCGGCTTCCAGATCGAGAACGTGATGGCCGCCGTGGGCGCCGCCTGGAGCACGGGCGTGGATTGGGATCTGATCCGCCGTGGCCTGGCCAGCTTCGTCAACGACGCCGACAACGCGCCCGGCCGTTTCAACGTGATGGATTTCAAGGGCGCCACCGTGATTGCCGACTATGGCCACAACCCGGACGCCATGCGCGCCCTGGTGTCGGCCGTGAACGCCTTACCGGCCCAGCGCCGCTCGGTGGTCATCAGCGGGGCCGGTGACCGCCGCGACGAGGACATCCGTGAGCAGACCGTCATCCTGGGCCAGGCCTTTGACGAGGTCATCCTGTTTCAGGATGCCTGTCAGCGTGGCCGCGCCGATGGCGAGGTGTTGAAGCTGCTGCGTGAGGGGCTGGTGAACGCGTCGCGCGTGAAGCACGTCGAAGAGATTCGGGGCGAGTTCCTGGCCATCGACACGGCCCTGAACCGGCTGCAACCGAGTGACCTGTGCCTGGTGCTGGTGGACCAGGTCGAAGAGGCCCTGGCCCATCTGGCACGCCGCTGTGAAGCGGCAGCAGGTGGTGCGGGCCACTGAGCTGTTCGCCGCTCAGTGGATGGCGAGGGCAGGGGCCGGATGGCGCTCTGCCCCGCGTCAGTAGGACACGGCGTAGCGCGTGCCTCGGTAGCTGAATACCGCCGACTTCAGGCGGATTTCTTCCAGCACCAGGCCGGCGACCGGCTGGTCTCCCTCGTGGAACACGCGGTTGTTGATCAACAGCATGCGGCTGGCCGGCTGGTCGGAATACATGGCGCCCGACACCGTCAGGGCGGGCAGGCTGCGTCGCACGTCTTCCGGTAACTCGGCCAGACTTGGTACCCGGGTGGACGCGGCTGTCGTCGCGGCCGGATCCACATGGATCGGTGCGCGTGCGGGCGGCTTGGCGGGCGCGGCGGCGGTAACGGGTGAGACCGTCCGGGGCGGCGTCACCACCGGCGGGCGAACCTCAGCCTGGGTCGCTGGCGCGCTTGCTGGCACCCTGGCGGGCGGTGACGTCATCGGGGAGGCGCTCACGGCGGGCGCGCTGCGGGGCGTTGGCGTGGTCGCCAGCGAGGGCGTCGGTGCCTGTGTCGGGACGGGCACGGTGGGCGTGACCGGTGTCGTGGGCGTGGGCGGGGTGGGCGCGGTCTGGGGCGCCTGGGCCAGTACGGTATCCGACGGAGCGGGCCCCGATGTTGGCGTGGCCGTTGTCACGGGCTGCGTCCACCACCAGACCGAGCCCAGCACGGCCAGCACCAACACGGCGCCCAGCCCCATCATCCACGCGGGCGGTCGTCCCAACGGTGGGGGCAGATCGGTTTCCAGATTCGCCGTGGGCGTGTGCAAACCGGGTACCCGCCCTTGTTCGCGTTCGGCATCGGCCTTCTTCAGGGCATCAAGGATGTAGGACATGAGCGGGCTGGCTGGCAGATGAGGAAGACGGGGCCGAAGCGGGCGAGGCCGGCGGCGTGTGCAGGCGCGGCTCCGGCACTCCTGCGGTCCGGTTGAGTTGCATCAGCGTCGTCGCGCCCACGACGCCGTCGGGCGCCAGGCCCTGGGCCAACTGGAAGGCTTGCACGCGGGCTTCCAGGGCGGCATCGAAGGTCGTGACGGCATCGGCGGGCAGGATTTGGCCATCGAGTCGGGCCAACTGGGCGGCCACCCAGCCGACCGTGGCGCTGCGCTGCCCCTGCAGCAACTTGGCACGGTAGCCCGGCGGGGTGCGCCACAGCGTCACGAAGTCGCCACGCCACAAGGTGGCGAGTGTGCCCAAAGGCATGGCCACGGTCTGATCGCCGCGCTGCAGATAGGCGTAGCGGGTATCCAGGCCGGTCAACAGCGCATGACCGCGTTGCCCGCTGGCTTGCAAGCGCAGCACCACCGGCCGCTCCAGTTGCCGAACCTGGGGCAGGCCGCCACTGTGGATGTGGCACATCAGGCCCTGGCGCCAGGCGTTCGCACACACATCGCCGCCCACCGCAGGCACCTGCCACAACGTCATCAGCTGTCGCAGCGCCTCGTTCTCGTCGGGCAGCGCCCCTTGCATCAAAGCGTCTGCGCTGATCAGATCGGCACGCACGGCGGGCGTTGCGTCTCGTTCCTCATCCGCGCCGCCACGGGGGGCAGCGGCCGATGCAACCACCGAAGCCGTGGTCGCGATGGATGTTACCGCCACCGGCCGCTGGGCGCGCGCATCTCCGCTCTGCTGCTGCAGCCACACGGCGGCACCCATGCCTGCCATCCCCGCCAACGCCAGTCCAGCCAGGATCAACTGGGTGCGTCGGTCGGCCGTGGTTCGTGCTGACGGCGGGTTGGCGGCCGCTTTCGCTCTCTGACGCGCCAGACGAGGGAACACCTCGGCAGCGGCTTTGTCCACAATGGTGGCATTCACCTGCGCCTGGTTTTCTGCATAGGCACCCAGCAGTGCCCGGTCACACAAGAGGTTGATGCGGCGCGGCACCCCGCGCGTCCAGCGGTGGATGCGCTGCATGGCGTCCTTGTCAAACAAGCGTCCGCGTCCGAGACCGGCCACCTTCAGGCGGTGCTGGATGTACTGGGCCGTTTCCGGGGCCGACAGCGCATCGAGGTGGTAGCGCGCAATCACCCGCTGCGCCAGTTGCTCCATGTCCGGGCGTTCGAGCATGTCGCGCAACTCAGGCTGACCAATCAGGATGATCTGCAACAACTTGCGCTCGTTCGTCTCGAGGTTGGTCAAGAGCCGCAATTGCTCCAGCACCTCCAGCGACAGGTTCTGCGCTTCGTCGATGATGAGCACGTTGTTGTGCCCCTCGGCGTGACTGCGCAGCAGGTGGGCATTGAGCCGGTCGATGTTCTCCTTCACCCCGCCAGCCTGTGCGGCGCTGGCGATGTCAGGTAGGTGAAATTCCTCGCAGATCGTCTGCAGCAATTCCGGCACCGTCAGCTTCGGATTGAAGATGTAGGCCACATGGCAGCGGGGCGGCACCTGCTCCAGGAAACAGCGGCATACCGTCGTCTTGCCGGCGCCGATCTCGCCGGTCAAGAGCACGAAGCCGCCACCCCCTTCGACGCCATACAGCAGGTGTGCCAGGGCCTCGCGGTGGCGCTCACTCATGAACAGATAGCGCGGATCCGGCGCAATCGAAAAAGGCGGCTGTCTCAGTCCAAAAAATGACGCGTACATCCGCACAGGATAACGGGCTCTGTGCCACGTTCATGCCCCATCCGGGTGCACAATTGAAAGATGATGCCGCCCCTGACCATCCCCGCAGCGACCCTCAATCCTGTGACCTATGTGGTGGACACCAATGTCATCCTGGTCGCCAATGGTCAGCACCCTGATGTCAGCCCCGCTTGCGTCTTGACTTGCCAGCAGTGGTTGACGAATCTGATGGCCGAAGGGCGGGTGGCCCTGGACGATGCCTACGCCATCGTCAACGAGTACCAGCACAAGACCCACGCCAGCGATGGCCAGGGCGTGGGCGATGCCTTCGTGCGCTGGGTGCTGCAGCACCATGACGACGCGGCCCGCTGCGACCTGATCCACCTCGACCCCGATGTCCAACGCGGCTTCCTCAGCTTTCCGGTCGATGCCGACCTGAACCACTTCGACGATGCCGACCGCAAGTTTGTGGCCGTGGCGCATGCCCATCCCGAGCGCCCGCCCATCCTGCAGGCGGCCGACTCCAAATGGCTGGACTGGGCGCCTCACCTGAGCGATCACGGCGTGCAGATTCGCTTCCTGTGCTGTGACGACGTGCAGGAATTCCACGTCCACAAGTTCGGCCACTGACCCCTTCCAGCGATTCACCCCATGTCGCACACCCACGATTTCTTCCGTTTCCCGCACACCCCCCACATCGCCTGGCTGGCCAGCGGCACGCCGCGCGATGACAAGGTGCTGTCGCCCGAGGAGGCCCAGGCCTTGCTGCAGCACCCGGTGGTGGTCGAGGAAAAGCTCGACGGTGCCAACATGGGCATCTCGTTTTCGAGCGAAGCCGTGCTGCATGTGCAAAACCGTGGGCAGTACCTCAACAAGCCCTACGGCGGGCAGTTTTCCCGGCTCGACGAATGGCTGGCCATCCGTGAGGGCGATCTGTTCGATGCCCTGGGTGATCGCCTGATCCTGTTCGGAGAATGGTGTGCGGCCCAGCACTCGCTGGACTACGAAAGCCTGCCCGACTGGTTCCTCGCGTTCGATGTGTACGACCGTGACGAACAGCGTTTCTGGAGCACCCGCCGTCGCCATGAACTGGTGCAGAAGCTGGGCCTGCGCGAAGTGCCGCGTGTCAGCGCCGGTGAAACCAGCCTGCCGGTGTTGACCGAATGGGTGAACACCCACCACAGCCACTACCGGCTGGGTTCGCTGGAAGGCGTGGTCATCCGTCATGAAGACGAGGACTGGCTGCTCGCCCGTGCCAAGCTGGTCCGCCCCGACTTCGTGCAGAGCATTGAAGAGCACTGGCGCAGCCGTGCCATCCAGTGGAACCGTGTGGCCTGGACGGACGAGGGTTGAGCATGGCTGAACAACACGGTATGCCGTTTCTGCGCGAGACCCTCGAGTTTCTCGTGCTGGCAGGGGTGCTCATCCCCTTGCTGCAGCGCTTCAAGGTCAATCAGGTGCTGGGTTTTCTGGCGGCCGGCTTGATCGTGGGGCCGTATGGACTGGGCTTGTGGTTGGACACCTGGCCCTGGCTCGCGAAATTCACCTTTCCTCGGGGTGAAGGCCTCACTGTGCTGGCAGATCTCGGTGTGCTCTTCCTCATGTTCATGATTGGGCTGGAGCTCTCGGCCGAGCGCCTGTGGGCCATGCGGCGATGGGTGTTTGGTGCCGGCATCATGCAGGTGGTGCTGTCATCGGCCGTCATCTGTGCCGTGGCCATGGGTTTTGGCAACTCGTGGCAGTCGTCCTTGGTGCTGGGCATGGTCCTGTCGCTGTCGTCCACGGCCGTGATCGTGCAATTGCTGTCCCAGCGCGAGGCGCTCGCCACCCCCATGGGCCAGTCCATCTTCGCGGTGCTGATGTTCCAGGATCTGGCGGTGGTGCCTGTGCTCATCCTCATTGATTTGCTCGGGCGCGGCAGCAGCCCGGACATGTGGTCCGTCACGGGCATCACCCTGCTCAAATCGGTGGCCGCTGTGGTGCTCATTTTTGTGATTGGCCGCAAGGTCATCCGGCCGCTGTTCCGCAATTTTGCGCGCCAACGCCAGGCCGATGTGTTCATGGCCCTGACGCTGCTGGCCACCCTCAGCATTGCAGGCCTCACCGCAGCAGCCGGCCTGTCCATGGCCCTGGGGGCCTTGCTGGCCGGCCTTTTGCTGGCCGAGACCGAATACCGCCATGAGGTTGAAATCACCATCGAGCCATTCAAGGGCCTGCTGATGGGGCTGTTCTTCATGACCGTCGGCATGGGCATCGACGCCCGCGAGATCCTGGCCAACCCGCTGTGGGTGCCGCTCTCGGTCATGGGGCTCATCCTGATCAAGGCCGCCGTTGTCGCCGGCATTTTCCGCCTGGCCGGACTCAGTTGGGGGCGTTCGGTCGAGTCCGGTTTGCTGCTGGGGCAGGGCGGTGAGTTCGCCTTCATCGTGGTGGGCGTGGCGGCGGCGAGCCAGCTCCTGTCGCCCGAGATGGCCCAGTTCGTTTTGCTGGTGGTGGGCTTGACCCTCTTCGTCACCCCCATGGTGGCGCAGTGGGGGCAGTGGTTGGGCATTCGGCTGGACGCCAGAAACCCGCCGGCCAGTCCCACCAGCATGTTGGAGACCATGCCCGCGATGGGGGGCGGCCAGGTGGTGGTGGCAGGCTACGGCCGTGTGGGCCAACTGATTGGGGAAGTGCTGCTCGACCAAGGCGTGTCTTTCGTCGCCGTTGAACAAGATGCGAACCTGGTGGCGCAACTGCGCAACAAAGGCAAGCCCGTGTTTTACGGCAACGCCTCACGCCCCGAATTGCTGCAGCGTGTGCATGTGGGGCAGGCCGCTGCGATGGTCGTGACCATGGACCAGCCTGCGGCAGCGCTGGCCACCGTGCGTGCGGTGCGCAGTGAGTATCCACAACTGCAGATTTTTGCCCGCTCGCGCGACACCCGGCATGCCCGTGATCTGTTGGCCGCTGGCGCCAACATGGTGATTCCGGAAACCGTTGAGGCGGGGCTGCAACTTTCCGCCTTTGTGCTGAATGCCTTGGGGGTCTCCGATGCAACGGTGGGTCACGTTCTTGACCGCGAACGCACGCGTCGGGTGACCAGCATCAACAACGGCACTGTCACCTGACTGCCGAGAGCGGAACACGCCGGTTCAAGGTTGCGCCAGCCAACGCTGCGCCAGCTTCACCCACAGGGTGCCGCCCAGCGGGATCAGTTCGTCATTGAAGTCGTAGCTGGGGTTGTGCAACGTGCAGGGGCCCAGACCGTGGCCACCTTCGCGGTGCGTGCCATCGCCATTGCCGATCACGAAATACGCGCCCGGCTTGTGCTGCAGGAAGAAACTGAAGTCTTCGGCGCCCATCGTGGCTTCGAACTCCTGCACCCGCTCTGGCCCCACCACTTCCGTCATCACCTGTCGCGCAAAAGCGGTCTCGGCACTGTGGTTGATCGTGGGGGGGTAATTGCGCTGGAACTCGAACTCGGCGGTGGCGCCAAATGCCGCACACAACTGATGGCTCAACTCTCGCATCCGTTCTTCGATCAGGTCCAGCGTGTCATCGGTGAACGTGCGCACCGTGCCTTGCAGTGTGGCCGACTCGGGCACCACATTCGTGGCCTCCCCGGCATGAATCATCGTGACCGAGATCACACCGGTTTCGATGGGGCGCATGTTGCGCGTCACGATGGTCTGAAACGCCTGCACCAGTTGGCAGGCAATCGGCACCGGGTCGATACCGAGGTGTGGCATCGCCCCGTGGCACCCTTTTCCTCGGATGGTGATGTGGAACTCGTTGCTGGACGCAAAACAGGGGCCGTCCTTGATGGCGAACGTGCCGGCCGGCATGCCTGGCCAGTTGTGCATGCCGAAAATCGCATCCATCGGGAAGCGCTCGAACAGGCCGTCCTTGATCATCTCGCGGGCGCCCCCGCCCCCTTCCTCGGCAGGCTGAAAGACCAGATACACCGTGCCCGCGAAGTCGCGATGCGCCGCGAGGTGCTGCGCTGCCGCCAACAGCATGGCCGTGTGGCCATCGTGGCCGCAGGCATGCATCCGGCCGTGGTGCCGACTGGCGTGGGCAAACTGGTTGTGCTCGGTCATGGGCAGGGCGTCGATGTCGGCGCGCAAGCCGATGGCGCGTGGCCCGGGTCGCCCCCGGATCGCACCCACCACCCCGGTCTTGCCCAGACCCCGGTGCACCTCGATGCCCCAGGCTGCCAGCGTGCCGGCGATCACCTCGGCGGTGCGTTCCTCCTGGAAGCACAACTCCGGGTGGGCGTGGATGTCGCGGCGCAGTGCGCGCATGGCATCGCTCTGAGCCAGCAGGTCGGGCAACACAAGTGAGGATGGGGCGACGTGGGGCTGGGACATCGGAATCTCACCGCAAAATGGCGATTGGCTCATCTTACCTGTCCTCAAAGGCCCCTCATCAAGGGGGAAGAATGTCTGACAATCCTGCAACTATTGAGAATGGGGCTTGACGACAGGCCTCAGCGATTTATAGTTCGCGCCACCTAACCTTACGCATTTTTTGAGGACGCTCATGAGCGACGTGCAGTTTCAGCAAGCCCACAACCTCGGTCTGCCCAAGGCCCGCGAACTGGCCCAGCGTTGGGCCGACGGCGCGGCCGCCAAGATGGGCCTGACCTGCAAGCACCAGCAAGGTGTCGAGCAGGATGTGATCGCTTTTGAGCGCTCGGGCGTCAACGGCACCATGACCGTCACCGCCAACAGCTTCGATGTGAACATCAAGCTCGGCCTGATGATGAAGGCCTTCAAGCCCATGATCGAGGCAGAAATCGCCAAGAACGTCAGCCGCATGGTGGAAAAGGCCTCGGGCACCCAGGCCTGAGTCGGGAATGGCCGGGGCGCCGAGCACGCAAAGCCGTGCCGCCCTAGAATCGCGCGCTTCATGAGCGCCGTATCCTTTCAGCACGTTTCCAAGACCTTCGACTCCGGCGGGCGCACCGTGCGCGCCCTGCAAGATGTCAGTTTCGACATCGGAGAAGGCGAGTTTTTTGGTTTGCTGGGCCCCAATGGGGCCGGCAAGACCACCCTCATCAGCATCCTCGCGGGGTTGAGTCGGGCTTCCTCCGGCCGGGTCACCGTGCAGGGGCACGATGTCGTCAGCGACTTTGCCGCCTCGCGCCGTGCCCTGGGCGTCGTGCCGCAAGAGTTGGTGTTCGATCCGTTCTTTTCAGTGCGTGAAACGCTGCGCATCCAGAGCGCCTATTTCGGCCTCCAGCGCAACGACGACTGGATTGACGAGTTGCTCGCCCACCTGGGGCTGAGCGATAAGGCTGAGGCCAATATGCGCCAGCTCTCGGGTGGCATGAAGCGCCGCGTGCTGGTGGCTCAGGCCCTGGCGCACCGCCCGCCCGTCATCGTGCTCGACGAGCCCACCGCCGGGGTGGACGTGGAGTTGCGCCAGACCCTGTGGCACTTCATCGCCCGCCTCAACAAAGAAGGGCACACGGTGCTGCTGACCACCCACTACCTGGAAGAGGCCGAGGCCTTGTGCCACCGCATCGGCATGCTCAAGAAGGGCGAGCTGGTGGCGCTGGACCGCACCTCGGCCCTGCTGGCCGGCACCGCTTCCACCATGCTGCGCTTCAAGACCGACGCGGTGTTGCCCGCTGACTTGGCTGCCCAAGCTCGCATCACCGGCCGCGTCGTGCAGTTGCCCGCGCGTGACGCCGCCGAGGTCGAAACCCTGCTGGCGCGTTTGCGCGCGGCCGGCTGCGCGATCGAGGATCTGGAGCTGGGCCGCGCCGACCTGGAAGACGTCTTCCTGGCCATCATGCAAGGTCAGCAAGGAGGTCGCGCATGAACTGGCGCCAGTCTTTCGAGGGCGCTCGTCCTCTGTTCATCAAGGAAGTCATGCGCTTCTGGAAGGTGGCCTTCCAGACTGTGGGTGCCCCCGTGCTCACCGGCATGCTCTACCTGCTCATCTTCGGCCATGTGCTCGAAGAACACGTCGAGGTCTTCCCGGGCGTGCGCTACACCAGCTTCCTCATCCCCGGCCTGGTGATGATGAGCCTGCTGCAAAACGCCTTCGCCAACGCCTCATCCTCGCTCATCCAGAGCAAGATCACCGGCAACCTGGTCTTCATCTTGTTGACGCCCTTGTCGCACCGTGCCTGGTTCGTGGCTTATGTGGGCGCCGCGCTGGTGCGCGGCCTGGTGGTGGGCTGTGGTGTGTTCGCCGTCTCGGCCTGGTTTGCCTGGCCGGGGTTGGCCGAGCCGTGGTGGATGCTGACCTTTGCCGTGCTGGGCGGCACGCTGCTGGGTTCGCTGGGTCTGATCGCCGGCCTGTGGGCCGAAAAGTTCGACCAGTTGGCGGCCTTCCAGAACTTCGTGATCGTGCCCATGACCTTCCTGTCGGGCGTGTTCTACTCAGTGCATTCCCTGCCGCCGTTCTGGCACAGTGTCTCCCACCTCAACCCCTTCTTCTACCTGATCGACGGTTTCCGCAGGGGCTTCTTTGGCGTCAGCGACGCCAGCCCCTGGCTCAGTCTCGCAGTCGTGGGCACGGCCACGACCCTGGTCGGCTGGCTGGCCCTGCGCCTGCTCAAGACCGGCTACAAAATCCGTCATTGAAGCCCTTCACTGATCGCCCGAAAGACGCACCATGGCCAACCCCACCCCCGACGAAGTCCAGCAGTACATTGCCGCCGGCCTGCCTTGCACCCATCTGTCTGTCGATGGTGACGGCCAGCATTTCTTTGCCACCATCGTTTCCAGTGAGTTCGAGGGCAAGAGCCGCATTGCGCGCCACCAGCGCGTTTACGAGGCCCTCGGCGATAGAATGCGGGCACAGATCCATGCGTTGTCGATGAAGACCCTGACGCCGGCCGAATGGGCCGCGCAGAACTGATCCGACGGCACACGGTTTTTTCACGGTCACCTTTCATTCAGGCGCGACTCCCACCGCGGTGGGGGCATCGCGCCCTCTGTGTTTCATGGACAAACTCCTGATTCGTGGCGGTCGTCGCCTCCAAGGCGAAGTGACGATCTCCGGCGCCAAGAACGCCACCTTGCCCGACCTGTGCGCCACCTTGCTGAGCGCCGAGCCGGTGACCCTGGCCAATGTGCCGCAGCTGCAGGACGTGTCCACCACGTTCAAGCTGTTGGCCAACATGGGCATGGTCGTCCGTCGCCACGAGGACAACCCCGACTTGGTCACGCTCGATGCTGGCGGGGTCAACAACCCCGAAGCACCGTATGAGCTGGTCAAGACCATGCGCGCGTCCATCCTCGTGCTCGGACCGTTGCTGGCCCGCTTCGGCCGCGCGCGCGTGTCGCTGCCGGGGGGCTGCGCCATCGGTTCCCGCCCGGTCGATCAGCACATCAAGGGCCTGCAGGCCATGGGGGCGCAGATCACGGTGGTGCATGGCTACATCGAAGCCAGCACCCCTTTGGACGCCAACGGTCAGCCCACCCGCCTGAAGGGCGCCAGCATCACCACCGACATGGTGACGGTGACCGGCACCGAGAATTTCCTGATGGCTGCCGCGCTGGCCGAAGGTGAAACCATCCTCGAAAATGCTGCGCAAGAGCCCGAGATCTCTGACCTGGTCGATCTGTTGGTGGCCATGGGCGCACGAATCGAGGGCCGTGGTACCAGTCGTATCCGCATCCAGGGCGTCGAGCGTCTGCATGGTCTCACGCCCGCGCAGGCCCATCAGATCATTCCCGATCGCATTGAGGCCGGTACTTTCCTGTGTGCCGTGGGCGCTGCGGGCGGGGATGTCACCTTGCGCAAAGCGCAGGCCGAGCACCTGGGTGCGATCATCGACAAGTTGCGTGAAGCCGGCGTCGGCATCGAATCGGGCCCTGACTGGATCCGCGTGACAGGCCACGACCGCCCGAAGGCGGTCGGTTTTCGCACCAGTGAGTACCCGGCTTTCCCGACCGACATGCAGGCCCAGTTCATGGCGCTCGACTGTGTGGCCGAGGGCAGCGCGATCATCCACGAGACCATCTTCGAAAACCGCTTCATGCACGTCAACGAGCTGATCCGTCTGGGCGCCCACATCACGGTGGACGGTCGCAGCGCGGTCGTGACGGGTGTGCCCCAACTGTCGGGCGCCACCGTCATGGCCACGGACCTGCGTGCCTCGGCCAGCCTCGTGATCGCCGGGCTGGTCGCGGAAGGCGAGACTCTGGTGGACCGCATCTACCACCTTGACCGTGGCTACGACCGCATGGAAGCCAAGCTCCGCGCCATCGGTGCCGACATCGAACGCGTCAAGGGAGCCGCCTGATCATGATCACCCTCGCCTTGTCCAAAGGCCGCATCTTCGAAGAAACCTTGCCCCTGCTGGCCGCTGCCGGTATCGAGGTGACCGAAGACCCGGAAAAGACCCGCAAGCTCATCCTCAACACCAACCGTCCTGACGTGCGCGTGGTGCTGGTGCGCGCCACCGACGTGCCCACCTATGTGGCCTATGGTGGTGCCGACATCGGCGTGGCCGGCAAGGACATCCTCATCGAGCACGCCGGCAGCGCCGGTGGCAACGATGGCCTGTACCAGCCGCTCGACCTCAACATCGCCAAGTGCCACATGAGTGTGGCCGTGCGCGCCGACTTCGACTACGCCGCCGCCGTCAAGCAAGGTTCACGCATCCGCGTGGCCACCAAGTACACCACCATCGCCCGCGAGCACTTTGCCAACAAGGGTGTGCACGTGGACCTGATCAAGCTGTACGGCTCGATGGAGCTGGCCCCTTTGACCGGTCTGGCCGACGCCATCGTCGACCTGGTGTCCACTGGCAACACCCTCAAGGCCAACAAACTGGTCGAGGTGGAGCACATCATGGACATCAGTTCGCGCCTCGTGGTCAACCAGGCCGCCCTCAAGCTCAAGCGCGATGCCATCCGTTCGCTGATCCAGGCGTTCGAATCGGCCATCCCGGCCTGAGCGTGCGGCTTGCGCCTGCCCGAGTGTGTCGCCTGCGCTATGACGCCGATCGCGAGAACCCATCGCCTCGGCGTCCCATCTGTCCCTGATTTCTGAGATCCTAGGCACCATGACAGTCCAGATCCGCCACCTCGCCACCTCCCAGTCCGACTTCGAAGCCGCCTTTCAGAAAGTGCTGCATTGGTCGGCCGAGACCGACACGGCCATCGAAGACCGCGTGGCGGCCATCTTGGCCGATGTGCGCTCACGGGGCGATGCCGCCGTGCTGGAGTACACCGCCCGCTTCGATGCGCTCGACGTGGCGGACATGGCGGCCCTTGAACTTGGCCAAGCCGAGCTGAAGGCCGCCTTCGACAGCCTGCCTGCTGAGCAGCGCACCGCGCTGGAAGCCGCCGCTGCTCGCGTGCGCAGCTACCACGAACGCCAGAAGCAGGCCTGTGGCCTGAGCTGGTCCTACCGTGACGAAGACGGCACCTTGCTGGGTCAGAAGGTCACGCCGCTCGACCGCGTGGGCATCTACGTGCCCGGTGGCAAGGCCGCCTACCCCTCGTCGGTGTTGATGAACGCCATTCCCGCCCACGTGGCCGGCGTGGCCGAGATCATCATGGTCGTGCCGACGCCGCGTGGCGAGAAGAATCCACTCGTGCTCGCCGCCGCCTATGTGGCCGGCGTCAGCCGTGCCTTCACCATCGGCGGTGCGCAGGCCGTGGCGGCCCTGGCTTACGGCACCGCCACCGTGCCCAAGGTGGACAAGATCACCGGCCCGGGCAACGCCTACGTGGCCAGCGCCAAGAAGCACGTCTTTGGCCAGGTCGGCATCGACATGATCGCCGGCCCCAGTGAAATCCTGGTGCTGGCCGATGGCACCACGCCGCCCGACTGGGTGGCCATGGACCTGTTCAGCCAGGCCGAGCACGACGAGCTGGCGCAAAGCATCCTGCTGTGTCCGGATGCGGGCTACATCGCCAAGGTCCAGGCGGAAATCGACCGCCTGCTGCCCACCATGCCGCGCGCCGACATCATCCGCGCGTCGCTGGAAGGGCGGGGCGCCCTGATCCTCACGCGCAGCATGGAAGAAGCCTGCGAGATCAGCAACCGCATCGCCCCAGAACACCTCGAAGTCAGCAGCAACGACCCTCACACCTGGGAGCCGCTACTGCGTCACGCCGGCGCCATCTTCCTGGGGGCCTACACCTCCGAGTCGCTGGGCGATTACTGCGCAGGCCCCAACCACGTGTTGCCCACCTCCGGCACCGCGCGTTTTTCGTCTCCCCTGGGGGTCTACGATTTCCAGAAGCGCAGCAGCCTGATTGAGGTCAGCGAAGCGGGTGCCCAGGTGCTTGGCCAGACCGCAGCCGTATTGGCGTATGGTGAAGGCCTGCAGGCTCACGCCCAGGCGGCCGAGTTCCGCTTGCGCCGTCGCACTCCCAGCTGATCGGATACCGCCCCGGGTACGTGGGGCTGTTCAGCCCAGACGCATGGCATTAGCATCGGCGCCATGTGGCGATCGTTCTGACTCTTGTTGCAAGAGCGCATGGCGTCGTGGCGCTGACATGGTTTTTGCGGGGGGAGCCGCTGTGCTGATCTCGACTGGTTCTTCCTGTGGCTCTGGCATCGGTGGTCAGCATGACCGGTGAGACGGTGTCACTCGGCACCTGGGGTGGCCTGCTCATCGTCCTGGCGATGGTGTTGGCTTTCCTCATGACGCTGCGAACTCACCCTGAGCATCGGCGGGGGCCGCGTGCCGGGCTGGGCAATTGCTTGCTGTCGTCCGACCCCTTGCAGCGGGCGCGAATCTGGCGCTTCCTGTTCATGTCCAGCAACCATGCATTTGGTCTGCTGGCGCTGAACTATGGCGCACAGCTGGGGGTGCTCAACGCACGGGCCTGTCAATGGCTGACCGCCGTGGTCGCGTTGGTCATGGGGGCGATCTACCTGGTGTTGCGCACGGGTTGGAATCGCCGCTTTGCCGATCCAGCCTTGATGACCGTGCAATTGTGGGTCGGCATTGTCTTGCTGGCGTGGGGTTACCTCATTGGTGGGCCGGGGCGACCCATTGCCCTCATCTTGCTCTTCGTCAGCCTCATGTTCGCCCTGCTGACCGTCACGTTCCGGCAGATGACGCGCGCGAGTGTGCTGGCGGTGCTGTCTTTTGGTGTTGCATCGTTGGGCGTGGTCGGCCAGGAGCGTGGCCAGCCGCTCGTGGTCGAGTTGCAGCTGCTGTACTTCGGTGTGTTGCTGCTTATCCTGAGCAGCGTCTGTGTGCTGGTGCGTCAACTTGCATTGCTGCGCGAGCGCGCTGCCCGTGCCCATCGTGATCTGGCCGAGGCCATGGCCAGGCTTCATGGTCAGGTCATCCGTGACGAGTTGACCGGCTTGTTCAACCGGCGTCACATGCACAAGCTCTTGCACATTGAGCAAAGCCGGGCCGACCGCTCTGGCCTTCCTTGGTGTGTGGCCATGATCGATCTGGATCTGTTCAAGCATGTCAACGACGAACACGGCCACGCCGTGGGGGACGAAGTGCTGCGCGCGACCGCCCAGGTGCTCAGTGGCGGTTTGCGCGGGGCCGATCAGGTGGCCCGTTGGGGTGGGGAAGAGTTTCTGGTCCTGTTTCCCGACACCGAAAGCGACGATGCCTGTCAAGTGCTTGAGCGCATCGGCCTGGCTTTGTCGCGTACCCAGGTGAGTCCGACCGTGCCGGATCTGCGGGTCACGTTCTCCGCTGGGGTGACGCGTCACCTGGCCGATGAACCCTTGGAGCGCACCATCGATCGTGCCGATCACGCCCTCTACCGCGCCAAAGCCTCAGGTCGCAACTGCACGGAGTGTCTGCTCGGTTCGGCTTGACGGCCTGGATGACACCCTCGTGAGATAATCAACCGGGCTAACCGCGCTGTTTCAGCCTTGGCCTCATGAGCACTTCCAACACCCTTTTGAACACCTTTCGCGCTGATGTGCGCGCCATGCACGCCTATCACGTGCAGGATGCCGCTGGCTACATCAAGCTCGACGCGATGGAGAATCCCTTCACCCTGCCGCTCCCGCTGCAGGATGAGCTGGGCCAACGTCTGGGCCGGGTGGCCCTGAACCGCTACCCAGGCGCCCGTCAACAAGACCTGCACGCCGCTTTGCGCCGTCACGCCCATGTGCCGGCGGAGTGCGGCTTGGTGTTGGGCAATGGCTCGGACGAGTTGATCTCGCTGCTGTCGGTGGCGTGTGCTCAGCCCGGCGCGGTGGCCCTGGCACCCTTGCCGGGTTTTGTGATGTACGAGGCCTTCGCCAGGCAAAACGGCCTGCGCTTCGTGGGCGTGCCCCTGACGGCCGATTTCGAGCTCGACACGCCCGCCATGCTGGCCGCGATCCGCGAACACCGTCCGGCCCTGACCTACATCGCCTACCCGAACAACCCCACTGCCAACCTGTGGGACGACGAGGCCATTGAGCAGATCGTTCAGACCGTGGGCGCCAATGGCGTTGGTCTGGTCATCATCGACGAGGCCTATCAACCCTTCGCCAGCAAGAGCTACCTTGATCGCCTGGCGCGCCATCCGCACGTGCTGTTGATGCGCACGCTCTCCAAGTTTGGCTTGGCTGGCGTCCGCCTCGGCTACATGATGGGCCGCGCCGACCTGATCGAGCAGGTCGAAAAGGTGCGCCCGCCCTACAACATCAGCGTGCTCAACACCGAAGCCGCGCTGTTTGCGCTGGAGCATGCCGACGAGTTCGCCCGTCAGGCCGAGGTCATCAAGGCCGAGCGCGAGCGCCTGCTGGCTTTCCTGGCTACCGTGCCCGGTGCCAACGCCTACCCCAGCCAGGCCAACATGATCCTGGTGCGCGTCAACGATGCGGCGGCTACCTTTGCGGCCCTCAAGTCCCGAGGGATACTCATCAAGAATGTGTCCGGCCTGCACCAATTGCTGGCAAACTGTGTCCGTTTGACCGTGGGCCTGCCCTCGGAAAATGATGCCTTGATGACGGCTTTGGCCGAGATCTTGCGTGAACCCCTGACAACTCCTTCTGCATGAACGCTTCCCAACAGGTGTCGGCCCCTGACAGCGCCGATCGCGTGGCCGAGGTCACCCGCCATACCGCCGAAACCCAGATCACCGTGCGCGTCAACCTCGACGGCACCGGTGCGGCCAAACTGCACACCGGCATCGGGTTCTTCGACCACATGCTCGACCAGATTGCCCGTCACGGCCTGATCGACCTGGACATCCACGCGGTGGGCGACCTGCACATTGACGGCCACCACACCGTGGAAGACGTTGGCATCACCCTCGGCCAGGCCTTTGCCAAGGCCGTGGGCGACAAGAAGGGCATCCGCCGCTATGGTCACGCCTACGTGCCGCTCGACGAAGCGCTGTCGCGCGTCGTCATCGACTTCTCGGGCCGTCCCGGTCTGCACATCGACATCCCCTTCACCTCGGGCAGCATCGGTGGCTTCGACACGCAACTGACCTACGAGTTCTTCCAGGGTTTCGTCAACCATGCAGGCGTGACCCTGCACATCGACAACCTCAAGGGCGTCAACGCCCACCACCAGTGCGAAACCGTGTTCAAGGCCTTTGCCCGTGCCCTGCGCGGCGCGCTGGAACGCGATCCCCGCATGGCCGGCGTGATCCCCTCGACCAAGGGCGCTCTGTGAGCGTCGCCCTCCTGCTGCCATCTTTTTGACTCTCATGAGCCAGACCTCGACAGTGGCCGTCATCGACTACGGCATGGGCAATCTGCGGTCGGTCTCGCAGGCGGTGGAGCACGCTGCCCAGGACCTGAACTTGAACGTGGTGGTCACCAACGATCCGGCAGTCGTGCGCGCGGCCCAGCGCGTGGTGCTGCCCGGGCAGGGCGCGATGCGTGACTGCATGGCCGAATTGCGCGGCGCCCATGGCGGCGACCTGCTCGGTGCGGTGCTGGACGCTGCCGCAAACAAGCCCCTGATGGGCGTGTGCGTGGGCATGCAAATGCTGCTCGACCACTCCGAAGAGCAGGACACCCCTGGCCTGGGGCTCATCCCTGGCAAGGTGATCCGCTTCCGACTGGATGGTCTCACCCAGGCCGACGGCAGTCGCTACAAGGTGCCGCAGATGGGCTGGAACACCGTGCACCAGACCCGTCACGACGGCGTCTGGGGCGGCCAGCCGCACCCGGTGTGGGCCGGCATCCCGGACAACAGCTATTTCTATTTCGTACACAGCTACCATGCCGTCGTGGACGATCCCCGACACAGTGCGGGTGAAACCGAGTACGGTGTGCGCTTTACCTGCGCCGTTGCCAGGGATAATATTTTCGCCACGCAGTTCCACCCTGAAAAGAGTGCGGAGCACGGCTTGGCCCTGTATCGCAATTTCCTGCTCTGGCAGCCCTGATATCGGGCCCGGGCTTTTAACGACTTCCTCACTGACGCACCACAGCCATGCTGCTGATCCCTGCGATTGACCTGAAAGACGGCAAGTGTGTTCGCCTCAAGCAAGGCGACATGAACGATTCCACCACCTTCGGCGAAGACCCGGCCGCGATGGCCCGGCGCTGGCTGGATGCCGGCGCGCGTCGCCTGCACCTGGTGGACCTCAACGGCGCCTTTGTAGGCCAGCCCGTCAACCAGGCTGCCATCAAGGCGATCCTCAAAGAGGTCGGTGACGAGATCCCCGTGCAACTGGGCGGCGGCATCCGTGACCTCGACACCATCGAGCGTTACCTCGACGGTGGTCTGAGCTACGTCATCATCGGCACCGCCGCGGTCAAAAACCCCGGTTTCCTGCGCGATGCCTGTACCGCCTTCGGGGGTCACATCATCGTGGGCCTCGACGCCAAGGACGGCAAGGTCGCCACCGACGGTTGGAGCAAGCTCTCCGGTCACGAGGTCGTGGACCTGGCCAAGAAGTTCGAGGACTATGGCGTCGAAGGCGTCATCTACACTGACATCGGCCGTGACGGCATGCTGTCGGGCGTCAACATCGAAGCCACCGTCAAGC
>CAYOJR010000014.1:0-4723 GCA_964404335.1 uncultured Aquabacterium sp.
CCGCACGTTCACGGTTGTCGTCGGCGGGCACCTTGTGCTCCACCGGGGTACCGCAGACCTGACAGTGCTCGATTCGACGTGAAAACAGCATGCTGGCAGTGTAGGGCAACAAGTCTCGGGTGCGTGCCCTGTGGTGGCGGCCTCACATTGGCGTTACCCGCACTTCAACGCGGGGTCCACAGCGCTGTCACCCAGGGGGCAAAACTCTCCATCACCTGCAGCGGCTGGCCGCAGCGCCAGAACACCGAACGTCGGCACCACGTCGGTGCCGGTCCGGCGTTGGGCAGACCCAGCCGTTCCCATTCGCGCACCATGTGCTGGTGCTCGGCAGAGTGCTTGTGCAGGCGCTCACCCGTGAGGCCATCTCGCTGAACCCGTCTGTGCGTGAACAGCAACTCGGCCAGAGGGCGCGTGCCCAATCCCTTCATCGCCTTCCACGGACCTTTTACGGCAGTCAGCGGCGTCACGCTGCGCGCCCACACGGCGGGGCGGCCATCAATCAGCAAGACCACCTCGCGCACATGGGCCGCCTGGACGCCGAGGGCTTCACGCTCCTGAGGCCACAGGGGCAACCGGCCTTGTCGCGTCACCCGCAGCGTTACGGTGCCGTGTGCGCGCAAACGCGCTGTGAGCGAGCCGGGGGCGTGCAACCAACGGTGCAAAGATGCTGACACACAACCTTGGGTCGGACGAGCGAGCGACGCACGTGCGCTCGAGGTGCGGCGGTGCGGTCGGCATGCGCTGGAAACACTGGAGACAGGGCGGGGTAGCATCGGGGCTGGATCATAGCGGCCCTTCGGCCCGCCACCTGCCTGCACCATGTCGCACCCTACTGACCGCACTTCCTCGACATCGCCATTGCCGGCTGGGTGGACCTCGGTGGCGATGGGTGACCGGGTGCGGACACTCATGAGCGCTCGCACGGGCGGCGTCAGCCGGGCTCCCTATGACGCCTGCAACTTGGGCGACCATGTGGGCGACGACCCGGAGGCGGTGGCCGCCAACCGGGCGCGATTTGCCGCCCTGCTCGATGCCGACCCCGTGTGGCTGACCCAGGTGCATGGCAACCGCGTGGTGCGACTCAGTCACAGCGCCGATCTGGCTGACCCGGACCGCGTTTGCTGGAGCCCTGGTGGCCCCCAGCCCCGAGCCGATGGTGCTGTCACCACCGAGCGTGGGCTGGCTTGTACCGTCATGGTGGCCGACTGCCTGCCCATCCTGCTGGCCGCACCCGACGGGCGAGGGGTGGCGGCGCTGCACGCTGGCTGGCGCGGGCTGGCGGGCGCGGGGGAAATGGCAGGGCAGGGCATCGTGCACACCGGCGTGCGTGCGCTGTGCGAGGCCGCAGGGTGCCCCCCGCAGGCGCTGCAGGCCTGGCTGGGCCCCTGCATCGGGCCGCATCATTTCGAAGTGGGGCCTGACGTGCTACGCGGTTTCGGCCGAGACCCTCTTCTGGCAGGAGATGTCGATGCACGCTTCGTGCCGCGCTCGCCTGGCAAGTGGCTGGCAGATCTGCCGGGCCTGGCCTGCGACATCCTGCATGCCCAAGGTGTGCAGCGCATTCAAACCAGCGGTGATTGCACCGTCAGCAACGCCTCAAGGTTCTTTTCGTTCCGACGCGACCCGGTCACCGGGCGGCAGGCCGCCAGCATCTGCCTGTGCTGACGCGGCAGCGTTTTGCTCTGCCGCCATCTGCGCGCGCCATTGCACCTCTTCCTGCGCGCGACGCGCCCGCCTGCGTGCTGGTGTGGCCATCACATAGAGCACGATGGCCAACGGGCACACCCCATACATCACGAAGGTGATGACGGCACCCAGCACCGAACCCTGGGGGCTGGTGGCTTCGGCGAGGCTCATCATCAGAACCACGTACATCCAGGCGATGGCGGTAATCCACATTGACAGTGCTTAATTCAAAACAGGAAACCAAGGGTAAACGAGGGTGCCTGATGTCGGGTGTGCTGTGGGTGATGCAGGCAAGATCGGACTATCGGTCAAGCCGCACCACCAGGCGGATCGAAAGATGGATCGAGTTGGTGTTTTCGCAACAGTGTGCTGTCGTCAGAATGCCGCCACATGACTCGGCCATCATCTTGTGAAAAGTGGCCAGTTAATCAGGAGACGTATGGCTGTACCCCCCAAACAGCGTGCCGCGCGCGGTGCTGCAAAAGCGAAATCTACCCCCCAGGCCGACACACAGACTGACACGCAGAACACGGCGTCCTCGACGCCCCCCCATGTCTCGGCTTTTGAACAGATGGGCGCAGCCTTTCAGCTGCCCGGTGTGGACTTCGAGGCCTTGAAGGCGCAATGGCAGGCGCAACTCAGCAAGTTGCCAGGCTTCTCCCCCGCACTGTTTCAGTCATGGTTGCAACAATCACCCATGGCCGGATTGAACGTTCCGGGTATGCAACCGGTGCAGCAAGCGGTTGAGGCTGTTGGCCACAGCGTGAGCGATGATCTGAAGTCTCTCGCCACCCTCAAGGTCGAGCCCGACGCGCTCAAGAGCATCCAGAGCGACTACATCCAGCGTGCCACCGAGCTCTGGAATCAGGCGCTCACCAAGCCCGAGTCCCTGACCGTGTCTGATCGCCGCTTTGCCGCGCCGGAGTGGAGCCAGAGCCCCGTCAGCGCCTTCATGGCCTCGATGTACCTGCTCAACGCCCAGACCATGCAGCGTCTGGCCGACAGCCTCAACGGTGCCGAGAAGGCCCGCGAGCGTGTGCGTTTTGCCGTGCAGCAGTGGTCGGCGGCCATGTCGCCCAGCAACTTTCTGGCACTCAATCCCGAAGCCTTGAAGAAGGCCGTGGAGACCAAGGGTGAGAGCATCCAGCACGGCATCCAGCACCTGATGGGCGACATCCGCCAGGGCCATCTGTCGATGACCGACGAAAGCGTGTTCGAGGTAGGCAAGAACGTTGCCACCACACCCGGCACCGTCGTGTACGAAAACGGCTTCTTCCAGTTGATCGAATACAAGCCGATCACCGACAAGGTTCACGCCACGCCTTTCCTGTTCGTGCCGCCGTGCATCAACAAGTACTACATCCTGGACCTGCAGCCCGACAACTCGGTGGTGCGTCACCTGCTGTCCGAAGGCCACCGGGTCTTCATGGTCAGCTGGGTGAATCCCGACGACAGCCTGGCCAAGGCCACCTGGGATGATTACATCGAGCATGGCGTCATCCAGGCCATCGAGACCACGCGCGAGATTGTCGGCACCGAGCAGATCAATGCGCTCGGCTTCTGCGTGGGGGGCACCATGTTGGCGGTGGCGCTGGCCGTGCTGGCCGCCAAGGGCCGCAAGCCCATCGCCAGCCTGACGCTGCTGACATCCTTCCTCGATTTCTCGCAGACCGGCATCATGGACATCTTCATTGATGAAGCCGCCGTGCGCATGCGCGAGATGAGCATTGGGGCCAACAGCCCGAATGGTGGTGGTCTGATGAAGGGTGGCGATCTGGCCACGACGTTTGCCTTCCTGCGCCCGAATGATCTGGTGTGGAACTACGTGGTGGGCAACTACCTCAAGGGCGAAATGCCACCCGCGTTTGACCTGCTCTACTGGAACAGCGACAGCACCAACCTGCCTGGTCCTTACTACGCCTGGTATCTGCGTCACACCTACCTGGAAAACAACCTGGTCAAGCCCGGGGCCGTGGAAGTGTGCGGTGTTCCGCTCGATCTGCGTCGTCTCGACATGCCCACCTTCATCTATGGTTCGCGCGAAGACCACATCGTGCCCTGGGAGTCGGCTTATGCCTCAACCCAGGTGGTGACCGGCCCGCGCACCTTCGTGCTGGGCGCCTCCGGTCACATCGCCGGGGTGATCAACCCGCCGGCCAAGAAAAAGCGCAGCCACTGGGTGACTGGGCCGAAGGTCAAGCAGTTGCCAGCCGATGCCAACACCTGGCTGGCCAGTGCCGAAGAGAAGCCGGGCAGTTGGTGGACCGTGTGGGCCGAGTGGCTTGGCGATCACGCTGGCCCGATGGTGGCGGCACCCAAGCAGCCGGGCAGCCGCAAGTACCCTGCGATTGAAGCGGCGCCAGGGCGATACGTTTTGCGCAAAGCCTGAAACTCGCCCGCACAACGGGCGCTCACCTTGACTGAAGGAGAAGATCGTGACTGACATCGTCATCGTTGCAGCAGCGAGAACCGCTGTGGGCAAGTTTGGGGGGACGCTGGCCAAGACCCCGGCCAGTGAACTGGGCGCTGTGGTGATCAAGGACTTGTTGCGCCGCACAGGGCTCACGGGCGACCAGATCAGCGAAGTCATCCTCGGTCAGGTGCTGACCGCTGGCTGTGGCCAAAACCCGGCCCGCCAAGCTGTGATCAAGGCTGGCTTGCCGCAAGGCGTGCCCGCCATGACCATCAACAAGGTCTGCGGTTCCGGCCTCAAGGCGGTGATGCTGGGCATTCAAGCCATCCGTGATGGCGACGCCGAGATCGTGATCGCCGGTGGCCAGGAGAACATGAGCCTGTCACCCCATGTGGTGCCCAATTCCCGCGATGGTCAGCGCATGGGCAACTGGCAGATGGTGGACTCCATGATCAACGATGGTCTGTGGGACGTCTACAACCAGTACCACATGGGCATCACTGCCGAGAACGTGGCCAAGCAATACGGCATCAGCCGCGAAGAGCAGGACGCGCTGGCTCTGGCGTCGCAGCAAAAGGCTGCGGCCGCGCAAGACGCCGGCAAGTTCAAGGACGAGATCGTGCC
>CAYOJR010000014.1:4823-9829 GCA_964404335.1 uncultured Aquabacterium sp.
GCGCTGGAGCGTGCCGGCTGGCAGGCTTCCGAGCTCGACCTGCTGGAGATCAACGAAGCCTTTGCCGCGCAAGCCTGTGCCGTGCACAAGGAAATGGGCTGGGACACCAGCAAGGTGAACGTCAACGGCGGCGCCATCGCGATCGGTCACCCCATCGGTGCATCGGGTTGTCGCATCCTGGTGACCCTGCTGCACGAGATGGCACGTCGCGACGCCAAGAAGGGCATCGCCTCGCTGTGCATCGGCGGTGGCATGGGCGTTGCTTTGACCATCGAGCGCTGAGGCGCGGAATCAGTTGATTACTCACACAAAGAGGAGCACACCATGACTCAGAAAGTTGCCTACGTCACCGGCGGTATGGGTGGCATCGGGACGGCCATCTGCCAACGCCTGCACCGCGACGGCTACAAGGTGATCGCCGGCTGCGGTCCCAGCCGTGACTTCACGAAGTGGCTGGACGAGCAGAAGGCGCTCGGCTACAACTTCTATGCCTCGGTTGGCAATGTGTCCGACTGGGATTCGACGGTCGAAGCGTTCCAGAAAACCAAGGCCGAGCATGGTCCGATCGATATCCTGGTGAACAACGCGGGCATCACCCGCGATGGCATGTTCCGCAAGATGAGCAAGGCCGACTGGGACGCCGTGATCAGCACCAACCTGGACAGCATGTTCAACGTCACCAAGCAGGTGATCGACGACATGGTGGACCGTGGCTGGGGGCGCATCGTCAACATCAGTTCGGTCAACGGTGAAAAGGGCCAGTTTGGGCAGACCAACTACTCGGCTGCCAAGGCGGGCATGCACGGGTTCACCATGGCCTTGGCGCAAGAGGTGGCCAACAAGGGCGTGACGGTTAACACCGTGTCGCCCGGCTACATCGGCACGGACATGGTGCGCTCGATCCGTCAGGATGTGCTCGACAAGATCGTGGCCACCATCCCCGTGAAGCGCTTGGGCACGCCGGATGAAATTGCCTCGATGGTGTCTTGGGTGGCCAGCGATGAAGCCGGCTTTGCCACGGGGGCTGACTTCTCGGTCAACGGTGGCTTGCACATGGGCTGATGCCACGATCCCGGCGCATGGCGCCGGGTTGCCAGACAAGGCAGTGTGGATGCGTCTCATCCCGTCGAGCAGCCATGCCGGCGGGATGTTTTTTATGCGCTCAAGCGGCGGCTTCTTGCTCTCGCACCATGCGATCGAGTGCGGCGCAGACCTCTGCAAAGCGTCCGGCAATCACCGTGCGGCGTGCATCGCTGGGGTCGGTGCTGATGCGCACCCGCGATGCGTTGGCAGGACCGGCGTGCAAGGCAAGCACCTTGGCGCGGACACCACTGGTGCTGGCTTGTGGCACGCTCCAGGGCGTGATGGGGCGGGGCTTGATCGGACGTGAGGCCGGTGCCTGCGTCGGGTGCTCTCTCTCGGTGGACGGTACGCCCGCCAAGGCGATGTCGCGGACATGGAAAGCACGGGCCAGGTGATGAATCATGATGAACTCCTGAAAAACAGCGTTGAAGTTCGGCAGGATTCCAGTGAAGGATCACCACGCGGGATTGCACCATCGGCCTGATGATGCGAATGCCCGCCACCCGCGCGGTGAGGGAAAAATTGGGCTAGCCTAGCGGTTGATTGCGAATCAGGCCCACCGCCAAGCCTTCGAGTTCGAACTCGGGGTGATCAGGTGAAACCACAATCGGTTCGAAATCGGGGTTCTCGGGCAGCAGGGTGATGCCCTGTGGCGTGCGCTGGAAGCGCTTGACCGTGACTTCGTCGCCCAGTCGTGCTACCACGATCTGCCCATTGCGTGCCTCACGGGCACGCGCCACCGCCAGCAGGTCACCATCGAGGATGCCTGCGTCTTTCATGCTCATGCCGCGTACACGCAGGAGATAGTCGGGGCGCTTGGCAAACAGACTGGGTTCGACGGCATAACTTTGCTCAATGTGCTCCTGCGCCAGAATGGGGTGACCGGCGGCCACACGCCCGACCAGAGGCAGCACCAACTGCTCCAGACCCGGCAGGTGCAGGTTGAAGGGCATGCCCGAAGGCTCAGTTTCGCCCCGCTTGCGGGTTTCGTTCACGGTGCGCAAGGTGCCGGCTTTCAGGCGAATGCCTCGCGAAGTGCCGCCCACGAGTTCGATCACACCTTTGCGAGCCAGGGCTTGCAGATGTTCTTCGGCCGCATTGGCAGAGCGAAAACCCAGCTCGGCCGCGATTTCGGCGCGTGTGGGGGGGGCACCGGTTTTGGCGATGGCCCGCTGGATCAGCTCGAAAATCTGCTGCTGGCGAGGCGTGAGTTTGGGTTTATCGTTCGTCATCGTGTGTCGGGCCTTGAACTGTGGGTGACCGGCGGGTGTCGACCTTGAACCTTGCCTGTCATTTTATACAGGGCTGTTTGTTTGTCCAGTGTTTTGTGCGATGAGTGTGTGGACGAGAGGCGACAATGCAAAAAGTGGTGATTCTCGGCACCGGCGGCACCATTGCCGGGACCGGACACGACCCGGCCCGTGCCTGGGCGTATCAGGCCGCGCAGCTGTCTGTGGCGCAACTGCTCGAAGCGGTGCCCTCCTTGCAAGGTGTGCCGCTCGACGCCGTTCAGCTGGCGCAGATCGATAGCAAGGACATGGGCTGGCAGATCTGGCGCCAGCTGGGTCAGGCACTGAGGCACCATCTGGCGCGTGAGGATGTCGCGGGGGTGGTCATCACCCACGGTACCGACACCTTGGAAGAAACGGCCTGGCTCCTGCAGGCGCTGCATGATGGTGTCAAGCCGGTGGTCCTGACTGCGGCAATGCGCCCGGCCACCGCGCCTGATGCCGATGGTCCGGGTAATCTCGGTGATGCGGTCCAGGTCGTGAGCGCGGCTGCGCAGCGAAGTCTCGGCGGTGTCGTGGCCGTGCTGCATGGGCGCGCATGGTCAGGTGCGCAGGTGCGCAAGGCACACAGCCATGATCTGGATGCGTTCGATGGCGGCGGGGCGGAGCCGCTCTTGTGCTGGCCTGTTGATGGGCCTGAGAGCCGCAGGGTGGTAGATGCAGACTGGCCTGCTGTCTGGCCTGCCTGTGGGGCGAAGGGGTGGGCGTGTTTGAACGCAGAGCCGCCTCGCGTCGAGATCGTGTGCAGCCATGCCGATGCCGATGGCTGGGTCGTGCGCGCCATGCTGTCTTGCGCCACAGCGACCGAGCGTCCACTGCGGGGCATCGTGGTGGCCGGCACGGGGCATGGCACCGTGCATCACGGTTTGGGCGAGGCATTGCGTGAAGCGACGCGACAGGGTGTGACCGTCTGGCGCAGCAGTCGTGTCGGCAGGGGGGGCGTCTTGGTGCGTGATGGCGACGAGTGGCCCGCTGTGCCGCATCTGACAGCGGCTCAGGCGCGTGTCGCGCTGGCACTGTCTCTGATCGGGGGGTAGGCGATGCCCGAACTGTGGTGACCAGCGAGTCCAGGCAGGCTTTGCTCCCTCCGGCTTCATGTCACAGGGTGACCGATCCGGAGCAGCATGCAGTGTGTGCCGTGAGTGTGAAAGCCTGATGACAGCGGGTCAGGCGCACCCCTCACTTCAAGGTGATACCGTGAAGCGTGACAGAGGCTTGCGCGTGTCGGTGGGCAAAGCAGGCCGCATCACCGTCCTCCGGTCACATCCACAATGGCGCCAGCGGTATAGCTGGCCGCATCCGATAGCAACCAGGCGATGGCTTGAGCCACCTCTTCGGGGTGAGCCGCACGCCCCATGGGCAGCGTGGGCCCGAGGCGGTCGGCCCGATCTGGTTCTCCGCCTGTGGCGTGGATGGCTGTGGCCGTGATGCCGGGACGCACCGCACACACACGCACGCCTTCGCCCGCCACCTCCTTGGCCAGCCCGTTGGTGAACACGTCGATCGCACCCTTGCTGGCGGCGTAGTCCACATACAGTGCAGGCGAGCCGGTGCGCACCGCGCTGCTCGACACATTGACAATCACCCCGCCGCGCCCGCCATGCCGGCTGGACATGCGTTTGACGGCCTCGCGTGCGCACAGCATCGGGCCGACCACATTGACCGACAGCATGCGCGTCATGCGTTCGGCGCTCATCTCGTCGAGCCGCGAGGTCCGGTCGATGATGCCGGCGTTGTTCACCACGCCCGTCAGCGGTGGCAGAGTCGCATCGGCCGTGGCGAACAACTGCAGGATGTCCGCTTCTGAGGCCATGTCAGCCTGGGCAATGATGGCGCGTGGTGCGCCGAGTTGCAGGCACTCATCGGCCACGGCCTGGGCCAGATCGGCTCGGTGGGCGTAGTGGATGAGCAGTGCGTGGCCTTGCTTGGCCAGCAGGCGTGCGGTGGCTGCGCCAATACCTTGGCTGGCGCCGGTGATGAGGGTGACGGCATTCATGGGTTTGACTTTACATTTCCTTTACGGACGGCGCGCAGTTGAGACACCGTCCATCAGGACACTGTGAACATGAGCACAATCAAGCGCAAACAATGGTTGTCAGGCTGGCGCCTGGCGGTGGGGCTGGGCCTGGTGGTCGCTGCAGGCTGGGGCATCAAGTCGGTGTACTTCAAGCCGCCCAGTGCGCCCCAGGTCATCACGGCCGATGTGACTGTCGATGACATCGAGGATACCGTGCTCGCCAGCGGCACCATCGAAGCCTCGCAAGAGGTGAGTGTGGGCGCCCAGGTGTCCGGTCAGATCAAGCGCCTGCACGTGGCGCTGGGTGATCGGGTGACCAAGGGACAGTTGGTGGCCGAAATCGACTCCACCACGCAGGCCAACACCCTGCGCAATGCCGAAGCCCAGGTGTCGCTGCTGAGCGCCCAGCGTCAGGCCCGTCAGGCGCAGTTGCGCCAGGCCGAGCTGAACTATCAGCGTAAGAAGGATCTGTTCCAGCTCGATGCCGGTTCCAAGGCCGATCTGGATGACGCCGAGGCCACGCTGGCCACCACCCGCGCGGAGATCGCCGCCCTGGATGCGCAGATCCGCCAGTCCAACATTTCGGTGGACACCGCACGGGTCAACCTGGGCTACAC
>CAYOJR010000014.1:9929-24055 GCA_964404335.1 uncultured Aquabacterium sp.
GTCAAAGTGGGGCTGAACAACCGTGTGCAGGCCCAGGTGCTCGAAGGCCTGAAGGCCGGCGAGAAGGTGGTGGTGGGTGAGGGCGGCGCCAATGGACCTGGTGGTGCTGGCGCCGGCCGTGTGCCACGGATGTTCTGACCCCATGCGTGACAAGCAGTCCATGGCACACAACACACAACCCGCCTTGCTGGAAGTGCAGGACCTGTGGCGGGAATTCCCGTCCGGCGAGGGCACGGTGGCCGTGCTCAAGGGCGTCAACCTGCGCATCGAAGCTGGTGAGATGGTCGCCATCATCGGCGCTTCGGGTTCGGGCAAGTCCACCTTGATGAACATCCTCGGTTGCCTGGACCGGCCCACCCGAGGCATCTACAAGGTGGCAGGCCAGCCCACGGGCGACCTGCCGCCCGACGAGCTGGCACGCCTGCGTCGCGAGCACTTCGGCTTCATCTTTCAGCGCTACCACCTGCTGAGCGATCTCAGCGCCTTGGGCAACGTCGAGATTCCCGCCATCTACGCGGGGCACAACACCACCGACCGCCACACCCGTGCCGCCGCCCTGCTGGGCCGCCTGGGCCTGGGGGATCGCATCGAGCACAAGCCGGGGCAACTGTCGGGTGGCCAGCAGCAGCGCGTCAGCATTGCGCGCGCCCTGATGAATGGCGGCGACGTCATCCTGGCCGACGAACCCACGGGCGCGCTCGACACGGCCAGTGGTGACGAGGTGATGCGCATCTTGCGTGAGCTGCACGCCGACGGGCACACGGTCATCATCGTGACCCACGACCCCAAGGTGGCGATCCACGCACAGCGCATCATCGAGGTGTCGGACGGCGAGGTGGTGTCCGACCGGCGTCAGGCCGAGGGCGATCAGCCGAGCCCCGTCAGGCGCGAACGCACGCAGACCGCACCCCACCCCTGGCGCGCCAACTGGGACCGCTTCACCGAAGCCTTCACCATGGCCTTGCGCGCGATGGCGGGGCACCGTCTGCGCACGCTGCTGACCATGTTGGGCATCATCATTGGCATTGCCTCGGTGGTGTCGATGGTGGCCCTGGGTGAGGGCTCGCGCCAGCGCATCCTCAAGGACATCAGCGCCATGGGGACGAACACCATCGACGTCTTCCCCGGGCAAAACTTTGGGGATCGCACAGCCTCACGCATTCGCACCTTGGTGCCCGCTGACGCAGATGCCCTGGCCAACCTCAACTTCGTGGACAGCGCCACCCCCAGTGTGAACACCAGTGTGACCCTGCGCCGGGGCAATGTGGAGGCCACGGCCAACATCAACGGTGTGGGTGACCAGTTCTTCCGCGTCAAGGGCTACACCCTGGCCAAAGGGCAGGCGTTTGATGGCAGCGGCGTGCGCCGCCAGACCCAGGAGGCGGTGATCGACCCGAACACGGCCAAGGCTTTGTTCAAGCCGGATGAGAACCCGGTGGGCGAGGTGATCTTTCTGGGCAGTGTGCCAGTGCGCGTGGTGGGCGTGACCGCGCCCCAGGAGAGCGGCTTCATGGTCAGCGACAACCTGAACGTGTGGGTGCCCTACACCACGGTGATGCGACGCATGCTGGGGCAGCAACACCTGCGCAGCATCACGGTGCGCATCAGTGACACGGCACCGTCGGCGGCGGCCGAGCAGGGTATCGTCAAGCTGCTGACCCAGCGCCACGGCACGAAGGACTTCTTCGTGCGCAACAGCGACAGCATCCGCCAGACCATTGAAAGCACCACACAGACCATGACGCTGCTGATCTCGTCGATTGCCGTGATCTCGCTGATCGTCGGCGGCATCGGCGTGATGAACATCATGCTGGTGTCGGTGACCGAGCGCACCCAGGAGATTGGGGTGCGCATGGCGGTGGGCGCGCGCCAGAGCGACATCCTGCGGCAGTTCCTCATCGAGGCCGTGCTGGTGTGCCTGCTGGGCGGCATCCTCGGAATTGGCCTGGCGCTGGGCATCGGTGCGGTGTTTGACCAGATCGGGGGCAACTTCCGCATGGTGTATTCCGTGACCTCCATCGTGGCGGCCTTTGGCGTGTCGTCGTTGATCGGCGTGGTGTTCGGCTTCCTGCCGGCACGCAATGCAGCCGGACTGGATCCCGTTGATGCCTTGTCGCGTCAGTGAGCCCGCACTGAACCGGGCGATGAAGAACATGACCATGACCTCAGTACAGAAGAACAAGCACACCACTTGGCGCCATACCCCGCCTGCCTTGCTCGCCCTGGTGGCGGCGCTGGTTTTGAGCGGCTGCGCCACGCGCGGCGATGTGCCCCCAGTCGGCCTGCAGGTGCCGGGTGCGTGGCAGCAGGGGGAAGGGGCCACGCAGAGCGCCACGGCCACCCTCAGCCCCTGGTGGCCGGAGTTGAACGACCCGCACCTGACACAACTGATCGAGCAGGCGCTGGCACGCAACAACAACCTGGCGCAGGCGGCCATCAAGGTACGCAAGGCACAGCTGTTGGCTGGGCAGGCGGCCAGTGAGCGGTTGCCCAGCGTCAGTGTGGGTGCCAACACCAGGGCCTCTCAAGCGATCGACGGTGGCCCCACAACGCGCACCCATTCCGTTACCGCGAGCGCAAGTTGGGAGGTGGACCTGTGGAACCGACTCGGCTCGCTGCGTGACGCCGCCGAGTGGGAAGCCCAGGCCACCGAGCAGGACCGCCAGGCTGCTGCCATGACCCTGGTGGGCACGGTGGCGAGCCAGTACTGGCAGGTGGCCTATCTGAACCAGCGTGTCGCGGCCAGCGAGCAAAGCATCGCCTACGCCCGCCAGACCCTGCAACTGGTGCAGGGGCAGTACCGAGCCGGCAGTGTGTCGGGCCTGGAAGTGGCGCAGGCCACGCAGGCCCTGGCGGCCCAGGAGGCCAACCACACGCAGTGGCTGCAACAGCGCGTGCAGGCGCGCAATGCACTGGCCATCTTGTTTGACGGCCCACCCGGTGTCGCCCTCAACGAGGCCGTGCGCCTGCCCGAGGGTGCCTTGCCCACCGTGGCGGCCGGACTGCCTGCGTCGATGCTCAACCGCCGCCCCGATCTGCGCGCCGCCGAGCTGCGTCTGCGCAAGAGCTTGGTCAATGTGGACGCCACCCGCGCCAGCTTCTACCCAGCGCTGACCCTGACCGGCAGCGTGGGCGGCAGCAGCAGCGCTTTGTCCGATGTGCTGCGCGACCCGATTGGCACCCTGGGCGCAGGGCTGCTGCTGCCCTTCGTGCAATGGCGTGACATGTCACGCAGCGTGGCGATTTCCGAGGCCGACCACGAGATCGCCGTACGTGGCTACCGTCAGACCTGGTACCAGGCGCTGGCCGATGTGGAAGATGCCTTGTCGGCGCGGGTGCAATACGAAACACAGGGCGAACACCTGACCGAAGCGCTCAAAGCCGCCCAGACCTCCGAGCGGCTGGCTGAAGCTCGCTACCGCGCGGGCGCGACGGCCCTCAAAACCTGGCTGGACGCACAGGAAACCCGACGCCAGGCCGAGAACAGTCTGGCGCAAAACCGCCTCAACCGCTTCAACGCCCTGGCCACGCTGTATCAGGCCCTGGGCGGGGGGATGTCAGCCGCACCGACTCAGGGCGAGTGAGGGTAGGGCGTTCCGGGTTGAGGTCCTGGGTGGCGCAGGCTGGCATCCAGCGTGTCGATCAACTCGGCCCAGTCGGCATCTTCCTGCAACTCCTCGCGCAGAAAACGGGCCTGCTCCGGCCTCCAGAACGAGGCCTCTGGCAATGCCACTTCCGGCGGCAGGGGGCGATGCACTGCAATGAAACGTGACACGTCGGCACGCGTATCAGGCAAACCCAGTTGGCGGAACAGGTCGGTGAGGGTGTGAACAGCTTTTTCCATCTCGGCACCTCCTGTGCTTGACAGATGCTTTCTTTTACTGCGGTAGCGCATGGGCGTCAAGTTGTTCACCGATGCCACCTCGGTTCTCATGTCCAGCTGATGCTCACAGGCTCATGGAGGGCAGCAGTCGACGCCAGATCTGATGCCCGATTTCGTCAAACGCCAACACGCACTGAGTGAAGTCCCGTCGCACCTGCTGGTCTACCAGCGGGTCAGGCAGCAGCGGGTCGAAAATCAGCTGTCGGATGGACTCGTTGCCCAGCAAATAGCACTCGCGTGCAGCCACATCCAGCTCAAGCTCCTGCCAACGACTCAGCCATCTCTCGAGCTTCTGGCGCGTCTGAATGTAAGCGTCGGTCAGAGCCTGCCCCTGCCACAGCCCACGCGCCTGCGCATCCAGATCGGCATCAAGGTCGGTGGCGATGAACACTGGCGCCGAGTTCTCCAGTCCCAGTCGGTGCAGTCGCTCTCGCGCGACCGCAGCGTGGCCCTTCAGATTGTCGGGCCGCACGTACAGACTGTTGTCCAGCGCCTTGAACCCGAGCAACGCCAATGCACGATCACGCCGACGCAGGGCCACACGGTCGCTGCGGCCCAAGGCACCTGTGCTCACCATGAGCCATGCGCCTGACCAGTCGGTGACACGCTCTTCGCTGTGACGCCAGCCCGACAGATCGTGGGCCAGGTCTGTGGCCTGAGGGCCTAATCTGTAAGTGCCTCTGCCCGCTGACTCAATCAGGCCAGCAGCAGCCAAGCGCACCAAGGTGACACGCACACTGTTCTCGCGGATGCCAAACAGTGCCGCCGAAGTCACGGCATCGGCGGCCGTCACGGGACGACCCTCCGCTGCGCGCATCAGATTGAGAATCAGCGATTTCGGTGCGGGAGACGACATGGACCAACCTGCGCCCCCTCACTCAGGGGGTCTGGACATCATACGTTGCCCCCTCACTCACTGCCATATGCGGAAAACGAGAGGTCACGCATGCCTCTCATGCATGGATCAGTCAGCCGGTGTGCGCCGTCGCACCATCGCATCACTGATCTGGCGCAATTGAACCGAGCTCAACCTGGCAGCCGCTGGGTAGATCTCCGCCTCTTCTCGTCCCGCATGTCTGGGG
The DNA here is from genome assembly GCA_964404335.1 of uncultured Aquabacterium sp. Taxonomy (GTDB): domain Bacteria; phylum Pseudomonadota; class Gammaproteobacteria; order Burkholderiales; family Burkholderiaceae_C; genus Aquabacterium. The sequence continues at coordinate 14,895 of CAYOJR010000014.1, forward strand.
TAGGCCACGGCAAACTCGTCAACCTCGACCGGAGCCTCACATGCCTGGCCCGTCGCCGTGGCCGTCAACCATGGCCTCACGGCACGCCACAGGTGTCCCAGGCTGTCATGCTCTGCCTCCAACGCGCCAATGGAGGCCGTCAGATCCGCATCACCCAGCGTGCGCAACGCCGGAAACAGGTCGAGATCCTCGTCCTCGTGGTGCAGTGGGGCTGCCATGTCGAAATAGCGCAGGATGGACTTTGCCGCTTCCTGCGCCTGTTCATCTGCTCCTTTGGCTGCCAGATGATCGCGCAGGCGCAAGGCCAGGCCAGCAAAACGCCGAACCTTGTCATGACAGGCCCGCAACAATTCGATCGGGTCGTCGATGCTGGGGGCTACGGGCTGAAGAAGAGGTCGCATGCCGTATTGATAGCACGTTCTGAGTTCCCACCAATGTCCACAACGGACTAATCCTTCTGATGGATAGGCAAAATGGTGCTCAGTACCTAGAGTGGCACCAAGCTCCCGTCTGTCCATCTGGGCGACCAACGAGTTCCACACCATGACCCGTCTGATTGATTCGTTCCAGCGCCGCATTGACTACCTGCGGGTATCGGTCACTGATCGGTGTGACCTGCGATGCACCTATTGCCTGCCCAAAGGCTTCAAAGGTTTCGAAGAGCCTGCCCACTGGCTCCGGCATGACGAAATGAGCCGCCTGGTAGGGCTGTTTGTGGGTTTGGGCGTCTCCAAGGTTCGCTTGACAGGCGGTGAGCCCTTGCTGCGCCGGGGCGTTACCGACCTGGCACGCCAGATTGCCGCTTTGCCTGGCCTGCACGACCTGTCCGTCTCCAGCAATGGCACCCAACTTGCCCGACACGCGCCGGGCTTGCGTGAGGCGGGGGTGCATCGCCTCAACATCAGCCTTGACTCGCTCGACGCTGACTGCTTTGCCCGCATCACCGGGCGTGACTGCCTTTCCGACGTGCTCGATGGCTTGCGTGCCGCTCGCGAAGTCGGTTTCAAGCCGATCAAGCTCAACATGGTCGTGCAGGCGGATGTCAACCTCGACGAGGTGCAGCGCATGGTGGCCTTTGCCATTGAACATGGTTTTGTCTTGCGCCTGATCGAGCCCATGCCTGTGGGGGACACCGGGCGGGCCACACAGGGCGTCGATCTCAGCACCCTGGGCGAGCGTTTGGCCTTGCAACACGGTCTGCTGCCGGAAATCAAGGGGCACGGGGCCGGCCCGGCTCGCTACTGGTGTACGCCTGACCGCCAAATGAGCTTGGGCGTGATCACACCCATGTCGCAGCATTTCTGCGAAGCGTGCAATCGGGTGCGCCTGGGTGTCGATGGCACGCTCTATCTTTGCCTTGGGCAAAACGATCAGGTACCGCTGGGTCGCCTGATGCGCGAAGGCGCCAGCGACGAGGAACTGGTGGCTGCGATCCATGCCGGGATTCGTGTGAAGCCCGAGCGCCACGAGTTCAATGAGCGTCCCCAGCAAATTGTGCGGTTCATGTCACAAACCGGCGGGTGACAGGCTTGCAATTTGTATTTTTTTGCACAACGGTCAGCCTTTCGACCCGACAATCCCGCGTGATGCATCCGCAGCGCTCGGCTGCGCCGTGGGAGAGGGCACGTAGGTGACAAAAGAGCAGCAAGATGAGCACGTGGCGCCTGAGGCCATGGGCGATGACGACGAGGTAGTGGTCACATCGGGCTACCTCGGCCGCCGCATGGCGAGCATGTCCCTGGCGTCCAAGCTCATTGCTGTGGGCGGCACATTCTTTGTCCTGGCCATCATGTCGATCATCCTGACCATCTGGGTCAGTTGGCAGTTGGTGGGAGGTGCAGCTGCTGTCAACGAGGCCGGGCGCATGCGCATGCTGGGCTACCGTCTGGCGTTGACGCTGACGCAACAACCGCCTGAGGTCGAACGTGCCACCTTCGTCGCTGACGTCGAGCAACGCCTGTCCGCTTTTGACGCCAGCATTGCGCTGCTCAAGGTCGGGGATGCTGTGCGCCCCCTGTTCGTGCCCTGGGATGAGGCATCTCGCCAACAGTTTGCGCAAGTGAAGTCAGAGTGGCGGCAACTGCGCGCCAAGGCGACGCTGGTGGCGCGAGGCGAGGTTTCTCCCCGCACATTTCCAGCTGATGTGGATGGTTTCGTGCGCCACATTGATGGTCTGGTGTTGGCCATTGAGCGCCACCTCGCGTATTGGACCGGCATCTTGCACACCGTGCAGGTGGTCATGCTGGTGCTTGCCATTTTGAGCTCCTTGGCTTTGTTCTATGCCTTGAAGTCTTTGGTGATCGAGCCTGTGCTGGTGTTGCAGAACGCCTTGCAGCGCATGGAGAACGGGTTCTTCTCCACGCGAGTGAAGGTGACTTCGCACGATGAGCTTGGGGCGCTTGGCGATGGCTTCAACAGCATGGCGTCCAAGCTGGAGTCCTTGTACGTCAATCTGGAGCGGAAAGTCCAGGAGAAGACAGCGGTGCTGGAGGAGCAACAGCAACGTCTGTCGGCTCTGTACGAAGTCGCCGCTTTTGTCGCCAGTACCGACAAGCTCGATGAGTTGGCGCAAGGATTTGCGCGCCAGATGCGCCGCATCGCACGCGCGGATGCGGTCGCGATTCGTTGGTCCAACGAGACCAATGAGCGCTACGTCTTGCTGGCCAGTGACTGCCTGCCCCAAGTCATGGCACAAGAAGAGCAGTGTGTGCTGTCAGGCGATTGTCTGTGTGGCAGCAAGACGCAGCCCGGCGTTGCACCGGCGTTGCGGGTGATTCCGATCATGGACGCAGCCAAGAAGTTGCAGGAGTGTTCCGGTCGGCAAATGCACCAACATTGTGCCAATGCCGGCTACGACACGCTCGTCACGGTGCCCCTGGGTTTGCATCACCGCGTGCTGGGTGAGATCGAGTTGTTCTACCGGGGCACGCCGGTTCTCAAGGATGAAGAGCGTGGCTTGTTCGAAACCCTGGCCAATCACCTGGCAGGGGCCATGGAAAGCCTGCGCGTGGCAGCGATCAGCCGTGAAGCCGCCGTTTCCAATGAGCGCCAACTCTTGGCGCAGGAACTGCACGACTCCATTGCTCAGTCCCTGGCATTCCTCAAGATCCAAATGCAATTGCTGAGAGATGCGATGGCGAGACAGGACCGCGACGCAGTGGATGCAACGATGAACGAGCTGGATGCCGGTGTGCGTGAAAGCTATGCCGATGTGCGTGAATTGCTCTTGCATTTCCGCGTGCGTACGCACACAGAGGACATGGAGCCAGCGTTGCGGGAAACCTTGTCCAAGCTCGAACACCAGTCGCGCATTGCCACTCATTTGAGCATTCACGGGCACGGTTTGCCTCTGCCTCCCGATATTCAGGTTCAGGTGCTGCACATCGTGCAGGAGGCGCTGTCGAACGTCCGCAAGCACGCGTGCGCGACCCAGGTCTGGGTGGACGTGCATGCGCAACCTGTATGGAGCGTCAGCGTCAGAGACAACGGCAAGGGTTTCGATGTCTCCGCTGGTCCACCGGATGCCACGCATGTGGGGCTGCGCATCATGCGTGAGCGTGCGCAGCGCATCGGTGCAACACTGGAATTTTTCTCGGATAACTCAGGCACACGCGTCACCTTGCGTTTGCAGCCCATGGGTCAAACACTTGGCGAAATGGCCCGTTCCACCTTTTCTTTCACCCCGATATGAACGACGCAACAACTCAGATCCGTTTGCTGGTCGTTGACGACCACACTCTGTTTCGCCGAGGGCTCATTGCCCTGCTGTCGCGTGATGCCCGTTTGAGTGTGGTTGCCGAGGCAGGTGATGCTGGCGAGGCCTTGAAGCTGGGCCAACAGCATCATCCCGAGGTGATCCTGCTGGACAACCATTTGCCAGGGGTGCACGGTGTTGAGGCTTTGCCTCAGTTGTGTGCAGCTTTGCCGCGCACCCGCATTGTGATGTTGACCGTGAGTGAAGATGCCGATGATCTCGCTCAGGCTTTGTCGCGTGGTGCGGCGGGCTATCTGCTTAAAACCGTGGAGGGTGATGAACTCGCCAGCGCGATCGTGCGTGTGTTCAAAGGGGAGTCCGTTGTGTCGCCCGAAATGACGAGCAAGCTGGTGGCGGCCTATCGGCAGGCCGTGATCAGCGGGGCTGATGCGGAGCCTGTCGCGCCCCCCTCCGTCAGTGCCGATGCGGTTGCACCTGTGGTGCCGGATCAACCCGTGGTGCAGGAAACTGATCCCGGCGTGGCCAGGCTCTCACCGCGCGAGCGCGACATCTTGCGTGAAATCGCGCGGGGAGTCAGCAACAAGGAAATCGCTCGTACCTTGGACATTGCGGAGACCACCGTCAAGATTCATGTGCAGCATATTTTGCGCAAGTTGAACCTCACATCTCGCGTGCAGGCTGCGGTCTATGCGACCACTCGGGGCGCATGAATTTGGCGCGCAAGAGTCGTCACTTTTGCTCTGATTCAGATCAAACATTGTGGTGGGCTACGTCTTTGGAACGAGGCGAGGGTGACGCTGATGACGCGTCATCGTTCTTCTGCAGCAGGTGAATTCACCTTGAGAAGGATGGGCTTTTTGATCTGAAATTCCCACACTGGCAGGCATGGAAAAAGGAGAACATTCCATGTCTGCAAGCAACAAGGGTCGAGCGGTTTCGGTACTGATCGTCAGCACACTCGCTTTCACGGTGTGCTTCATGGTGTGGATGATGTTCGGGGTGATCGGCATCCCGCTCAAGAAGGAGCTGGGGCTGTCTGGCACCCAGTTTGGCCTTCTGACTGCCATGCCGGTTCTCACGGGTTCGCTCGTGCGTGTGCCACTGGGCATCTGGACCGATCGATTTGGCGGCCGCATCGTGCTGTTCGTCATCATGCTGCTGTGCGTGCCGGCCATCTTCATGATGAGCTACGCCACGGCGTACTGGCACTTCCTGGTATTGGGCTTGTTCGTCGGCTTGGCGGGCGGTTCGTTCTCGGTGGGTACGCCTTATGTCGCGCGCTGGTTCCCGAAGGATCAGCAGGGTTTCGCCATGGGCGTGTTCGGCGCCGGCAACTCAGGGGCGGCGGTCAACAAGTTCGTTGCGCCGCTGATTCTGGTTGCCGCAGGTTGGGCGATGGTGCCCAAGGTGTACGCCGCCATCATGCTGGGTACCGCACTGATTTTCTGGTTCGGCAGCGCGCATGACCCCAAGCATCTGGTGCCCGCCAGCAAGGGCGGCTTCATGGCCCAAATGAAGGCCCTGAAGGATCCGAGGGTGCTCAAGTACTGCCAGTACTACTCCATCGTGTTCGGTGGCTACGTGGCACTGGCCTTGTGGATGGTGCAGTACTACGTGGGCGAATATGGCCTGGACATCCGTGTGGCGGCTTTGTTGGCGGCCTGCTTCTCCTTGCCGGGTGGCGTGCTGCGCGCGATCGGTGGTTACCTGTCCGACAAGCACGGTGCGCACAAGGTGACCTGGTGGGTCATGTGGGTGAGCTGGATCTGTCTGTTCATCCTGAGCTATCCGCAGACTGACTTCACCATCCAGACCGTCAGTGGTCCGCAGACCTATCACATCGGTTTGAATGTGTACGTGTTCACCATCGTGATGGGCATCCTGGGTGTGGCGTGGGCCTTCGGCAAGGCCAGCGTCTTCAAGTACATCAGCAATGACTACGCCACCAACATCGGCGCCATCTCCGGCATCGTGGGGCTCGCTGGTGGCTTGGGTGGCTTCGTGCTGCCGATCATGTTCGGCTACCTGCTGGACCTCACCGGTGTTCGCTCCAGCGCCTTCATGTTGCTCTACGGCGTCGTCTGGGTCTCGCTGATCTGGATGTACATGACCGAAGTTCGCTCTCGTGACGTGGTGGGCGGTGAGCCCCAGCACGCTCCCGTCGGCAAGCGCGCCTGATTTCTCCCTCAAGGACACATCATGTCAACCACCAAAACCTCGGCAGGCAAGGCCCGCCCGGGCACGACCCTGAAGGTCTGGACCCCAGAAGACAAGGCCTTCTGGGAAGCAGAAGGTCAGGCGATTGCCAAGCTCAATCTGTGGATCTCGGTCCCGGCGCTGTTCCTCGCGTTTGCCATCTGGCAGATGTGGAGTGTGGTGGCCGTGAATCTGCCGCTGATGGGCTTCAACTACACCACCAACCAGTTGTTCTGGCTGGCCTCGGCCCCGGCACTGTCGGGCGCCACCCTGCGGATTTTCTACTCCTTCATGGTGCCCCTGGTCGGTGGTCGCCGCTGGACGGCGATCTCCACCGCCTCGCTGCTGATCCCGGCCATCGGCATCGGCTTCGCGGTTCAGGATCCCACCACGCCATATCCGACGATGCTGATCCTGGCGCTGCTGTGCGGCTTCGGTGGCGGCAACTTCTCGTCGTCCATGTCCAACATCAGCTTCTTCTTCCCGAAGGAGCGCAAGGGCTCGGCCCTGGGCGTGAACGCTGGCCTGGGCAACCTGGGCGTGTCGGTGGTGCAGTTCCTCAGCCCCATCATCATCTCGGTGGGCCTGTTCGGCGTGCTGGGCGGTGAGTCGCAGACCATCGTCAACAAGGCCGGTCAGTCGTCCGAGATCTGGGCACAGAACGCCGCCTTCGTGTGGGTGCCCTGGATCATCATTGTGAGCCTGGCCGCCTGGTTCTTCATGAACGACATCGCCGATGCCAAGGCCTCGTTTGCCACGCAAGCGGCCATCTTCCGCAGCAAGCACAACTGGCTGATGTGCATCCTGTACTTGGGCACCTTCGGCTCCTTCATCGGTTACGCCGCCGGCTTCCCGCTGCTGATCAAGTCGCAGTTCACGAATGTGAACCCGCTGGCTTACGCCTGGATTGGTCCCCTGGTCGGTGCGCTCATTCGCCCGGTGGGTGGCTGGTTGTCTGACAAGCTGGGCGGCGCCCGCGTCACCTTCTGGAACTTCATCGTCATGGCTCTCGCCGTGGTCGGTGTGCTGTTCTTCCTGCCCAAGGGCACCGGCAGCGCCTACGCCTTGTCCATCGGCCCCGCTGAAGGCAACTTCACCGGCTTCTTCCTGATGTTCCTGGTGCTGTTCCTGACCACGGGTATTGGCAACGGCTCGACCTTCCGCATGATCCCGGTGATCTTCCTGAACCTGAAGACCAGCTGCGTCAAGCGCAACGATGAGGCCGGCATGAACGCCGCCATCAAGGAAGCGAACACCGAAGCGGCCGCTGTGCTGGGCTTTACCGCCGCCGTGGCGGCCTACGGCGGCTTCTTCATCCCCAAGAGCTATGGCACCTCGATCGGCGCCACAGGCGGCCCGGAGCTGGCGTTGATGGTGTTCATCGCCTTCTACCTGCTGTGCATTGTGACCACCTGGTGGTACTACGCCCGCAAGGGTGCCGAGCAGCCTTGCTGATCTCTCACACGTGAATCTGACAGGAGTCAACACATGAGTCACTTTCTTGACCGATTGACCTTCTTCGCGCAACCCAAAGAGGAGTTCGCGAATGGTCACGGCGTTACCAACGGCGAAGACCGTACCTGGGAAGACGCCTACCGCAACCGCTGGCAGCACGACAAGATCGTGCGCTCCACCCACGGCGTGAACTGCACGGGCTCCTGCTCGTGGAAGGTGTACGTCAAGGGCGGCATCGTCACCTGGGAAACCCAGCAAACTGACTACCCCCGCACCCGCGATGACCTGCCCAATCACGAGCCTCGTGGTTGCGCACGCGGTGCCAGCTACTCCTGGTATCTGTACAGCGCCAACCGCGTCAAGCATCCGATGGTGCGTGGTGACCTGCTCAAGCACTGGCGTGCAGCACGTGCCATCGCCAAGACGCCGGTGGATGCCTGGGCTGCCATGATGAGCAATCCGGATACCCGTCGCAGCTGGCAAAAGGAGCGTGGCCTGGGGGGCTTCGTTCGCGCAAGTTGGGACGAAGTCAACGAGATCATCGCCTCGTCCAACGTCTATACCATCAAGCAGTACGGCCCTGACCGCATCATCGGCTTCTCGCCGATCCCTGCGATGTCGATGATCAGCTACGCTGCCGGCAGCCGTTATCTCAGCCTGATTGGTGGCGTGTGCATGTCGTTCTACGACTGGTACTGCGACCTGCCGCCTTCGAGCCCGCAGATCTGGGGTGAGCAGACCGACGTGCCCGAATCGGCCGACTGGTACAACTCCAACTACATCATCGCCTGGGGCTCGAACGTGCCTCAGACCCGTACGCCAGACGCCCACTTCTTCACCGAAGTGCGCTACAAGGGTGCGAAGACGGTGGCGGTCACGCCCGATTACTCCGAAGTTGCCAAGCTGGCCGACATCTGGATGCACCCGAAGCAGGGTACCGACGCTGCTGTGGCGATGGCCATGGGTCATGTCATCCTGAAGGAGTTCTACTTCGACAAGCGCAGCGCCTACTTCGACGACTACGCTCGCCGCTACACTGACCTGCCCATGCTGGTCATGCTCGAAGAGCAGGACACCCCAGCTGGCAAGGCCCTGGTTCCCGGCCGCTATCTGCGTGCCAGTGATATGGTCGGTGATGTGGCGCAAGGCACCAACACCGAGTGGAAGACCCTGGCCTACAACGCCGACGGCAGCGTGGTGGTGCCCAATGGCTCCATCGGTTTCCGTTGGGGGGCTGCAGGCCGCTCTGACGAAGGCAAGTGGAACCTGGAGACCAAAGAGGGCGTGAGCAACGCCGAGGTCAGCCTGAAACTGTCGGTGCTGGAAGACGCCAGCAAGGCCGAAGTGGTCGCTGCCGACGTCAACAAGGTGGCTTTCCCCTATTTCGGTGGCATCGACACCCCGAACTTCCCGTCCAACAAGCAAGGCGACGTGCTGCTGCGCAACGTGCCCATGCAGCGCCTCACCATCCAGAAGGATGGCCAGTCGAAGGACGTGTGGGTGGCCACCGTGTTCGACCTGCAGGTTGCCAGCTACGGTGTGTTCCGTGGCCTGAAGAATGCCCAAGGTCAGCTGGTGGACGATGGTGCCAAGTCGTTCGACGACAACGTGCCTTACACACCTGCCTGGCAGGAACAGATCACCGGCGCACCGCGTGAGCAGGTGCTGACCGTGGCACGCCAGTTTGCTGAGAACGCCGACAAGACCAAGGGCAAGTCCATGGTCATCATCGGTGCAGCGATGAACCACTGGTACCACTGCGACATGAACTACCGAGGCATCATCAACATGCTGA
>CAYOJR010000015.1:0-14118 GCA_964404335.1 uncultured Aquabacterium sp.
TGCAGGTGGTGGCCGTCACCGGCACCAATGGCAAGACCTCGACCTCGTGGTGGACGGCGCAAGCCCTGTCTGCTCTGGGGTGTCCCTGCGGTGTCGTCGGCACCCTGGGCGTTGGCGAAGTGGGTGCCGTGGTGTCCACCGGCCTGACCACGCCTGATCCCATCACGTTGCACGCCACCTTCCGACGCTTTGTCGATCAAGGTCTGCAGGCTGCGGCCATCGAGGCCTCGTCGATCGGCATCGAGGAGCTGCGCCTGCACGCCACCCACATCGCCATCGCGCTGTTCACCAACTTCACGCAAGACCACCTCGACTACCACGAGAGCATGGAAGCCTACTGGCTGGCCAAGCGCGCCTTGTTCGACTGGCCCGGCCTGAAGGCCGCCGTCATCAACCAGGACGATCCCATGGGACAGGGGTTGGCCGACCATGCCCGCAGCCGTCATCTGGCGGTCTGGACCTACGGCTTGCAAGGTCCTGTGCGTCTTGAGGCTCAGTATTTGAGCTATGAGCTGCAAGGTGTCCGCTTCACGGTGGTCGAGCGCTCCGAATCCCTGCACGACATCGTGGCGCGCGCGGTGGTGCATGCGCCCGTGATCGGCAGTTTCAATGTGTCCAACTTGTTGGCGGTCATCGGCGCCTTGCGTGCCCGGGGCGTGTCGCTGGCCGATGCGGCTCAGGCCTGCAGCGGCTTGCAGCCAGTGCCGGGACGCATGCAACTCGTGCCTGCTCAGGCGCATCAGCCCTTGGTGCTGGTGGATTACGCCCACACGCCGGACGCCTTGCTGAAGGCCTTGCAGGCGCTTCGCCCGGTGGTCGAAGCGCGCGGCGGCAAGCTGTGGTGCGTGTTCGGATGTGGTGGCGACCGTGATCCGGTCAAGCGCCCGATGATGGGCGCCGTGGCCGAGCAGTACGCCGACCAGGTCGTGCTGACCAGTGACAACCCGCGCAGCGAATCGCCTGCTTTCATCCTGTCGCAGATTCTGGCGGGTGTGGCTGGCCGCGATCGCGTGGACGTGATCGACGACCGTCGCGAGGCCATCCGTTACGCCGTGAGCACAGCGGGCTCCGCCGACGTGGTGTTGCTGGCCGGCAAGGGACATGAGGCCACCCAGGAAGTGGCTGGCGTCCAAACTCCTTTCAGTGATGTGGATGAGGCCATGGCCGCCTTGATGCAGCGAGGTGCCGCATGAGCGCACCAATGATGACCTTGGGTCAGGCGCACCGCCTTCTGCCCGACGCCGTGCTGACCGGCGATCCCGGCACACCGGTGATGCGTGTGCACACCGACACCCGCACCTTGCAGGCCGGAGACCTGTTCGTGGCCTTGCGCGGCGAACGCTACGATGCGCACGAATTCCTGTCGCAGGTGGCGCAGTCCGGCGCCGCAGCCGTGATGGCGCAGCGTGGTGTGGCCGACTGCGGTTTGCCTGGTCTGACCGTCACCGATACCCGCGCCGCCCTGGGTTGGCTGGCCGCTGGTTGGCGCGCCCGCTTTGACATCCCGCTCATTGGCGTCACCGGCAGCAATGGCAAGACCACGGTCACGCAGATGATCGCGGCCATCTTGCGCACCTGGATGGCATCGCAAGGCGATGCCGAAGCGGCCCTGGCCACGGCGGGCAACTTCAACAACGACATCGGCGTGCCGCTGACCTTGCTGCGCCTGCGCGACGGCGTGCACCGCTGCGCCGTGGTCGAGCTGGGCATGAACCATCCCGGTGAAATTGCCCAACTGGCCGCGCTGGCTGCCCCGACGGTGGGCCTGGTCAACAACGCTCAGCGCGAGCATCAGGAGTTCATGCACACGGTCGAGGCCGTGGCGCGAGAAAACGGTGCCGTGCTGCAGTCCCTGTCGCGCGATGGCGTGGCGGTCTTTCCCGCTGACGACGCCTACACCTCGGTGTGGCGCGAATTGACACAGGGTCAGCGCGTGATCGACTTCGCCACGGAAGGGGAGGCCGCTGTCACCCTGGTTGCGGCCGACTGGCAGGACGCACCTCTGCCGCACTGGCGGCTGCGCGTGCACACCCCCATGGGCGAGACCGGGTTCAGCCTGCACATGGCCGGCCAACACAACGTGCGCAACGCCTTGGCCGCCACGGCTGCGGCTTTGGGTGCGGGCGTGCCGCTGACGCTGATTGCCCAGGGGCTGGAAGCCTTCGAGCCGGTCAAGGGCCGTTCGCAACTGCGTTCGCTCAGCCTGCATGGACGCGCGATCACGCTGGTGGACGACAGTTACAACGCCAACCCCGATTCCGTGCGCGCCGCCATCGACATGCTGGCCGGCCTGCCCGGCCCGCACTGGCTGGTGCTGGGCGACATGGGTGAGGTGGGCTCACAAGGCCCGGCCTTCCACGCCGAGGTGGGGCAGTACGCCCGCGAGCGCGGCATCGAGCACGTCTGGACGGCCGGTGAGCTGTGTGCCCATGCGGCGCAGGCCTGCGGCCCGTCTGCCCGTCATTTCCGCAGTGCGGCCGACATCGTCGCCGCCCTGCCCACGCCAGATCAGGCCCCGATGGTGGGCTCGGTGCTGGTCAAAGGTTCTCGATTCATGAAGATGGAACAAGTTGTCACCGCCCTGACCGGAGGTGCCCATGCTGCTTAACCTGGCCATGTGGCTGCAAAGCCTCAACCCCGAGTGGGGCTTCCTGCGGGTCTTCCAGTACCTGACCTTCCGCGCCACGATGGCGGCGGTCACCGCGCTGCTGATCGGTCTGGTGCTGGGCCCGTTCGTGATCCGCAAGCTCACCGAGCTCAAGGTCGGCCAGCCGATCCGCGAATACGGGATGCAGACCCATCTGGCCAAGCGCGGCACGCCCACGATGGGCGGCGCGTTGATCCTGCTGGCGATCGCTCTGTCCACCTTGTTGTGGTTTGACTGGAACAACCGCTTCGTCTGGATCGTGATGATCGTGACCACGGGCTTTGGTGCCATCGGCTGGGTCGATGACTGGCGCAAGGTGGTGCTCAAGGACCCCGAGGGCATGCGCTCGCGCGAGAAGTACTTCTGGCAGTCGGTGATCGGTCTGTTCGCGGCCATCTATCTGGCCTTCAACGTCTCCGAGGTCAACGCGCTGCGCGTGCTGGAGCTGTTCGGCAACTGGGTGGCCTCGGGCTTCTCCAACGAGCTGCCGCCCAAGGCCGACCTGATCGTGCCCTTCTTCAAGACCATCAGCTACCCGCTGGGTGTGTGGGGCTTCATGTTGCTGACCTACATCGTCATCGTGGGCACCAGCAACGCGGTCAACCTCACCGATGGCCTCGACGGCCTGGCCATCATGCCGGTGGTCATGGTCTCCGGCTCGCTGGGCATCTTTGCCTACGTCACGGGCAACGCCGTCTTCGCCAAGTACCTGCAACTGCCGCACATCCCCGGTGCCGGGGAACTGCTGGTGTTCTGCGCCGCCTTGTCGGGCGCGGGCCTGGCTTTCCTGTGGTTCAACGCCTACCCGGCTCAGGTCTTCATGGGTGACGTGGGCGCACTCGCGCTGGGCGGCGCACTGGGCACCATCGCGGTCATCGTGCGTCAGGAAATCGTGCTGGCCTTCATGGGCGGCGTGTTCGTGGTCGAGGCGCTGTCCGTCATGGCCCAGGTCACCTACTTCAAATACACCAAGCGCAAGTACGGCGAAGGCCGGCGCATCTTGTTGATGGCGCCGCTGCACCATCACTTTGAAAAATCCGGCTGGAAAGAAACGCAGGTCGTGGTCCGCTTCTGGATCATCACCATGCTGCTGTGCCTGCTGGGCCTGTCCACCCTCAAGCTGCGCTGATCGAACGTCATGCACTACCTTCGTGACCTCACCGTGCTGATCCTGGGTCTGGGCGACTCGGGTCTGGCCATGGCGCGCTGGTGCGCCCGGTGCGGTGCCCGGGTGCACGTGGCCGATACGCGCGCCCATCCGCCGCAAGCCGCGACCCTGGCGGCTGACGTGCCGGATGCCACCTTGCACCACGGCCTGGATGTGGCCCTGCTCGATGGCGTGAACCTGGTGCTCAAGAGCCCGGGTCTGATGCCGAATGCGCCCGACATGGCTGCGTTGACGGCGCGCGCCGATGCGCTGGGCATCCCGGTGCGCGGTGAGCTGTCGCTGTTTGCGTCGGCCCTGGCCGACCTGAAGATCGACCTCGGCTATGCGCCCAAGGTGGTGGCCATCACCGGCACCAATGGCAAGACGACCACGACCTCGTTGACCGCTCAACTCATCGAGCGTGCCGGTCTGCGCGTGGGCATGGCGGGCAACATTGGCCCCACCTTGCTGGACACCCTGCGCGTGGCCTTGGATGCCGAGCCGCCGCGTGAGCCTGCGGCCGAGCAGACCGAGCTGGCTTTCGATGCTGATGAGACGGTGTTGCAGCCCGTCGAGCCCGATCTGGGTGAAGGCGATGTACCGTCTGTGGCGCCGGAGTCCGTACCAGCGGTGGCGAGCGACGTCGACACCTCAGCGGTGAGTGACGAGGCGGAAGCTGGCGGCGCGTCACTGAGCGATGACGCCGATGGGCCTGCGGTGACCTTGAACCCTCCGCCCCCCGCCGCGCCCACCTTCGAGGTGCTGCCGGAGGCCTGGGTGCTGGAGCTGTCGAGCTTCCAGCTCGACGGTGTGAGCAACTTCGAGCCGGATGCGGCCGTGGTGCTCAACATCACCCAGGACCATCTCGATTGGCACGGCTCGATGGCCGCCTATGCGGCCGCCAAGGCCCGCATCTACGGCAAGCAGGGCGTGATGGTGATCAACCGCGACGACCCCGAAGTGGCCGCCATGGTGCCACCGCCCGAGGTCATCAAGTCGGGGGTGCGTGGCCGCCCCGCCAAGCTGGTGCATCGCCAGGTGGTGCGCTTTGGTCTGGACATGCCCCAGCATCCGGGCGACTTCGGTCTGGTGAGCGAGTCCGGCATGGCCTGGCTGGTGCGTGCCCGCGAGGTCGACCCGACGGTCAAGCTCAAGAAGGGCGAGCAGCACGAGATCATCCTGCAGCGCCTGATGCCGGCGGATGCCCTGCGCATCCGGGGTCGCCACAATGCGTCCAACGCCTTGGCCGCACTGGCGCTGGCCACGGGCATCGGTTGCCCTTTGGCACCGATGCTGCACGGTCTGCGCGAGTACCGGGGTGAACCGCACCGCGTCGAGCATGTGGCCACCGTCGGCGGTGTCGATGCCATCGATGACTCCAAGGGCACCAATGTGGGCGCCACCGTCGCGGCCTTGCTGGGCTTGGGCGCGGACCTGGCGCCGGGCAAGTTGGTCATCATCCTGGGCGGTGACGGCAAGGGGCAGGACTTCGGACCGCTGGCCGAACCCGTGGGCCGCTTTGCCCGTGCCGTGGCCCTGATCGGCCAGGATGCCGGCGCCTTGCAATCGGTGCTGTCCGATGCGCGCACGCCTGGCGGTGAGCCATTGTCGATGGTGCGCCATGACAGCCTGGAGGCGGCCACGCGCTGGGCCTTCGAGCAGGCCAAGTCGGGCGATGCCGTGCTGCTGAGTCCGGCCTGCGCCAGCCTGGACATGTTCCGCAACTACGCCCATCGCGCCGAAGTGTTCGTGGGGACGGTGCGTGAACTGGCCATTGAGCGGGGAGACATGGCATGAGTCAGTCGCACGCCCGCCGCATGCCCTGGACCGCCCTGATGGAGGCGGTGCGCGCCCGTTTCGGCCGGGGCGCGGGCGACTTCGTCGGCAGTCTGCCGGTGCGCGACTACGTGAATGTCAACGCCGGCCAGCCGACGCGCCTGATGGGCTTTGATCAGACCCTGGTCTGGGTCACCTTGGCGCTGATGTTGCTGGGCTTGGTGATGGTGTACTCCGCCACCATCGCCTTGCCGGACAGCCCGCGCTTTGCCAACTACACCCAGACCTTCTTCCTGCAGCGCCACCTGATCTCGCTGATCCTGGCGCTGGCCCTGGCAGCGGTTGTCACGCAGATTCCGATGGCGAACTGGGAGCGTCTGGCCCGCCCCCTGTTCGTGGTTTCACTGATCTTGCTGGTGCTGGTGCTGATCCCGGGCATCGGCAAGGTGGTGTATGGCGCACGGCGCTGGTTGCCGCTGGGCATCATGAATTTCCAGCCCTCCGAGCTGACCAAGTTGGCCATCGTCCTGTATGCGTCCGACTACATGGTGCGCAAGATGGACGTGAAGGAGCACTTCTTCCGGGCCGTCTATCCCATGGGTCTGGCCGTGGCGCTGGCGGGGGTGCTGCTGCTGGCCGAGCCCGACATGGGGGCCTTCATGGTGATTGCCACGATCGCAATGGCCATCCTCTTCCTGGGGGGCGTTAATGGCCGCATGTTTGCGTTCATCACCGCCGTGCTGCTGGGCGCTTTCGGTCTGATGATCTCGCTGAGTCCGTGGCGCCGTGAGCGCATCTTTGCCTACCTTGACCCCTGGTCTGAAGAGAACGCGCTGGGCAAGGCCTACCAGCTGACCCACTCGCTGATCGCGTTCGGGCGCGGCGAAATCTTTGGCGAGGGGCTCGGCTCCAGCCTTGAGAAGCTGCACTACCTGCCCGAGGCACACACCGACTTCCTGCTCGCCGTGATCGGCGAAGAGCTCGGCTTTGTCGGCGTCTCGGCCGTGATCCTGACCTTCTTCTGGCTGGTGGTGCGTCTGTTCAACATCGGTAGGCAGGCCATTGCGCTGGACCGGGTGTTCTCGGGGCTGGTCTCGCAAGGCGTAGCGGTGTGGATGGGTGGCCAGGGCTTCATCAACATGGGCGTGAACCTGGGCGTGCTGCCCACCAAAGGCCTGACGCTGCCGCTGATGAGCTTCGGTGGCTCGGGCCTGTTGCTCAACGCCATTGCGCTGGCCATTTGCCTGAGGGTGGACATGGAGAACAGGCAACTCATGCGAGGAGGCCGGGCATGACCGACATGAGCACCTCATCACGGCACCTGATCATCATGGCTGCAGGCACCGGTGGCCACATCATGCCGGGCCTGGCCGTGGCCGATGAAATGAAGCGTCGCGGCTGGACCGTGAGCTGGCTGGGCACCGAAGGCGGCATGGAAAACCGCCTGGTGCCGCCCACCGGCATCCCGTTGGACACCATCTCCTTCAACGGCTTGCGTGGCAAGGGGGCCAAGGGCACGCTGCTGGGTGGATTCAAGCTGCTCAAGGGCTTTGCCGAGTGCGCGCGCATCCTCAAAACCCGCCAGGCTGCGGCCGTGCTGGGCATGGGGGGCTATGTCTGCTTCCCCGGCGGTCTGATGGCCAAGGCCCGCGGCCTGCCGCTGGTGATGGTGAACGCCGATGCGGCCCTGCTGCTGAGCAACAAGGCGCTGCTGCCCCTCACCAACGTGCTGGCCTGCGGTTTCGATGGTCCGGCCGCCCGCCACAAGGTGGCGCGCGTCACCGGCAACCCCGTGCGTGCCGAGATCGAGGCCATTGCACCGCCCGCCGAGCGCTTTGCCGGTCGCAACGGTCCGCTGCGGGTGCTGATCGTGGGGGGCAGCCTCGGTGCGCGGGCGCTCAACGAGGTGGTGCCCCAGGCCCTGGCCCTGATTCCGGCCGAACAGCGTCCCTTTGTCACGCACCAGACCGGCATGGCCAATCTGGAAGCGGTGAAGGCCAGCTACGTGCAAGCAGGCCTCAATCCGGCTGTCGATGCCGAGGTGCTGCCCTTCATCAACAACATGGCGCAGCGGCTGGCCGACTGCGACGTCATCATCTGCCGCGCCGGTGCCATCACCGTGAGCGAGCTGTGTGCCGCCGGGGTGCCCAGCGTGCTGATCCCTCTGGTGGTCTCCACCACCGCGCACCAGCGTGACAACGCCGAGTACATGGCCGAGCATGGCGCGGCCGTGCATCTGCCGCAGACCGAGATGTCGGCGGCGTCGCTGGCACAGCACCTGCAAGGCCTGCAACGGCCTGAACTGTTGGCCATGGCCGAAAAGGCCCATCGCCTGGCCCGTCTCCAGTCGGCCGCCGCCGTGGCCGATGCCATCGAAGAAAACGTGAAACCCTCCAACGCAAAGGCGTCCCCATGAAGCACGCCGTCAAGAACATCCATTTCGTGGGCATTGGCGGTGCCGGCATGAGCGGCATCGCCGAGATCCTGCACAACCTCGGCTACCACGTGTCGGGATCCGACCAGGCCGACAGCGCCACCTCGCGCCGCCTGGCTTCGCTGGGCATTCGCGTCCATGTGGGACACGATGCTGCGCACATCGAGGGCGCCGAGGCTGTGGTCACCTCCACCGCCGTGAAGGGCGACAACCCGGAGGTGATCGCCGCACGCGCCAAGCGCATCCCGGTGGTGCCGCGCGCCGTGATGCTGGCCGAGTTGATGCGCTTGCGCAAGGGCATCGCCATTGCCGGCACGCATGGCAAGACCACGACCACCTCGCTGGTCACCGACATCCTGACCGAAGCTGGGGTGGACCCGACCTTCGTGATCGGCGGCAAGCTGCACAGTGCTGGGGCCAACTCGGCGCTCGGCAAGGGTGAGTTCATCGTGGTCGAGGCCGACGAATCGGACGCCTCCTTCCTGAACCTGATGCCCGTGCTGTCTGTGGTGACGAACATCGACGCCGACCACATGGAGACCTACGGGCACGACTATGCCCGCCTCAAGCAGGCTTTCGTGGACTTCCTGCACCGCATGCCCTTCTACGGTTCGGCCATCCTGTGTGGTGACGACCCCGGCGTACGCTCCATCATCTCGCTGGTCTCGCGTCCGGTCATCACCTATGGTTTCGGTGAAGACGCCCAGGTGCGCGCGGTCGATGTCGAAGCACTGCCCGGCGGTCAGATGCGTTTCACCGTGCAACGTCGCAATGGCACCGTGATGCCCGACATGCACGTCACGCTCAACCTGCCCGGCGTGCACAACGTGCTCAACGCGCTGGCTGCCATCGCCGTGGCCACCGAAATCGAAGTGGCCGACGAGCCCATCATCCGTGCGCTCGGCGCCTTCACGGGCGTGGGCCGGCGCTTCCAGCGTTACGGCGAGCACCGCGCGGCCGATGGGGGGCGCTTCACCCTGATCGACGACTACGGTCATCACCCCGTCGAGATGGCGGCCGTCATCAGCGCGGCGCGAGGGGCCTTCCCCGGTCAACGTCTGGTGCTGGCCTTCCAGCCGCACCGCTACACCCGCACGCGCGATTGCTTTGAAGACTTCGTCAAGGTGCTGGGCACCGCCGACGCGGTGCTGCTCACCGAGGTGTACGCCGCTGGCGAGACGCCCATCGTCGCCGCCGACGGCCGTGCCCTGACCCGTGCCGTGCGTGTGGCCGGCAAGGTCGAGCCCGTCTTCGTGGACGACGTGAATGAATTGCCCGCAGCGATTGCCGCCAACACCCGTGACGGGGACGTGGTGATCTGCATGGGCGCGGGCTCGATCGGTACCGTGGCCGGCAAGACCGCTGACCTGCTGAAGGACCCCAACTGATCATGAGCACCCTTCAACTATCGGCCCCGACGGTGAACCCCGCTGACCTGGGCAAGGTCGCGGTGCTGTTGGGTGGTACCTCGGCCGAGCGCGACGTCTCGCTGATGTCGGGCGCGGGCGTGCTGCAAGCCCTGCAATCGCAAGGCGTCAATGCCTTTGCCTTCGACCCCGCCGAGCGTCCGCTGCAAGAGCTCAAGACCGAAGGCGTGGACCGCTGCTTCATCGCCCTGCATGGTCGCGGTGGCGAAGACGGGACCGTGCAAGGCGCGCTCGAACTGCTGAAGATCCCCTACACCGGCTCCGGCGTGATGGCCTCGTCCATCGCCATGGACAAGGTGATGACCAAGCGCATCTGGCGCTTCGAGGGCCTGCCGACACCAGAGTGGCGCATGGTGGCCAATGCCCACGAGTGCGAGCAGGCCCTGATCGCCCTGGGTGCGCCCATGATCGTCAAGCCGGCCCGTGAAGGCTCGTCGATTGGCCTGACCAAGGTGACCGACGTGTCGCAGTGCGCCGCCGCCTATGCCGCCGCCGCCCAGCACGACCCTGAGGTGCTGTGCGAGCAGTTCATCGAGGGTGAAGAGACCACCTGCCCGGTGCTGATCGTCGACGGTCAGGCCCAGGCTCTGCCGGTGATCCGCATCGTCGCTCCGGGTGGCAACTACGACTACCAGAACAAGTACTTCACCGACGACGTGAAGTACCTGTGCCCCAGCCAGCTTGGCGCCGACGAAGAGGCCGAGATCCAGCGCCAAGTGGTGCGTGCCTTCAAGACCCTGGGTTGCCGGGGCTGGGCGCGTGCCGACGTGATGATCCGCCAATCCGACCGTCAGCCCTTCCTGCTCGAAATCAACACCTCGCCGGGCATGACCGGACACTCCCTGGTGCCCATGTCGGCCAAGGTGGCGGGCCTGAGCTACGAGCAACTGTGCTTGCACCTGCTGGCCTCGGCCAGCCTCGACACCACCACCTGAACCTGGAACTGAACGAGCCCCACCATGCTGGCCGCCGCCGCCCTCAACCGCTACAGGTCACCTGACGAGACGCCGCAAGACGTTCGTTGGATGAACGCGGCCGCAGCAGCGCTGGTGGTCGTGGCGGTGCTCATGGTGCTGGCTGCCGGGTTGCTCAAGCTGGGGCGTCTGCCTTACTTCGACTTGCAGCGCGTGCAGATCGAAGGCGACCTCACACGCAACAATCTGGCCACCGTGCGTGCCAACACCGTGCCACGTCTGTATGGCAGCTTTTTCCAGGCCGACCTGGTCCGCAGCCGCACCGTCTTCGAGTCGGTGCCGTGGGTGCGCAAGGCGGTGGTGCGCCGTGTGTGGCCCAACGAGTTGCGTGTCACGCTCGAAGAACACCGACCGGCCGCCTACTGGCGTCAGGCGCACAGCGAAGACCAGCTCGTCAACACCTTTGGCGAGGTCTTCGATGCCAACCTCGGCGACGTCGAAGACGAGCGCCTGCCGACGCTGGAAGCGCCGGCCAACACCGATGCCAGCCAGGCGGCTCACATGCTGCAGATGCTGCACAAGTTGCAGGCCATCTTCCAGCCTCTGGGTGAGGTCGTCACGCTCAAGCTCAGTGACCGGGGCTCGTGGTCGCTGCAACTCGATGACGAAGCCCAGCTTGTGCTCGGTCGGGGGGCCGATGAGCAGATCCTGGCGCGCGCCGAACGCTTCGTCGTCACCTTGCCCGAATTGCGCCGCTACTACCCGGCACCCCTGTCCCAAGCCGATCTGCGCTATCCGCAAGGCTATGCCGTCAAGCTCCGTGGCCTGACGACCTTGCCCGATGGCGTGGCTCCTCCCACACAAACTCTGTCTTCAACCCGTTAACGCAAACACACCATGGCCAAGGAATACAAGGATCTGGTTGTCGGACTCGACATCGGCACTGCCAAGGTGATGGCGGTCGTGGCCGAAGTCATGCCCGGTGGCGACCTGCGCCTGGCAGGCCTGGGCATGGCGCCCAGCCACGGCCTCAAGCGCGGCGTGGTCGTCAACATCGACGCCACCGTGCAGTCCATCCAGCAGGCCCTCAAAGAGGCCGAGCTGATGGCGGACTGCAAGATCGGCCGTGTCTGGACCGGCATCACCGGCAGCCACATTCGTGGTCAGAACAGCACCGGCATGGTCATCGTGCGCGACAAGGAAGTGGCGCCCATCGATGTGCAGCGCGTGGTCGAAACCGCCAAGGCCATCAACATCCCCAACGACCAGCGCCTGCTGCTGGTCGAGCCGCAAGAGTTCATCATCGACGGGCACGAAGTCAAAGAGCCCATCGGCATGAGCGGCGGCCGCCTGGAGGTCAAGGTTCACATCGTGACCGGGGCGCAGAGCGCCGCCGAG
Organism: uncultured Aquabacterium sp.; assembly: GCA_964404335.1. Taxonomy (GTDB): domain Bacteria; phylum Pseudomonadota; class Gammaproteobacteria; order Burkholderiales; family Burkholderiaceae_C; genus Aquabacterium. The sequence continues at coordinate 11,744 of CAYOJR010000015.1, forward strand.
AACATCGTCAAGTGCGTGCGCCGCTGCGGCCTGGAGGCTGAACAGCTGGTGCTCAACCCCAGCGCGTCCAGCTCGGCCGTGCTGACCGATGACGAGAAGTCCCTGGGTGTGGCCTTGGTGGACATCGGTGCCGGCACCACCGACGTGTCCATCTTCACCGATGGCTCGGTGCGCCACACCGCCGTCATCCCCATCGCCGGTGACCTGATCACCAGTGACATCGCGATGGCATTGCGCACGCCCACCAAGGACGCCGAAGACATCAAGGTGGACTACGGCGTGGCCAAGCAGCTGCTGGCCGACCCGAACGAACACGTCGAGGTCCCCGGTCTGGGCGACCGCGCCCCGCGCATGCTCTCGCGTCAGGCTCTGGCCGGTGTGATCGAGCCGCGCGTCGAAGAAATTTTCTCGCTGGTTCACCAGGTGATCCGCGAGTCTGGTTACGAGGAACTGTTGTCGTCGGGCATTGTCCTGACGGGCGGCTCGGCGGTCATGCCCGGCATGGTCGAACTGGCCGAAGACATCTTCCTCAAGCCTGTGCGCAAGGGGACGCCCTTGTACGCAGGCCCCCTCCACGACATGGTGGCCAGCCCGCGCTCGGCCACCGTCATGGGCTTGCTCGAAGAGGCAAGACTCGCGCGTTCGCGCGGGATGAAGGCGGCGCAGCAGGTGGGGTCGGTTCAGACCCTGTTCGGCCGCGTGCGCGATTGGTTCGTAGGCAGTTTCTAAAAAAAGTTTTTCATACGTTTTCAACCGGCAACCGTTAGACAAGAGAGAGGTACGACATGGCCATCGAGATGATCGACAACTTTGACATGGGCACACAGATCAAGGTGATCGGGGTGGGCGGCGGCGGCGGCAACGCTGTCGAGCACATGATCAGCGAGAGCGTGCAGGGCGTGCAGTTCATCTGCGCCAACACCGACTCGCAGGCGCTGAACCGTTCCAGCGCCGAAGTCCTGCTGCAACTGGGCAGCTCCGGTCTGGGCGCAGGCGCCAAGCCTGAAGCTGGCAAGGCCGCTGCGGAAGAAGCCGTGGACCACATCCGCAATGCGCTGGATGGTGCCCACATGGTCTTCATCACCGCCGGCATGGGCGGCGGCACTGGTACGGGTGCCGCACCCGTGATCGCGCGCGTGGCCAAGGAAATGGGCATCCTGACCGTCGGCGTGGTGACCAAGCCGTTCGACTTCGAAGGCAACCGCCGCCTCAAGCAGGCCGACGCCGGTCTGGCCGAGCTCGAAGCCAATGTCGATTCGCTGATCGTCGTCCTCAACGAGAAGCTGCTGGAAGTCATGGGCGACGACGTCACCCAGGAAGAAGCCTTCGGCAAGGCCAACGACGTGCTCAAGAACGCCGTCGGTGGCATCTCCGACATCATCCACATCCCAGGTCTGGTGAACGTCGACTTTGAAGACGTCAAGACCGTGATGAGCGAGCCTGGCAAGGCCATGATGGGCACCGCCACCGCTGGCGGCCCGGACCGCGCCACCAAGGCTGCCGAAGCCGCCGTGGCCTGTCCGCTGCTGGAAGGCATCGACCTGTCGGGCGCGCGTGGCGTGCTGGTGCTGATCGCCGCTTCGAAGGCCACCTTCAAGCTGGCCGAATCGCGCAACGCGATGAACACCATCCGTCGCTACGCGGCCGAAGATGCGCACGTGATCTACGGCACGGCCTACGACGAAAGCCTGGGCGACCAGCTGCGCGTGACCGTGATCGCCACCGGCCTGAGCTCGGCCCGCCGTCACCAGCAGGCCCCGATGACCGTGGTGCACAACAGTGCGCTGCGCACCGGCACCGACAACATCCCCGTGCTGACCGATCCGGTGATGCCGCATCCGAGTGGCCTGGGCATGGGGCGTGCAGGCGCTGGCGGTGACTTCAGTGGGCTGAACACCCCGAGCGTGTGGCGCAGTGGCCGCACCCAGGCGGCTGCCAAGGTGGACGCGCTGGCCAGCAACGGCATGGACGAGATCGAGATTCCGGCCTTCCTGCGTCGTCAGGCTGACTGATTTCGAACTCTCTCTCGTTGTTGCCATTTTCCCCCTGCGCCTTGCCGGTCGCAGGGGGTTTTTGGCCGTTGGTCTTTTCTCTCAGTCGAACCGGTGTGTTCCGGCCGACAAAGCCTGCCAGATCTCACCCGTCATGGGCACATAGCCGCCCGGTGTGAGCACATACAGGTCATCGTGAACCACGGTGGGGTCATAGCCCTCCCGTTTGAGCGCCACCTTGCTGTACTTGAACGTGGCCGTGACCGCATGGTCGTCACGCAAGCGCAAGAACAGTGGCACCGCATAGCGCGGCAGTTGTGCGTACAGCGTACGCGCCAGCGCCACCCCGTCCAGCGTCTGATCAGGCGAGCTCAGTGTGAGCGC
>CAYOJR010000015.1:14218-17116 GCA_964404335.1 uncultured Aquabacterium sp.
GGGCAGTAGAGCACATCGTCGGGGCGCAGTCGCAGCCCCAGCACCCCCATGCCCGACATGCAGCGGTGCCAGCGGTAGTGCGACATCACCGAGGCTTTGGGCATGCCCGTGGTGCCCGATGTGTAGATGTGAAAAGCCGGCTGATGCAGTCGGATGGCGGCGGTTTCGGAGGGGTTGTGGCTGGAGGCCACGGCCAGGCGCTCCTGCGCCCAGACCAGATCGTCGGGCGGGGGCATTTCGCCATCCCACCACCAGCGCTCGCACAGCGTGGCACGCTCGGTGGGCGGCAGGCTGTGCAGGGCTTCGGTGCAGGCATCACCCACCACCACCAGCGTGGGTTGGCTGAGACGGATGCTGTGCGCCAGTACTTCGCCGCGTTGCTGGTTGTTCAACAGTGTCGCGACGGCCCCGAGCTTGACGGTGCCCAGCACCCAGGCCAGCACTTCGGCACGGTTGTCGAACAGCACGCCCACGCAGTCACCCTGTTGCACACCCGCAGCCTGCAGGGCATGGGCGCAACGGTTGGCCCAGGCATTGAAATCGGCGTAGGTCCAGCGCCGCTCTCCGCACACCACGGCAGGTCGGTCTGGGTGGCTGGCAGCTCGCTGGGCGAAGGTCTGCCCGATGGAGCCCAGGCGGGTCGGGCGCAGGCTCAGCAGGCCGATCAGGCCTCTCAGCAACAAGCGCAGATCGGTGCGGACGGTGCGCCAGGCAGCCGGAATCCAGTCACGGAGACGAACGATTTGGGGCGCGGCGGGCGCCCGTTCAGAAGCAAGGTTGGTCATCGCGGCAGTCTAGGGGGGTCTCAGGGGTGAGCGCAACTTTGGTGCATCTCCGCCCTGTGTTGGGGATGAATGGGCGACAAGCTGTGGAGTGCGATTCAGGCGTCGAGCGCCGCCAGAGCAGCCTCGCGGGCTTGCTCAATGGCTTGGCCAATGGCTGGCCCCTTCAAGCCGCGTGCGAGCGCAGCAGCCGAGATCTGTGCGGTGTCCACCGCCTGTCCCAGCGCCAGCGCCCGCTGCAGCCGTGCCCCTTGTGGGTAGGGCTGATCACGGTAGCCGAGCCGGCCTCGGGCGTCGCACTCGCAGGCCAGCAGCACCTCGGCAAAGCGCTGCGGCTTGCGCCAGGCGTCGCAGCGGCCCAGCAGGCGCAGAACGGCTGCCGCACCAAAATTCAGGCTGCCGTGGATGTTGCCGTGCTCGCGTGCCACCACCTCGGCCAGTTCGCGACATTCATTGGGCACGCGCAGGCGTTCGTTGACGGCGCGCAGCAGTTGCACGCTGCGGCCTTCATGGCCCAGGTGGCGGGGCAGGATGTCGGGGGGCGTGGTGCCTTTGCCCAGGTCGTGACCCAGGCAGGCGTAGCGCACGCTCAAGGGGGTCTGGAGCTGCGCGGCGATGTCCAGCACCATCATCACGTGCACGCCGGTGTCGATCTCGGGGTGGTAGTCGGCGCGCTGCGGCACGCCCCACAGCCGGTCCAGCTCGGGCAACAGGCACGCCAGCGCGCCGCAATCGCGCAGCACCTCGAACATGCGCGAGGGGCGCTCTTCCATCAGGCCGCGCGCCAGCTCTTGCCATACTCGCTCGGCTACCAGGTGGTCCACCTCGCCGTCGGCCACCATCTGGCGCATCAGCGCCATCGTCTCGTCGGCCACGGTGAAGTCGGCGAAGCGGGCGGCAAAGCGCGCCAGGCGCAGGACGCGCACCGGGTCTTCGGCAAAGGCGGGCGAGACGTGGCGCAGCACGCGCGCGGTCAGGTCGCGTTGGCCACCGTGCGGGTCGATGACGCGGCCCTCGGCGTCTTCGGCCATGGCGTTGATGGTCAGGTCGCGGCGCACGAGGTCGTCTTCGAGCGTGACGTCGGGTGCGGCATACACCTGGAAGCCATGGTAGCCGTGGCCGTGCTTGCGCTCAGTGCGCGCCAGCGCGTATTCCTCGTGGGTGTCGGGGTGCAGGAAGACGGGGAAGTCCTTGCCCACCGGCCGGAAGCCGGCCGCCACCATGGCCTCGGGCGTACTGCCCACCACCACCCAGTCACGGTCACCGCCAGGGCGGCCCAGCAAGCGGTCGCGCACGGCGCCGCCAACGAGATAGATCTGCATGGATGGCAGTGTAGCGAGGCCGACCATCAAGGGGCGGCCTGATCAGGGCGCATGCACGAGGCCGGTGCGTTCAGCCTGGCACGGTTGATGCTGCAAAGACCTCAGGCCTCGGCGCTTTTCGCTTTCTTCAACGCCGCCAGGGCGAGGTAGTCGGCCACCGGCACTTCCTCTGCGCGGCGTTGCAGATCGAAATCGGTCTCGATGCCGTGCTCCTTGATCCAGGTACCCAGCGTGTGGCGCAGGATCTTGCGGCGCTGGGAGAAGGCCACGGCCACCATCTTGGTGAACTCGGGCAGGTCCACTTCGGGCGGGTTCGCCAACGGGATCATGCGCACCACCGCCGAGTCCACCTTCGGGGGCGGATCGAAGGAGCCGGGTGGCACGTCCACCACGCACTCCATCTGGTAGCGCCACTGCAGCATCACGCTCAGGCGGCTGTAGTCCTTGTTGCCGGGCGTGGCCACCATGCGGTCGACCACTTCCTTTTGCAGCATGAAGTGCTGGTCCACGACCTGATCGGCCCAGGGCAGCAGGTGAAACAGGATGGGGCTGGAGATGTTGTAGGGCAGGTTGCCGATCAGGCGCAGCTTCTGGCCCGCGGCCTGGGCCAGGGCGCCGAAATCCACCTTCAGCACATCGGATTCGATGACGTTCAGCTCGGGGCGCTTGCGCAGGCGCGCGGCCAGGTCGCGGTCGAGCTCGACCACGGTGAGCTGGCCGCTGCGTTCGACCACGGGGTTGGTCAGGGCGCCCAGGCCGGGACCGATTTCGACCAGAGCCTGGCCGGGTTGCGG
>CAYOJR010000015.1:17216-23728 GCA_964404335.1 uncultured Aquabacterium sp.
ACGATGTCCTTGCGGATGGCGGCCATGCGGGCCACCTGGGCTTGCGTGGACTCCTTGGGGTTGGCGCGCAGCAGGATGTGGCGGCTGCGCTGCTGGGTGTAGGTGGCCTCCGCGCTGTTCTCGCGCTCGATCAGTTTGATGATGTGAAAACCCGCGTTGGAGCGAACCACAGGGGCCACTTCCCCCACCTTCAGATCGCGCACCGCTGCCACGAAAATGTCGGGCAGACGGCTGATCGGCATCATGCCGAAGGCGCCGCCTTGCTCCTTGGTCTGCTTGTCGGCCGAGTGCGTGCGCACCAGCTGGTTGAAGTTGACGCCACTGCGAGCCTGCTCCTGCACCTGAGTCGCCTTGGCTTGCAGGGCCTCGATCTGGGCGGCCGTGGCTTGCTCGGGCACCGAGATCAAGATGTGGGCGAGGTTGAGGGCCACTTCGTTTTGTGCTGCCGGGTCGGTGGCCAGGAAGGCGTCGATGTCGCTGTCGCTGATCTGGATGCGGGCATTGACCTCGCGGTCACGCAAACGCTGTAGCAGGATCTGTTCGCGCAGGCTGGCGCGGTAGCGCGCGTAGTCCAGGCCGTCGGTTTCCATGCGACGCTGCATCTCGCGCAGGGTCAGTTTGTTTTGGGAGGCAATGTTTTCGATGGCGGCATCCACCTCCGTGTCGGAAACGCTCAGGCCCACCGCGCGCGCATGCGAGATTTGCACCTTCTCGTCAATGAGGGCGTCGAGCACCTGGCGGCGCAGTTCATCGGGTGGTGGCAGGCGGCTGCCCGGCGGGGCGCTGTCCTGGATCCGGGCCACGCGCTTGTCCACGTCCACGTGCGTGATGGGCTCCTGATCCACCACGGCCACGATGTAATCGGCGGTGGTGGGTTTGCCGGCCAGCAGCAGGTCGGTGCTCAGTTGTCGCATGCCCGGAATGCGGGGCGCCACCGAGGGGGCGTCCGGGTTGCGCAACTGCGCCTGCGCCGGGGTCAAGCCGCCGAGCCACAGACTGCTCAGGCACAGACCCAGAACCAGGGGGCGCAAACGGCACAGACGGGGTTTACGGGAAGGATGTGTCATCGTCGAGGAAAGGCTGGGGGGCAAGGGCTGGCGGCTGCGGCTGCGTGTCGTCGCGCAACAGGCGGTAGCCCGGGATATTGGTCTGTAAGGTGCGCAGCGGGTTGGAGCCCAGGGCCAGGCGCGACAGGCCGATGAGTTCGAGCTGGAACATCAGGCGGGTGGTGGCCTCGCTCTGGCCGATGGCCACACGCTCCATCACGAAGCGCCCGATCCAGCATCCCGCATCGTATTCGAAACCGGCGAGGGTGTTGGTGAAGCGCTTGTCACGCTTGTCATACACCAGGCGGCCCACGGTGTACCAGGCGCCGCCGCATTGCTGCCCGCGACCAAGCACCTGGTCGGGTTTGGGCACGTCCGATGAGCTGGCCTGGGACATCATCTCGTTCACCGAGGGGGGACGTCCACCCAGCGGCCATTGCCAGCCCACTTCGATCTGTTCGCTGTTGTCGCGGTTGTAGCGGTAGATGGCGCCGATGGTGCGCCAGGCACCCGGCGAGTAGCGCACCCCCAGGGTGGCTTGCTGCGTGGCCTGGTTGTCAGCGCCCAGCTGGGTCGTGCCGTCCAGATACCAGTTCGGGATCACCGAGGCGGAGCCCAGCAGCAGGGTGTCGGACAGGCCCGCCTTGACCGGCTCCTCGCTGTAGGGGTTGAGACGCTGGTCGGACATCAACCACTTTTGCACGACGCCAAAGCGCAGGGCTTCGACGCCACGCTCATCGAGCAGGCGCGACGTGGCCCCCATGGTGATCTCGTTGGCGTCGGAGATGCGGTCCACGCCGGTGAAGGCGTTGTCGTTGTTGTCGCTGCTGAAGATGGCGTACTGGTTGAAGTCACGCGGGGCGCTGTCGAACAGAGGCAGCATGCTCTGGTCGCGGTAGGGGGTGCGCACATAGCGCACGCGCGGCTCCAGGGTCTGCGTGAGTTGGCGACCGAACAGCGCCACTGGGCGCTCCAGTTCGGTGCGTGCATCCAGGCTGAAGGTGGGAATGGTGCGGGTGATGCTGCGCTGCCCGCCGCTCACCGCCCGGTCCAGATCGTAGTTGGTGTTGTGCAGCGCCAGGCGTGGGGTGAGCGTCAGGGGCCCCATGTCAAATGACTGCTCGACCTGGGCGACCGCGTGCAGGCGGTTGCCCGACACCTTGTTCTCGTCGGGGTGTGTGAAGCGGTTGAACTCGCCTTGCAGTTGCCAGTTGACGCCCTGAGCGATGCCGCTGCGGCTGCGGATGCCGAGCTGTGGGGTGCGTCGGTAGGGCGCCTCGATGGCGCTCAGGGCCGGGTCGGAGGCTGGGTCCAGATCCTGGAGGGTTTGCCAGCTCTGCACGCCGGCATACATGGTGGTCTGGCTGTCGCCCAGGCCCCAGTTGCGCTCATTGAGCACGCGCTCGACCCGCAGGTGGCTGTCGTACAGGCGCGGGGTTTCGGCGGGCAGGGAGTGGGCAAAGTCACGCCAGTAGTCATCGTCGGACACGCGCTGCCACTGGATGTCATAGACCGTCTGCGAGGGCGAGTCACCGATGCGCAGACTGCCCTGGTGCGTGAAGTCCACCATGCCGCGCGAACGGCCTGCCACGCGGTCGTCCGGCAGGCCGAACAGGTTGAGCGTGCCCCGGTCGCGCGGGTTCAGGTAGCGGTACTCCACGTCCATCCCCAGGCCGCGACGCGTCGACAGCATCGGTGCCAGGGTGGCGTCCTGGTCGGGGGCAATGTTCCAGTAATAGGGCTGCGAAAACTCGAAACCGCTCTTGCTGTCGAAGTAGAAGCTCGGTGGTAACAGGCCGGACTTGCGCGCATCGCTCAGTGGAAAGCTCAGATAGGGGGTCGCCAGAATGGGCACGCCCTTGAACCAGATCACCGCATTGCGGGCGGTGCCCTCGTTGGCCTCCATGTCCATGTAGACACTGCTGGTCTGCAGTGACCAGTCGGGCTCACCCGGCAGACCGTCAGCGGTGTTGGCCGGGGTGCAGCTGCTGTAGGTGGTGCGGGTGGCGCGCAGGCGCTTTTCGCCCAGGAACTCGACCAGTTCGGCGCTGCCACCGGCCTGAGGGCGCACGAACCAGAAACGTGGGCTCACGAACTCGCCTTCAAGCCGGTCGAGCTGCAGCGACAGCTCTGGCCCGATGAAGATGTTGCCCTGACGCTCGACGCGCACCTTGCCCACGGCGCGGGCGGTGTTGTCGCTCTGGGTGTGGGTCAATTCATCGGCCTGCAGCGACAGATCGCCCTGGCGCAGGCGCACCTTGCCGGTGGCACGGGTGCGCTCACCAGACTGCCCTTCCAGGTGGTCGGCCTCGAAGTACATCGGCTGTTTGCCCTGCTTGCCGCCCGTGACGATGCTGGGCAGCGAGAACGTCAGACCGCTGGCGGAGTCGCCGGTGGGTGTGGACGCTGCCTCAGCGGTCGCTGCGGCTTGCGCCAGCAGGTTGGGCGATGTGGCATCCACCCCCTGTGCGTGGGCGGGGACCAGCAGGGCAAGGGGCACCATGGCCAGTCCGGCAGCCACAGCGGTCGGGGTCCAGCGGGAGGGCAGGGCGCGAAGGCGCCGAGGGGGGCAGGCCAGGGATGGGTTCACGGTCACGGTGGCGCGTCGCTAAATGGGCGGCGGCGGGGCCTGCGCAGTCGCGTGCTGGCCTTGCCTAAAATCGGTGCATTATTTCATGTCCCTCTCTTTTCTGACTGTTTCCTGAGTCCTCCATGACATCTGCGTCGTCCACCCCGGCTTCGGCCCCGTCTGCTTCCGACATCCACTGGGCCGATCCCGCCCGTCAGCAGGCCTTCGGAACCTGGCTGGCCGCGCAGGCGCGCCGCCATGGTCTGCGGCCCGACAGCCTGCGCTCGGCCAGTGCCGACGCCAGCTTCCGTCGCTACTTCCGCGTGGACGCGCCCACCGCCCCACGCGGCACGCTCATCATCATGGACGCTCCGCCCGAGAAGGAAGATTGCCACCCCTTCGTCGCCGTGGCCCGCTTGCTGGAAGCCGGCGCCGTGGGCGTGCCCCACATCCTGGAATGGGACGAGGCCCAGGGCTTCATGCTGCTGTCCGACCTGGGGCAGCACACCTTCCTGGCCACGCTGGAGGCCACCGACTACGACCACGGCCCGGCCTCGCACAACCGCGCCCTGTACCTGAACGCCATCGACGAGCTGGTGCGCCTGCAGGCCGTGCCCGCCGACAGCCTGCCCCCGTATGACGACGCCCTGCTGCAGCGCGAAATGGACCTGCTGCCCGACTGGTACCTGACCCAGTTGCGCGGCCTGACGCTGGACGAGGCCACCCGCACCATGCTGGCCAAGACCTTCGCCCTCATCAAGGCCGAGGTGCTGGCCCAGCCCACCGGCTTCGTGCACCGCGACTTCCACAGCCGCAACCTGATGGCCGACCCGGCCGATCCCAAGGCACGCCTGGGCGTGATCGACTTCCAGGACGCCGTGCGTGGCCCCTTGACCTACGACCTGGTCTCGCTGCTGCGCGACGCCTACGTCATCTGGGACGAGGACATTCAGCTGGACTACGCCGTGCGCTTTTGGGAAAAGGCGCGCAAGGCCGGCCTGCCTGTGGCCGAAGACTTTGCCGATTTCTGGCGCCAATTCGAGTGGATGGGCCTGCAACGCCACCTCAAGGTGCTGGGCATCTTCGCCCGCCTGGCCCTGCGCGACGGCAAGCGTCAGTACCTGGATGACATTCCCCGCGTGTGGACCTACGCCCACCGCGTGGCCTCGCGCTACCAGGGGCTGGGCCCGCTCGCCCGCCTGCTGGAGCAGGCCGAAGCGCCCCACGGCGGCGTCCAGACGCAGGTCGGCTACACCTTCTGAGGGGTTCTGAGGGGCGTTCGCAAGAAAACTGCGCAAAAAAGCAGCAAGAAGCGGATAATCCGGCCTCGATGAATGAAAACCTCCCCCAAGACGCGGCCGTGACGGCCGAGGTGAACGCCGCCCCCCAGGCCGCGCCCGAAGCCCCCGCCCGGTTCGACACGCTGCCCCTGGATCCCAAGATCCTCAGCGCCATCACCTATCCCACGATGACGCCGATCCAGGCCAAGGCCATCCCCTTGGTCCTGGCCGGTCGTGATGTGATGGGTGCCGCCCAGACCGGCACCGGCAAGACCGCCGCCTTCTCCATCCCGCTGCTTCAGAAGATGATGAAGCACGAGAACGCCAGCATGTCGCCGGCACGCCACCCTGTGCGCGCCATCGTGCTGGCGCCCACGCGCGAGCTGGCCATCCAGGTGGCCGACAACGTCAAGACCTACGCCAGCAAGTGCAACCTGCGCTCGGCCGTGGTGTTTGGCGGCATGAACATGAAAGAGCAGACGGTCGAATTGAAGGCCGGCGTCGAGGTGCTGATTGCCACCCCGGGCCGCCTGATCGACCACATTGAGGCCAAGAACTGCAACCTCTCGCAGGTGGAGTACGTGGTCCTCGACGAAGCCGACCGCATGCTCGACATCGGCTTCCTGCCCGACCTGCAGCGCATCCTGAGCTATCTGCCCAAGACGCGTCAGACCCTGCTGTTCTCGGCCACCTTCTCGCCCGAGATCAAGAAGCTGGCGCAGAGCTATCTGCAAGACCCGGTGCTGGTCGAGGTGGCCCGCCCCAACCAGACGGCCACCAACGTCGAGCAGCGCTTCTACCGCGTCGAAGACGACGACAAGCGCCATGTGATCCGCCAGATCCTGCGCGACCGCGACATCAAGCAGTCCATCGTCTTCGTCAACTCCAAGCTGGGCGCCGCCCGTCTGGCCCGCACCTTCGAGCGCGATGGCCTGCGCACCGCCGCCCTGCACGGCGACAAGTCGCAAGACGAGCGCCTCAAGGCGCTGGACGCGTTCAAGCGCGGCGAGGTGGACCTGCTGGTGGCCACCGACGTGGCCGCGCGCGGCATCGACATCGCGGCCCTGCCGGCGGTGTTCAACTACGACATACCCTTCAACGCCGAAGACTATGTGCACCGCATTGGCCGCACGGGTCGCGCGGGCGCGAGCGGCTTGGCCGTGTCGCTGGTGACGGGCTCGGATGCGCGCCTGATGGGCGACATCGAGAAGCTGATCAAGAAGAAGCCCGAGGTCGAGACCTTCGAGTTGGAGCGCCGTCAGCGCAGCGACCGGGGTGAGCGTGGCGAACGCGGCGAGCGCGAGAGCTATCGCCGGGAAGCCCGTGATTTCGGTGGCCGTGAGGACCGAGACGAGCGACCGGTGCGTGCCGCGCCGGTGCGTCGCCCGTCCTCCGACCCCTTCTTCGACAAGCCTTACGAGCCCGACCCCTCTGCTGATCCGGCGTGGGAGAGCAAGAGCGCGGCCACGGCGCCCACGCCGTCCGCCGGCGGCTCGGGTCTGTCGCGCTTCATCAAGCCCAAGCGCAAGGTCGCGACCTTGTTGGGCGGCTCGGGGACGCACCGGCGGTGAGCTGAGTCACCCGGCCACGGGACATGACCGTGGGGTGTGATGCGAC
>CAYOJR010000016.1:0-21563 GCA_964404335.1 uncultured Aquabacterium sp.
TCGATGCCGCCGTTGTTGGCCTTGGCCACGTACTCCGGCATCCAGTTTTCACCCAGGATCTGCTTGGCCATCTCGATGACGACATAGTCGGCTTCCAGCAGGCCGGTCTGGGCGTCATCGACGTAGCGGCTCAGCCCTTGCAGGCAGGCCGGGCAGGACGTCAGGATCTTGGCGTTGTCCTTGGCGCCTATCAGACCTTGCTCGCGCAGCGCGGCTTCGCCCTTGCGGATCTCCTCTTCCTTGCGGAAGCGCACTTGCGTGGAGATGTCCGGGCGGCTGACGGCCAGCGTGCCGGCCTCACCGCAGCAACGCTCCGACTTGATCACGCCATCGCCCAGCAGGGCCTTGACGGTCTTCATCGGATCCTGCTGCTTCATCGGGCTGTGGCAGGGGTCGTGGAAGAGGTAGCCGCCGGCCTTGGGCAGGGTGATGCCTTTTTCCAGCAGGAACTCGTGGATGTCGATGATGCGGCAGCCCGGGAAGATCTTGTCGAACTGGTAGCCCTGCAACTGGTCGTAGCAGGTGCCGCAGGACACGACCACCGTCTTGATGTCCAGGTAGTTCAGCGTGTTGGCCATGCGGTGGAACAGCACCCGGTTGTCGGTGATCATCTTCTCGGCCGTGTCGAACTGGCCGGCGCCGCGTTGCGGGTAGCCGCAGCACAGGTAGCCCGGCGGCAGCACGGTCTGCACGCCAGCGTGCCACAGCATGGCCTGCGTGGCCAGGCCCACTTGCGAGAACAGGCGCTCCGAGCCGCAACCCGGGAAGTAGAACACCGCCTCGGTGTCCGCCGTGGTGGCCTGGGGGTTGCGGATGATGGGGACGTAGTCCTTGTCCTCAATGTCCAGCAGGGCGCGCGCCGTCTTCTTGGGCAGGCCACCGGGCATCTTCTTGTTGATGAAGTGGATGATCTGCTCTTTGATCGGCGCCGTGCCCACCGTGGCCGGGGGCGCGCTGGTCTGCTTGCGGGCGACGACCTTGAGCACTTCGTTGCCCAGGCGTTGCAGCGGCATGGCCACGTCCACCAGGGCCGAGCGGATCAGCTTGATCGTTTGCGGGTTGTTGCTGTTGAGCATGGCCATGCCGGCCGCGCCCGCCGGGCGGAAGCTCTTCTTGCCCAGCTTGACCAGCAGGTTGCGCATGTTCATCGACACGTCGCCGAAGTCGATCTTGACGGGGCAGGGCGTCAGGCACTTGTGGCAGACCGTGCAGTGATCGGCCACGTCCTCGAACTCTTCCCAGTGCTTGATCGACACGCCGCGTCGCGTCTGCTCTTCATACAGGAAGGCCTCGACCAGCAGCGAGGTGGCCAGGATCTTGTTGCGGGGGCTGTAGAGCAGGTTGGCGCGCGGCACGTGGGTGGCGCACACGGGCTTGCACTTGCCGCAGCGCAGGCAGTCCTTGACGCTGGCAGCGATGTCGCCGATGTCTGACTGCTGCATGATCAGCGACTCGTGGCCCATCAGGCCGAACGAGGGCGTGTAGGCCTCGGTCAGGTCGGCGGCGTGCACGTCGTCGCCCAGGCGATGCAGGGCCTCGCCCCGCAGCAGCTTGCCCTTGTTGAAGCGGCCTTCCGGGTCTACCTTCTGCTTGTAGGCCGTGAAGTTGGCCATTTCCTCGTCCGTGAGGAACTCCAGCTTGGTGATGCCGATGCCGTGTTCGCCCGAGATCACGCCGTCGAGCGAACGCGCCAGCTTCATGATGCGGCCCACGGCTTCGTGCGCCGTTTGCAGCATCTCGTAGTTGTCGCTGTTGACGGGGATGTTGGTGTGCACGTTGCCGTCACCGGCGTGCATGTGCAGCGCCACCCACACACGGCCACGCAGCACTTCCTTGTGGATGCGCTTGAGCTCGTCGAGGATGGGGCGCAGGGCGCCGCCGTTGAACTCGTGGGCCAGCACGTCGCGGATTTCGCGCTTCCAGCCGGCACGGATCGTCCAGGTCTGCAGCAGGTTGAAGACGGTGTCACCGGCTTCGGGGGTGTAGCTGCCGTTGCGATGCTGCTGGTAGCCATGGGCCACCAGCGCTTCGTCGACCTCGTTGATCGGGGTGTCGATGTGTTCGGACAGGAAGGCCCAGCGGGCGCGCACGGTAGCCAGGTGGGCCTGCGCGGTGGCGATCTTCTCGGCCAGGGCTTCTTCGTTGGGCAGCTCTTCCGCGTCTTCGACCTTGCCCATGAACGAGGCAATGTGCTGGGTGCCGGTCTGGAAGAACGCGTCCAGCGCATCGACCAGGGCCAGCTTGTTGCGCAGGCTCAGCTCGATGTTGATGCGCTCGATGCCCAGGGTGTACTCGCCCATGCGCGGCAGCGGGATCACCACGTCTTCGTTCACCTTGAAGGCGTTGGTGTGCTTGGCGATGGCGGCGGTGCGCTTGCGGTCGGCCCAGAACTTCTTGCGGGCTTCGGCGCTGACGGCCACGAAGCCTTCGCCCGAGCGGCCATTGGCCAGGCGGATGACTTCGCTGGCGGCACGGGCCACACGGTCCTCGTCGTCACCGACGATGTCTCCGACCAGGATCATCTTGGGCAGGGTGCCGCGCTTGCTCTTGGTGGCATAGCCCACGGCGCGCAGGTAGCGGTCGTCGAGGTGCTCCAGGCCGGCCAGGATGGCGCCGCCCGGTTGCTTCATCTCTTCGAACATGAAGTCCTTGATCTCGACGATCGAGGGTACGCCTTCCTTCGGGTTGCCAAAGAACTCCAGGCACACGGTGCGCACGTGCTTGGGCATGCGGTGCACGACCCAGCGGGCGCTGGTGATCAGGCCGTCGCAGCCTTCCTTCTGAATGCCGGGCAGGCCGGCGAGGAACTTGTCGGTGACGTCCTTGCCCAGGCCTTCCTTGCGGAAGGTGCGGCCGGGGATGTCCAGGCGCTCGGTGCGGATCGGGGTCTTGCCGTCGGTTTCGAAGTAGCGCAACTCGAAGCTGGCGGTCTCCACGTCATGGATCTTGCCAAGGTTGTGGTTCAGGCGCACCACTTCCAGCCACTTCGCGTCGGGCGTGACCATGCGCCATGAGGCGAGGTTGTCCAGCGCGGTGCCCCAGAGCACGGCCTTTTTGCCCCCGGCGTTCATGGCGATGTTGCCGCCCACGCACGAGGCTTCGGCCGAGGTCGGGTCCACGGCGAACACAAAGCCTGCGCGCTCGGCCGCATCGGCCACGCGCTGCGTGACCACGCCGGCTCCGGTCCAGACGGTGGCAACGGGCTGATCCACGCCGGGTAGCTTCACCATCTCGACCTCGGTCATCTGTTCGAGCTTTTCGGTGTTGATCACCGCGCTCTTCCAGGTCAGCGGCACGGCACCGCCGGTGTAGCCCGTCCCACCCCCACGCGGGATGATGGTCAGGCCCAGCTCGACGCAGCCCTTGACCAGAGCAGCCATCTCTTCTTCGGTGTCCGGGGTGAGGACGACGAAGGGGTACTCGACGCGCCAGTCGGTGGCGTCGGTCACGTGCGAGACGCGACTCAGGCCATCGAACTTGATGTTGTCGTGGCGGGTGACCTTGCGCAGCACGCGCTCGGTGCGTCCCCGCAGTTCGCCCATCTGGTCGAAGGCGCGGGCAAAGCGGTCGACCGTAGCGCGGGCCATCTCCAGTACCTCGCCCACCAGGGCGTCGCGGGCACTGTCGTTGCTGGGCGTGCGACGCTTGTCGACCTCACCCAGGCGGTGGTGCAGGGCTTCGATCAGCTGGCCACGGCGCTTGGGGTTGTCCAGCAGGTCGTCTTGCAGATAGGGGTTGCGCTGCACGACCCAGATGTCGCCCAGCACTTCGAACAGCATCCGGGCCGAGCGGCCCGTCAGGCGCTCGGTGCGCAGCTGGCTCAGGGCCTCCCAGGCGCGCTGGCCCAGCAGGCGCTGGACGATCTCGCGGTCCGAGAACGATGTGTAGTTATAGGGAATCTCGCGCAGGCGTTGCTGGCCGTCCGTGTGGGCGTCGGCAGCCTGGGCGATCATGTGGGTCAACTCGGTGGGTGCGTTCATGAGGGCGCCAGACGCGAAGGGCCGGATTTCAGGAATGCGCAAGTCACCTGGGGGCGATGGATCACTCCCAGGCGCTGCTGTGGGGGGTGGTTTTCGCGCCTGAGTCGAGATGTTAACGCAGCGGGTCATGCCCTTAGTCAGAAAAGGGCGCTTAGTCCGGTCTTATGGCGGCATTCGAATGTGCGTGAAGTCGTTATGCTGACAGCACTGACACCTTGATGACTTTTTGCCGAGCTCCTTATGCACACTGTCGCACCACACGCCGCTTGGCCTTATCCCTGCTGGATTGCTCACCGAGGGGCGGGGGAGCTGGCTCCCGAGAACACGATGGCGGCCTTCCGACTCGGCGCCGAGCACGGCTTTGCCATGTTCGAGTGCGATGTGAAGTTGAGCGCCGATGGCGAGCCGTTTCTGTTGCACGACACCGATCTCAACCGCACGACCAATGGACAAGGGGAGGCGGGTTTGCAGACGTGGGACGCCTTGTCGCGGCTGGATGCCGGAAGTTGGCATGGCCGCCCGTACGCCGGTGAACCCCTGCTGCGTCTGGAGGCGCTGGCGCGCTGGTTGCAGGCTTTGGGCATGATGGTCAACCTGGAAATCAAGCCCACGCCAGGTGACGAGTTGCGCACGGGGCGGATCGTGGCGCAGCATGTGGCGCGCCTGTGGTCACAAGCCGACGTCAAACCGCTGCTGAGCTCCTTCAGCACGACTGCGCTGGAAGCCGCACGTCAGACGCAACCCGACCTGCCTCGCGCCCTGCTGCTTGATGAGTGGATGGAGAGCGGTGTGGGCACCGCAGTGCGACTGGGGTGTCTGGCCGTGGTGGTGAATCACGCGCATCTGAACGCCGAACGCATTGCCGCCATTCATGCGGCCGGCATGAAGGCCTTGAGCTACACCGTCAACCAGGCGTCGCGCGCCAGCACCTTGTGGCGTGAGGGGCTGGATGGCCTCATCACCGATCGGGTGGATGTGTTCGAGCCCCAGGCGCGCCTGGGGGCAAATCCGGCCCGATTGATGGTGGAGGCGGCGGAGGGCTTGATGGCGTGATGCGCGGGCTCAGACCTGCGCCAAGGCTTTCAGCAACTTCTCGTGGATCCCGCCAAAGCCACCATTGCTCATGCACAGGATCTGGTCGCCGGGTTGGGCTGCCTTGACCACCTTTTTCACCAGGATGTCGATGTTGTCCGACACCACGGCACGTTCACCCAACTCCATGAGCGCCTCTGAGGCGTTCCACTCCAAACCACCGCTGTGACAGAAGGCCAGATCCGCCTCTTCCAGTGACCAGGGCAGCTGTGCCTTCATCGTGCCCAGCTTCATCGTGTTGGAGCGTGGCTCGAACACGGCCAGGATGCGACAGTCCGGCCCCACTTTGCGACGCAGGCCGTCCACCGTCGTGCGGATCGCGGTGGGGTGATGCGCGAAGTCGTCGTACACCGTGATGCCGTTCGCCTCGCCTTTCAACTCCAGGCGGCGCTTGACGTTGGCAAATTGTCCCAGGGCTTCGCAAGCTTGCTGGGGCGACACACCCACGTGTTCGGCCGCTGCAATCGCGGCCAGAGCGTTCATCTGGTTGTGCTCGCCCAGCAGTGACCACTCCACACGTCCCACCAGCACGCCTGCCTTCAGCACATCGAAAGCATGGGGCTCGCCACGGGCACGGAAACCAGGCGCGTCGCGGCGCTCGCCAAAGCGCACCACGTCGCTCCAGCAACCCCGTGCCAACACGCGGTTCAAGGACTCCTCGCGTGCGTTCACCGCCAGACGACCGCTGGCGGGCACCGTTCGCACCAGGTGATGGAACTGGGTCTCGATCGCGGCCAGGTCGGCAAAGATGTCGGCATGGTCAAACTCAAGGTTGTTGAGGATGGCCGTGCGCGGTCGGTAATGCACGAACTTGCTGCGCTTGTCGAAGAAGGCCGTGTCGTACTCGTCGGCCTCGATCACAAAAGGGTGCCCTGTGGCCGGTCGCGTGGCCGTGTCGGTGTTCCCCAGTCGCGCAGACACGCCAAAGTTTTGCGGCACCCCCCCGACCAGGAAGCCCGGCTGCAGGCCGGCAAACTCCAGGATCCAGGTCAGCATCGACGTGGTCGTGGTCTTGCCGTGCGTGCCCGCCACCGCCAGCACATGGCGGCCCTGGAGCACGTTCTCGCTCAACCACTGCGGCCCGCTCGTGTAGGGCAGGCCGGCGTCCAGAATGGCTTCCATCAGCGGGTTGCCACGCGAGACCACGTTGCCAATCACGAACAGATCCGGCTGCAGGGCCAGCTGATCCACGCCATAGCCCTCGATCAGGTCGATGCCCAGGGCGCGGAGCTGATCGCTCATCGGGGGATAGACACCGGCGTCGCAGCCGGTGACACGGTGACCCGCCTCGCGGGCGAGCGCAGCCACGCCACCCATGAAGGTGCCGCAGATGCCAAGGATGTGGATGTGCATGGAAACGTCAGAGTTGGCGGAACGCCTCGGCGGCCGCAGCCACCGTGTCGGCGATGTCCTGTTCCGTGTGGGCCGCGCTCACAAAGCCGGCTTCGTACATGGCCGGGGCGAAGTACACCCCGCGGTCCAGCATCAGGTGGTAGAAGCGGTTGAAGCGCTCGCTGCCCTTGGCCATGACCTGTTGGTAGTTCTGCGGCAGCGTGTCGGCAAAGAAAAAGCCGAACATGCCCCCCTGGCAATCGGCGACCAGCGGCACGCCGGCTTGCGCTGCCGCTTGCGACAGCCCGTCCATCAGGCTGCGGGTGCGCGCCGACAGCGCCTCGAAAAAGCCTTCGCGCTGGATCAGCTTGAGCGTGGTCAGGCCGCAGGCCGTGGCCACCGGGTTGCCCGACAGCGTGCCCGCCTGGTAGACCGGGCCCAGCGGGGCCAGCTTCGACATGATCTCGCGCGATGAGGCAAAGGCGGCCAAAGGCATGCCGCCACCGATGACCTTGCCGAACACGCTCAGATCGGGCTTGAAGCCCGGGATGTCGCGCGCGTACAAGCTCTGGGCGCTGCCCAGGGCCACGCGGAACCCGCTCATCACTTCGTCGAACACCAGCAGGGCGCCGTGCTCGCTGCACAGCTCGCGGATGCGCTTCATGAACGGTACGCTGGCACGCACAAAGTTCATGTTGCCGGCAATCGGCTCGATCATCACGCAGGCGATCTCGTCGCCCTGGGTGGCGAACGCCTCTTCGATCTGCGCGATGTTGTTGTATTCCAGCACCAGTGTGTGCTGAACCACTTCGGGCGGCACGCCGGCGCTGGTGGGGTGGCCAAAGGTGGCCAATCCCGAACCCGCCTTGACCAGCAAGGCATCGGCGTGACCGTGGTAACAGCCTTCGAACTTGATCAGCTTGCTGCGGCCTGTGTAGCCCCGTGCCAAACGGATCGCGCTCATGCCGGCTTCGGTGCCCGAACTCACCAGGCGAACCTGTTCTGCGCTGGGCGCCAGCTTGAGTATCTCTTCGGCCAACTCAATCTCGCGCTCGGTCGGGGCGCCAAACGAAAAACCATCTAACGCAGCCTTCTGCACGGCCTCCAGCACTTCAGGGTGACCATGACCCAGGATCATCGGTCCCCATGAACCGATGTAGTCGATGTAGCGGCTGCCTTCGGCATCCCAGATGTAGGCACCCTTGGCGCGGGTGATGAAGCGTGGTGTGCCTCCGACCGCGCGGAATGCGCGCACAGGCGAGTTGACACCACCAGGGATGACGCGCTGTGCGCGCTCGAACAGGGAAACGTTAGTGGACATTGCGTGAATGCAGAGGAGGGACGGTGTCGTCGAGCAGATCGACGGACTCTTCGGAGATCTGTGGTGCCGCAGGCTCTTCCCCGGGGGGCAGTGCCCAGAAGAAGCGATCAGGAACGACGCCGCCCATACCGGGGCGGAAGCCCGCATCCAGTGCCTGATCCAGGAAGCTCAGCGCTTCAGCGGCTGCGACATCCAGGGCTGTGCCGCTCGACAGGATGGCAGCCAGGGCGGCGGACAGTGTGTCACCCGCGCCCACAAAGCTGGCTTCGAAGCGCTCGAAGCGTTCGCCGCACATCGCGCCCTGAGGAGAGGCCAGCACGTTGTCGATGAACTGGTCGGGCAACTGCACGCCGGTCACCAGCACATAGTCGGTGCCGTGCTCGGCGGCGGCCACGGCCAGCTCACGTGCCGAGGGCGGGCGCTCTGCGTCCCATTCGGGCAAGAGAAAATCGGTGAGGGTGCTGTGGCTGCCGACCAACACCATTGTCGCGGGCAGGATCAACTCACGGAACGCGTCCAGATAGCCCATCTGGGCGTCATCATCCATCCAAGACAAGTTGGGCAGATACGACACCAGAGGCACATCCGTGTAGTCGGACAGGATCTCGGCGACGGCGCTCACGCCCTCGGCGCTGCCCAGAAAGCCCACCTTCCAGGATGCGATGGTGGCGTCCTCCAGCACAGCGCGCGCCTGGTCCACCACCGCCTCGGAGTCGAGTTCGTGAGACTCGAAAATCTCGGCGGTATCGCGCACCAGGATGCTGGTGATCACGGGCAGGGCGTGTGCGCCCATGGCGGCAATCGTCGCGATATCGGCCCCGATTCCGGACGCGCCGGTGGGGTCGTTGGCATTGAAGCTGAGGACGCACGCCGGTGCGTCGACGTCCTGTTCTTCGCCCGCCAGCGTGGGATCTTGTCCAGTCAGGTGAGAATTCATGGCGGTTTTGTCGAAAGATGATGTCTATTTGCCCACAAACCCTTGGGTTTGCGCTAAAGACCGATGGCTACAATCGGTCCATTGTATTCAAGCTGGTTTAAGTCGACGTGAATGAATTTCGCACCTGGATGTGCCTGATCTGCGGTTGGATATACGATGAGGCAGCCGGATTGCCCGAAGAAGGCATTCCTGCAGGGACCCGCTGGCAAGACGTCCCGATGAACTGGGTCTGCCCTGAGTGTGGCGCCCGCAAGGACGACTTCGAGATGGTGCAGGTTTGATCCGATGTGTTTGAACGTGCTGTAATGGTTCGAAATTTGCCTGGTCTGAGACACAGTTTGGAGGAGCGCTTTGGTGCCTGAAGTTGACAGCCTCGAGATTCGAGGCCCCAAGAAGATTCTGGTCATTGACGACAGCAACACCATCCGGCGCAGCGCCGAGATCTTCCTCAAGCAAGGGGGATACGAGGTGGTTCTGGCCGAAGATGGTTTCGACGCCTTGTCCAAGGTCAACGACCACTCCCCGGATGTGATTTTCTGCGACATCCTGATGCCGCGTCTGGATGGCTACCAGACCTGCGCGATCATCAAGCGCAATCCGAAGTTCACCAACACGCCCGTGATCATGCTGTCCTCCAAGGACGGGCTGTTCGACAAGGCGCGTGGCCGCATGGTGGGCTCACAAGATTACCTGACCAAGCCTTTCACCAAAGATCAACTCTTGCAGGCAGTTGCCCAGTACGGCGGCTGAGCCGAGAGCGGATCTGTTCACTGATCATTGCCAGGGATGAATGTTGATCACGCCTTGACAGCTGCTACAAAGTGGCGCTTGCGCATGAAGAAGGTTTGATATGCCGATCCAAAAAATACTGCTTGTTGATGACTCCAAGACCGAACTGCACGTGCTGTCGGAACTCCTGACCAAGAGCGGCTATGCCGTTCGCACGGCGGAGAATGGCGAAGAAGCCATGCGTCGCCTTCAGGAAGAAAAGCCTGACCTGATCCTGATGGATGTGGTCATGCCCGGACAGAACGGCTTTCAGCTCACCCGTGCCATCACGCGTGACCCGCAGTTCGCCAACGTGCCCGTCATCATGTGCACCAGCAAGAACCAGGAAACCGACCGGGTCTGGGGCATGCGCCAAGGTGCCAGTGACTACGTCGTCAAACCGGTGAACCCGGACGAGCTCCTGCGCAAGATCAAGGCATTCGGCTGAGATCGGGGGCGGACAGATGGCCAACAAAGAAGCACTCCGGGCCCTGCAACAGCGTCTGGCAGAGCGTCTGCAGACCGTGCGGGAGCACGCTCCGGCCCGAAACTGGCTGGCGGTCGAGATTGCCGGGCATGGTTTCCTGATGCCACTGGAGCAAGCTGGTGAGATCTTCCCGTTGTCACCGGCTCAACACGTGCCGCACAGCCAGCCCTGGTTCCTGGGTGTGGCCAACCTGCGGGGGCAGTTGCACGGGGTGGTGGACACGGCCATCTTTCTGGGGCTCTCTGACCGTCCAGGCCGCAATCTGGCAGAAGTGGGGGCGCGCGACGCGAGTCGACTGGTCGCGCTCAACACGTCCCTGCAGCTCAATGTGGCGTTGTTGATTGACCGTCTGCTCGGTCTGCGCAACGCCAGCATGTTGAAACCGGCCGCCAGGGAGGCGTCCGCAGGCAAGCCTCACTTCATTGGCCAGACCATGGTCGATGAGCAAGGGCGCACCTGGTACGAGCTGGATCTGGCCGCACTGGCGGCCGACGAGGCATTTTTGAAGATCGACGTCTGACGGGGCTTCCGTCGAGCGCTGTATACATCTGACCGTTTGGAGCACAAGAACATGAGTTTCCTCAGTCGTATCAAGGAAATGGGCAAAACCAAGGGTGACGACGAAGTCCCTTCGGAAGCCTTGAGCACGGAAGGCATGGTCTCTGCGTCTGGCTCTCAGGTGGTGGACACCGAGGCGGGCGCTTCGACCATTCAGCCCGCTGGCACTGAGGCCATCATTTCCGAGTCCGTTCCGTCCGAATTCCCGGCGGACTATCAGCGTCCGAATGAGGACCTGTCCGAGGCCAGCCTGATGGAGCCGCGCACCGGTTTGCCGCTGGTTGGTCACCTCAAGCTCGACCGTCAGCAACGCCTGCTCGGTGTGGGCCTGGCGGCAGGGGTGCTGGGCCTGGTGCTCAGCGCTTTCCTGTCGGTGAACTCCGCTGACCGCCGTGCCGATCAATCGGCTGCCACCGGTCAGGCGCTGATGCAGTCGCAACGTCTGGCGAAGTCGGTGTCGCAGGCCCTGATCGGTCGCGCTTCCGCTTTCGACGAAGTGAGCGACAGCTCGAAGGTTCTCGCCAGCAACGTGCGCGGACTGGTCAATGGGGACGATGAACTGGGCCTGAAAGCTGCGCCCAGCAGTGTGCAGGAAACCCTGGCGCCGCTGACACCGCTGGTGGATCGCGCTGAGAAGAACGCCAAGTTCATTCTCAGCCAGAAGCAGACCCTGACTCAGGTGAGTCAGGCGCTGCGCGAGGTGAACGCCCAGTCTTCCGAGTTGCTGGACCTGGCTGAAAGCATCACGCTCACACGTGTCGAGTCCGGCAACCTGACGGCAGGTGAGGCGCAGGCCTTGAGTCAGTTGGTGATGTTGACCCAGCGGATCGGTAAGTCGGCCAACGAATTCCTGACCGTGGAAGGCGTCTCCACCGAGGCCGTGTTCCTGCTGGGCAAGGACTTGAACGCGTTCCAGGCCACTGCCCAGGGTTTGCTCAAGGGCAGTGCCGAACTGGAGTTGTCGCCAGCGCGCAATCCCGAGGTACGTGAACAACTTGAAGCCTTGCTGAAGATCTTCGAAGGCACCCGCACCCATGCGTCCTACATTCTGGGTTCGCTGCAAAACCTGGTGGCCGCTCGCGACGCCCAGGTGGCCATCATTGACGACAGCGAACCGCTGCGCAAGGGTATGGAGCAAGTGCAGCAACGCTTGTCGCAAGGCGCCGGCATCGGTGGTTTCAACGTCGCTCTGGTGCTGCTGTTCCTGTTGCTGTCCGCTGCATCCGCCTACGGCCTGCTGCGTGTGTTCGTGACCGACAACCGTCACCGCGCTCAGATCGCCGAATACCAGCGTCAGGAAGCCGAACGTCAGGAACGTGAGGCCAAGCGCGTCAACGACGCCAACCAGGCGGCCATTTTGCGACTGATGAACGAACTGCAACTCGTCGCTGAAGGTGACTTGACGCAGCAAGCAACCGTGACCGAAGACATCACCGGCGCCATCGCCGACTCGGTGAACTTCACGGTGGAAGAGCTGCGCACCCTGGTGGCCCAGGTGCAAGGCACGGTGCAACGGGTGACCGAAACCACCGGTCAGGTGGAAGCCACCTCGACCGAACTGCTGGCCGCCTCCGACGAACAACTGCGTGAAATTCGCGAAACCGGTGAGTCGGTGCTGCACATGGCAGGCCGAATCAACGAAGTGTCCGCGCAAGCTCAGCAGTCCGCCGAAGTGGCCCGTCAATCGCTGTCGGCTGCCGACTCCGGTCTGCAAGCCGTGCAGAACGCCATCGGTGGTATGAACACCATCCGCGATCAGATTCAGGACACCTCCAAGCGCATCAAGCGACTGGGTGAGTCGTCTCAGGAAATCGGTGAAATCACCGAGCTGATTTCGGACATTACCGAACAGACCAACGTGTTGGCTTTGAACGCCGCCATCCAGGCCGCGTCCGCCGGTGAAGCCGGTCGCGGCTTCTCGGTGGTGGCCGAAGAAGTGCAGCGTCTGGCTGAACGCTCCGCCGACGCGACCCGCGAAATTGCTGCCCTGGTGCGCACCATTCAGACCGACACCCAGGACGCCGTGGCCGCTATGGAACGTTCGACCCAGGGTGTGGTGGAAGGGGCTCGACTCTCCGACGCCGCCGGTTCGGCACTGGGCGACATTGACCGCGTGTCACGCCGTCTGGCTGACCTGATTGAGCAGATCTCGGAGCAAGCCTTGAAGGAAGCCGAATCTGCGAACGTGGTGGTGGCCAACATCCAGCACATTTTCGCGGTGACCGAACAGACCGGCGAAGGCACTCGCTCCACCACGCAACTGGTGCGCGAACTGTCTCGGACCGCCAACGAACTTCAGCAATCCGTGTCTCGATTCAAGATTGCCTCCTGAGCTGGATGATTCATGGACAGCCTGCAACACGACACTTCCCTGCCTTCGGATGACCTCAGTGCCCTGGCTTGGGTGCATGAGGAGTTGCGCAAGTCGTTGGACCTCGCGCACAAGGCCCTGTACCGTTGCCTGAAAGACGCCACGGCCGTGGGCGTGTCCGACATGGACGCCCTCGATCCGGCTGTCCTGCGCACCGCTCGCCAGCAAATCCACCAAGGGGTGGGTGCGTTGGAGTTGGCGGGCCTGCCCGCTGGTGCCACGTTGCTGCGCGCCAGCGAGGCGGTGGTTCAGAAACTGGTCAGCCGTCCGCAACTGATTGATGAAGACGTGGTGCGCGAGATCGAGCGTGCCTCGTTTGCCTTGCTCGACTACATCGCACGTCGTCTGGCAGGCAAGTCCGTGTCTGCGATGGCCATGTTCCCCCAGTACGAGGCCTTGGTGGCGCGTGCTGGCGGTGGGATGGCACGCCCCACCGATCTCTGGAGTCAGGACTGGCCCACGCTGTCGCTGGAGGCGCCTCTGGCACCGCCGGAAGGCGTGACGCCTCGTGCCCCCGATGCGGCCACGGTCGAAGACTTTGAAATGGGGATTCTCAAGCTGATGCGCCGCAATCAGCCTGGGGATGCCGTGGCCCTGGCCGACTTGTGCGCCGCCCTGGCCAGTGATGCCTCACGGCGCAATGCCTCGCGCGAATCGGCGACGTGGATGCTGGCCAGTGGTTTTCTCGAGGCCTTGGCTGGCAAGTATGTGCCTTTGAGCGTGCATGCGAAGCGGGTCTTGTCCTCCTTGCTGAGCCAATTGCGTGTGTTGACGAAGGGGCAGGATGTCCCGTCAGACCGTCTGGCCAGTGAACTGCTGTTCTTCTGTGCACAGGCCGGTGAGGTTCCAGTCACCGATCGATCCGTGCTGGCCCGCGTGCGCCGCACCTTCGGCTTGGCGCGCCACCAGCCGGTCAACTTGTCGGCATCGAGTCTGGGTCGGTTTGACCCTGCCTGGGTGGCGCAGGCGCTCAAGCGGGTGGCCGGTGCCAAAGATGGCTGGTCGGCCGTGGCTGGCGGTGAGTTGATCCGCTTGGGCGGTCTCAATGAACAGTTTGCCCTGGTGTGTGACTCGCTGCGTCGCTTGTTCCCTCAGGGGGATGTGCTGGCATTGGCCCTGGCCGATGCAGCTCAAAAGACCGTGGCGGCCGCACAGGCGCCAGAGCCCAGTCTGGCCATGGAAGTGGCCACCAGCTTGCTGTACGTCGAGGCCAGCCTGGAAGATGGCGAGTTTGATCAACCTGAGCAGCAGGCCCGTTTGCAGCGTTTGGCTGAGCGCATTCAGGCCGTCGGGCAGGGCCAGACGGCCCAGCCGCTCGAAAGCTGGATGGAAGATTTGTACCGTCGTGTCTCGGATCGACACACGATCGGTTCGGTGGTCGAGGAGTTGCGTACCACCCTGACCGAAGCGGAAAAGCACATCGACCAGTTCTTCCGTCATCCTGAAGACCGCACACCGCTGGTCAACGTCCCGGCCATCTTGCAGTCCATGCGTGGCGTGCTGGCCGTGCTCGGCCTCGATCTGGCAGCGCAGGCCAGCGTGCGCATGCGCAATGACGTTGATCATCTTTTGCTCGACACCACAGACCTCGATGATGCAGCGCAACGCGGCATTTTCGATCACCTGGCCAGCAACCTTGGCGCACTGGGCTTCCTCATCGACATGATGGGTGTGCAGCCGCATCTGGCCAAGTCGCTCTTCAAGCTGGACCCGGAAACCGGCGTGTTGTCCCCCGTCATGGGACGTGAGAAAAGGACACTGCCGCACACCGATGATCCGGTCGAGGCCGTGGCACAGCACGTCCAGCAGATTCAACAGGAAGAGGCGCAGGCGGCTGCTGACGAAGTGGTCCAAACGCTGGAGCGTGGTGACACGCCCCTCAGCGAAGTGTCCGACCAACTGAATCGCCTGGCCGAGATGCCCCACGTTCAGGAGCAACCTGAACTGGCAGACAGCCTGGCTGCTGCGCAGATCGCCTTGGCCAGCGCCCAGTCGTCTGCGGATGAGGATTCTGTGGCGGCGGCACGTGAGCAAGTGGCCAGTGTCCTGTCGGATCTGACCCGCGTCGAAGAGCCGGTCGTGGAAGAGAGGGCGCCTGCACCCATGCCCCTGCTCACGCCGGTGGCGCCTGCCGCTCCGGCAGAAACGGGTTTGGAAGAAGACGATGAAATGCGCGAGATCTTCCTGGAGGAAGCTCGCGAGGTGATCGAGACGGCCCAGGCCAGCCTCGCGCATCTGGCTCAGCAAGCCGATGATCTGGAAGCGCTGACATCGGTGCGTCGCGCCTTTCACACGCTCAAGGGCAGCTCCCGCATGGTCGGGCTCAACCAGTACGGCGAAGCCGCGTGGGCCTGCGAGCAGATGTACAACGCCTGGCTGGCCTCTCAAGAGCCTGCCAGTGCAGATCTGCTGGCTGTCAGCAACGAAGTGTTGGCCCATTTCTCGAACTGGACCGACGCGATCTCCGAAGGTCAGGCAGGAGCCTGGCGCCATGAGCCGGTGACGGCAGTGGCCGAGGCGCTGCGCTTGAACGGCCAGCGCATCAGCTTGAGTGATGCACTTTCGTCTGCAGACTCGGGAGTCGCACAAGCTGCTGAGCCGGAGGTTCAGGCAGTGTCTGCCGAAGCGCAGGCGTCCGACGAGGTCCTCGTCGCTGAGGTCCCGGTTGCGGTCGAGACGGTCGAATCCTTTGCGCTGGATTTGTCTGCCGATGATCTGGTTGTTCCAGACGTTGGAGAGCTGGTGGAGGTGCCGCCAGCGGCGGAAGAACTCACAGAGCTGGAAGAAGGTGAGATCACCACAACCAGCGCCAACCTGACCGATCTCCCAACGGTGAACATTGCGGACTTCGGTATCGAGCTGGATCTGTCTGCACCTGCAGATGACGCAGCCATCGACCTGACCGAGGCTTCCTCGGCGCAGGCGACAGCCGACGGTGGTCTGGTGCTGGATGTAGCGGTCACCGAAGGCGAAGCGGCGGACGAACAGCCACTGAATGTGCAGATTCTGGAGCCCAAGCACGTTGTGCAGCTCGAGGATGATGATCCCACGGTGGCGGCGGATCTGTACGAGACACCCGAAGGTGACATGGCCGAGGCCGCGCAGGAGCTCGTTCTGCCTGTGTCTGAAGACGTGCAGATTGACTTGAACGTCGCACCCGATCTGGTTGAGACTGAAGGTCTGTCCACGTCGGAGTCCGCACCGACTCAGGGTCAGGCGCTGGCGCCTGTTGGCGAAGCCGTGGAACTGCCCGAACTGGTGGATGGCGATGCTGCTGGCGATGAGCAGTTCAAGATGGTGGGTGATCTGCGCATCGGCATGCCGCTGTTCAACATCTACCTCAATGAAGCAGATGAGCAGTCGCGTCGCTTGAGCAGTGCGCTCAACGAATGGGCGCAAGAGGTTCGCCATCCCGTCAGCGACGAGATGATTGCCTTGTCGCATTCTCTGGCTGGCAATTCAGGGACCGTGGGCTACACCGATCTGTCCAAACTGGCACGCCTGCTGGAGCACGCCCTGATGCGTTCTCAGGCGCTGGGTGCGGGTGAGGTGGAGGCCGCGTCCTTGTTCGTCGAGGCGGCAGACGAGATCCGAGGCCTGCTGCATCAGTTTGCTGCAGGCATTCTGAAGTCACCCGACGCCGAACTGATGGCCCGGTTGGAGGATTACGAGCACGAAGCGTCACGTCGCTTTGAGGCTCGCAGTCTGGTGGCAGACCAGCAAGAGGAAGTCGGTTACGACGAGTTGTCCAGCCTTGAAGTTGCTCCCTCTGAAGCTGAAGAGGCCATATTCACCGAGCTGGTCGTCACAGAAAAGGCGCCTGTCATTGCGGTCTCCGAAACCGGTGCCGACATTGACCTGACTGTCGTGCAGGACGTGGCACCGCTGGGCGTGGCCGAATTCAAGACGCTGGCAGACCTGCCTGCTCAAGTGCCTGCGTCTGCTGGCGCTGCGCACGCACCCGCTGTGGTCTGGGACGATGGTGAGGCGATCGACGCTGTTGACAGCGTGGACGTTGACCTGTTCCCGATCTTTGAGGAAGAAGCCCAAGAATTGCTGCCGCAGCTGGGCAGTCAGGTGCGTGACTGGCTGGACGCGCCAGAGAACGCCGCCTTTGGCACGGCTTGTATGCGCACGCTGCACACCTTCAAGGGTGGGGCGCGCCTGGCCGGTGCCATGCGCCTGGGTGAATTGGCCCACCGCCTTGAAAGCGCGATTGAACATTTGGTCGCAGCCGAAAACGTGACCCGCGACGATGTGGCTCCGCTGGAAGCTCGCGTTGACCGCCTGCAGGAGGTGTTTGAGGCGCTGCGCGAGCAGGATGCTCAGACCTACCAAGCGCAGGTGGCTCAAGCCGAACAGGCTGCTGAGCAGGAGCAGGCATCCGAGCCTGTTCTGGATGGCGCCCACGAGTTGGATGCGTCCTCCATGCAGGACGAATGGCCATCACCTGCACTCGAAGGCGTGCCCGATGCGCAAGCCGTGGAAGGCGCTGCAGCGGCGCCCGCCACCACGGACACCTCGCGTCGGACAACGTCGCGAGAGGCGATTGAGCTCAAGCTGACGCCGGTGGATTGGACGGCTCTGCAGGGCAAGTCTTGGCAAGGATCACAGCGCATCGTGCGTGAAACCCAGCAAGGGGTATCGCAGGCCGCCGTGCGCGTGCGTCCGCAGTTGCTGGATCGCCTGGTCAACCACGCTGGCGAAGTGTCCATCACCCGCACGCGACTGTCCTCGCAAGTCGGTCAGATTCGCAACTCGCTCAATGACCTCACAGACAACCTGGAGCGTCTGCGTCAGCAGTTGCGTGACATCGAACTGCAGGCCGACACCCAGATGTCGACCCGGATGGAGGCCGCACGTGCCGCCAGCCAGGAGTTCGATCCGCTTGAGTTCGACCGTTACACCCGCTTCCAGGAGTTGACACGCATGATGGCCGAGTCGGTGAACGACGTGGCCACCGTGCAGCGCACCTTGCAGCGCAGCCTTGAAACAGCGGAAGACCAACTGGCCGTTCAGGCCCGGTTGACCCGTGACCTGCAAGACGATCTGCTGCGGACCCGCATGGTGGAGTTCGAAGGCTTGTCTGACCGTCTCTATCGAGTGGTGCGTCAGGCAGGCAAGGAAACTGGCAAGCAGGTGCGTCTGGACATCGTGGGCGGTGCCACCGAAGTGGACCGTGGCGTGTTGGAGCGTTTGACGGGGGCCTTCGAGCACCTGCTGCGCAACTGCATTTCGCATGGCATTGAAATGCCCGATGTGCGCGTGGCCTCAGGCAAGGATCCTGCGGGTCTGGTCACCGTGGCTTTGCGCCAAGAAGGCAACGAAGTCGCCATCGAGTTCCGTGATGATGGCGCAGGCTTGAACCTGCCTGGCATCCGCAAGCGTGCCGTGGCGACGGGTTTGCTGCAGGAAGGTCAGACCGTCACCGACGCGGAGTTGGCTCAGTTCATCTTCATGCCCGGGTTCTCGACCTTTGACAAGGTCACCGAGTTGGCAGGACGCGGCATTGGCATGGATGTGGTCCGCTCCGAGATCAACGCCATGGGTGGCCGCATCGAGACGGCAACGAGTGCCGGGCGCGGCACCAGCTTCACCCTGATCGTGCCCCTGACGACCGCAGTCACCAAGGTGGTCATGATGCGTTGTGGGGCCCACACCGTGGCGGTTCCGACGCACTTGATCGAAATCGTGCGCCGAGCCAAGCCGGCAGAGGTGGAGCATGCTTACCAACAAGGCAGCTATGTGTACGGTGAGCATGCTGTGCCCTTCTATTGGTTTGGCGCCTTGCTGGACTTCAGCCCGCGCAGCCATGAAGGTGGCCGCACGCTGCCGCTGGTGATCATCCGCTCAGCCCAGCAGCGCGTTGCGCTGCACGTGGACGAAGTGCTGGGCAACCAGGAAGTGGTGGTGAAGAATCTGGGTGTGCAGATGTCGCGCATGCCGGGTCTGGCCGGCATGACCTTGCTGGCATCTGGTGCGGTGTCCTTGATTTACAACCCGGTGGCGTTGGCCACGGTGTACGGCAACCATGCACAGGCACTCACTTCGCATGCGTTGGCGGCAGACAGTGCTGCGCACGATGGCTGGCTGAAGTCTGGTGCACCGAGCGCCTTCGTGGAGGAAGTGCCCGAAGAAGTCCTGGCACCGCTGGTTCTGGTGGTGGACGATTCGCTCACCGTGCGGCGCGTCACCCAGCGTCTGCTGGTCCGTGAAGGCTATCGTGTGACCTTGGCGAAGGACGGTCTGGAAGCACTGGAAGTCCTCGCAGGAGAGCGCCCGGCAGTGGTGTTGTCGGACATCGAAATGCCGCGTATGGACGGATTTGACCTGGTTCGCAATATCCGGGCTGATGAGAGGATGGCGGGTATGCCGGTCATCATGATCACGTCACGGATCGCACAGAAGCATCGCGACTATGCCGAAGAACTGGGAGTGAACCACTATCTCGGCAAGCCATACGGAGAAGAAGAGTTGCTGGAGTTGGTGGGGCGTTACGCTGCCCATCCTGAAGTGTCCTGACCTCTCTGTTAGTCTGCCTGCATTAAATGGAACCTCAAGCTGAATCTCCCGTCCAGGTGGACGACCCCATCGCTCACCTCGCTGCGCTGACTGCTCAGCGGGATCGGGAGATGCTGGACGTTTCCTTGGCGCAGGGCGTGCTGGAGTTGTTGCCAGTGTCCAGCGTGGGGGTGTACCGCCTGGTGGGGGGCGATGAGGACTCTCAGCGCTGGCTGTGCTGTGGTCTGGCTCGCCGTGGAGAGTTGACCATCAGTGACCCGCCTTGGGTGGATCTCGATTCCCTGCCTTCCGTCAAGGCTTTTCCTCTGCGTCAATTGGTGCTCGACTCCCGTTTGCTTGAGCAGGCCGAGTTGCCTACGGCCAGTCTGATCGACCCGGCGCAACGCTTTGTCACCGTGCTGCCTTTGATGGTGGAGTTGGGCTTGCCGGGTGTGCTGGAGGTGATCTCGGACAAGCCTCTGGCGATGGAGGCCCTCAGGCCCATTCAAACTTTGTTGAGGGTCTTCGCCAACTTTCAGAACCTGCTTGAGTCCAGTCAGCGTGACGCGCTCACAGGTTTGCTCAACCGCCAGTCTTTCGATGCCACGTTCCTCAAGGCGTCGATGCCCGGACACCTGGATCCAGGGCTGGCTGTCGAGCGGCGCACATCGCCCATCACGGGTTACTGGCTGGGTGTGGTCGATATCGACCTCTTCAAGTTGGTGAATGATCGGTTCGGTCATCTGATCGGCGATGAGGTGCTGGTGCTGGTTGCGCGCATCATGCGCCAGTCCTTCCGGCACTACGATCGGCTGTATCGCTTTGGCGGTGAAGAGTTTGTGGTGCTGCTACGCGGCGGTACCGAAGAAGACGCCATGCAGGCGTTCGAGCGCTTCAGGCGCAATGTGGAAACCTACGCGTTTCCGCAGGTCAACAAGGTCACCATCAGTCTGGGCTTCACTGAGGTGATGCTCAACGACACGCCCAGCGTGGCGTTCTCGCGGGCCGACCAAGGCGTTTACCAGGCCAAGCACCAGGGACGTAACCAGGTGCTGTGCTACGAGGCCTTGGTGCGCGACGGTGTGATCAAGATTGAAACCGCCCACGTGGGCGACGTGGAACTGTTCTGACGTTGCTGCGGCGTGTCAGCCCGCGCGACGCGCGCGCCCTCGGGGTGTCGCGCTGTCCTTGACCTTGTTTTCGCTCACCACCCCATAACGTGCCAAGGTTTCGGTGCGGGCCTCGTCGTGCTGCACGATGGGTTGGGGGTAGTCACGCCCCAGCACCACATCTTCGGCGCTGGCCAGATCGGCGGGGCGGGTCAGCCACGGTGCATGCAGGGCCTTGTCGGGCAAGGTGGCCAGTTCGGGCACGTAGCGGCGGATGAACTTGCCCTGTGGGTCGAACTTCTCGCTCTGGGTGATGGGGTTGAAGATGCGGAACCAGGGTTGGGCGTCGCAGCCCGTCGATGCGGCCCACTGCCACCCCCCGTTGTTGGCGGCGAGGTCAAAGTCCAGCAGTTGTTCGGCGAAGTAGGCTTCACCGCGCCGCCAGTCGATCCCCAGGTCCTTGATCAGGAAGCTGGCAGTGACCATGCGCAGGCGGTTGTGCATGTAGCCGGTCTGGTTGAGTTGGCGCATGGCCGCGTCCACCAGCGGGTAGCCGGTGCGGCCCTCGCACCAGGCCTGGAAGTGGGCGTTGGCCTTGGCGCCATGGGCCCATTTGATGCGGTCGTACTCGCGCTTGTAGGCGCCGCCCACGACGTGCGGGTGGTGGAACAGGATCTGGTGATAGAAATCGCGCCAGATCAGCTCCGACAGCCAGACCTGGGCGCCCGCCGAGCCGGCCTGAGCGCACTGCCAGGCCAGATCGACCAGGTGGCGGATGGAGACCGTGCCAAAGCGCAGGTGGGTGGACAGGTAGCTGGGCCCCTTGAGGCCGGGAAAATCGCGCGTGGCGTCGTAGCGGTCGATGCGGTGCAGGAAATCATCGAGCAGGGCCTGCGCCCCGGACATGCCCGGCGCGACTTTCAGCGGCCCAACCTCTTCAAAGCCGATGTCGGTCAGCGTGGGGATGTGGTCGGCGCCCATGCCGTCCACGGCTGGGGGCACCGGGGCGAGGCATGCGGCGTAAGGCGTGATGGGGTAGGGCTTGACGTAGAAGGGCTCCAGCTTCTTGAGCCAGGCGTTCTTGTAGGGCGTGAAGACGCCATACGG
>CAYOJR010000016.1:21663-23546 GCA_964404335.1 uncultured Aquabacterium sp.
TCGAGGATGTCGCTGTCGAAGACGAAGGCGCACCAGACCCGGCGGGCATGTTTCAGGGCGTGAAACAGGGCCGCATGGTCCATGCAGCGCAGATCGCGGCGGAACCACACCAGGGCCGAGACATTCGATTCGCTCATGGTTGTCTAATTCACAGATAGTGGGTACGGATCAGCGTGGGCGTCTAAAATCGGCGCATGTCCTCAAGCGCATCTTCCCCCATCAACCTGACCAATCAGTTTCTCATCGCCATGCCCGGCATGGTGGACGGCAATTTTGCCGGCACTGTGGTCTATATGTGCGAGCACAACGACAAGGGGGCGATGGGCTTGGTGATCAATCGCCCGATTGACATCAATTTGAGGCACCTTTTCGAGAAGGTGGACTTGCCGCTGGAGCGCGGTGATTTGGCCGGGCGTCCGGTCCACCTGGGTGGCCCGGTGCAGACCGAGCGCGGTTTCGTGCTGCACGAACGCCTGGACGACGAGGGTGGCCACTACAACTCAACCTTGAAGATCGAAGGTGGGCTGGAGATGACGACCTCGCGCGATGTGCTGGAAGCCCTGTCGAGTGGTGCCGGTCCGCGCAAGGTGTTCATCACGCTGGGCTATTCCGGCTGGACAGCGGGGCAGCTCGAAGAGGAAATCTCGCGCAATGGCTGGTTGAACGTCGATGCCGACCCACAGATCATTTTCGACACTCCGGTGGAGCAGCGCTACGACAAGGCCTTGTCGCTGCTGGGCATCGATCGCAGTTTCCTGATGGGTGAGGCTGGTCACGCATGAGCGTCCCGCCCATCTCGGCGATCCGGCATTTCCTCGCCTTTGACTATGGCCTCAAGCGGGTGGGCGTGGCCACGGGCAACAGCCTGACGCGCCAGGCCCAGCCCCTGCGCACGATCGCGGTCGAAGGTGCGGAGCGCTTTGCGCAGATCAGCAAACTGATTGACGAGTGGCGCCCCGATGCGCTGGTCATTGGCGTGCCCTTTCACCCCGATGGGGCCGAACACGAAAACACCCTGCGTGCCCGCAAGTTCGGCGGCCAGTTGCGCGGGCGGTTTCACCTGCCGGTGCACGAGGTGGACGAGCGCTATTCCACGACCGAAGCCCAGGGTTTTGGCGCCCAGGACCTGGACGCCGCCTCGGCTGCCATCTTGCTGCAACAGTACTTCAACGATCATCCTGGTGATGACATCCGGAAAGAGGCCTGAGTGAGCACTTCGCCCCGTACCCTGCACCTCGACGCCGAGGCCCTGTATGCCAACCTGCTGCAAGGCGTGCGCCGTATCGTGAACCCCGAGACCGTGCTGGTCGGTGTCTGGTCGGGCGGTGCCTGGCTGGCCGAGCGGCTCAATGCCGACCTGGGTCTGAAGACCCCGCACGGCGTGATCTCCTCGGCCCTGCACCGTGACGACTTCGGTTCGCGCGGCATGGTCTCGTCCAAGGATGCGACGCACCTGCCTTTCGAGGTCGATGGTGCCCACATCCTGCTGATCGACGACGTGATCTACACCGGGCGCACCACGCGCGCGGTGCTCAACGAGTTGTTCG
Organism: uncultured Aquabacterium sp.; assembly: GCA_964404335.1. GTDB lineage: Bacteria > Pseudomonadota > Gammaproteobacteria > Burkholderiales > Burkholderiaceae_C > Aquabacterium. The sequence goes on from CAYOJR010000016.1 coordinate 23,211, forward strand.
ATTTCGGCCGCCCGGCCAGTGTCACGCTGGCCGTGCTGGTGGACCGTGGCGGACGCCAACTGCCTTTCGAGCCGGCCCTGTCGGCTGCCCGTATCACCCTGCCGTCTGAAGAGCGTGTGGCACTGGTCCGCGCCGACGACGGCCGCTTCCAATTCCATTTCGAGAGGGTTTGATGACCGCCATCCGGAAACCCCAGCGCAACCCGCAGCTCAACAGCCACGGGGAGCTGATCCACCTGCTGTCCACCGAAGGACTGCCCAAAGTCATCATCCACCAGATCCTGGACACGGCCGAGCAGTTCCTGAGCGTCAACGACCGCGAGGTCAAGAAGGTGCC
>CAYOJR010000017.1:0-23422 GCA_964404335.1 uncultured Aquabacterium sp.
GTGGCGGCGGAAGCCGGCATGGCCAAGGCCAGTGTGTACAAGCACTTCGCCTCGAAGGAAGACCTGGCTGCCGCGGCCATGATCCGCGCGCTCGACCGGGCCGTGACCTTCGTGGATGGCCTGCGTGAGAACCCCGACGCGCGCCCGATCGAGCAACTCAAGGCGGTGGCCCGCTGGGCGATCACCAGCCAGCTCGAAGGCGAAATGCCCTCGCTGCCCTCGCAGAATTCGGCGCTGTCCAACTCGCTGCAGGCCAACGAGGCCTACATGGACCGCCTGATCAGCCTGAGCAACAAGCTCAGCATCTGGATCACCGAGGCCCAGACCAGCGGCGAGCTCAACCCCGACCTCCCGGCCGAGATGACGCTCTACATGCTGTTCGCGCTTGCCTGCGACCCCGTGGTCGGCATGCTCAAGGCGTCGGGCATGTACACGAACGAGCAGATTCTGGCCTGGGTCACCACCGCCACGTTCGACGGTGTCAGCCCCCTCAGGGCCGCGGCGCGCTGAGCTCACACGGGTTCAGCGTCTGAGCCTGCTGGCAGTCAGGCACAAAAAAGGGGCTCCGAGGAGCCCCTTTGTCATGGTGCGATCACATCAGATCAGACGCGCTCGATCACCATCGCGATGCCTTGGCCACCGCCAATGCACATCGTGATCAGGGCGTAGCGGCCGCCGGTGCGCTGCAACTCATAGATGGCCTTGGTCACCAGGATGGCGCCGGTGCCGCCCACGGGGTGACCCAGGGAGATGCCGGAACCGTTGGGGTTGACCTTCTCGTTGTCCAGACCCAGCTCCTTCGCCACGGCGCAGGCTTGGGCGGCGAAGGCTTCGTTCGCTTCGATCACGTCCATGTCGGCGACGGTCAGGCCAGCCTTGGCCAGCGCGTTGCGCGAAGCAGGCACGGGGCCAATGCCCATGTACTCGGGCTCGACACCAGCGTGGCCGTAGGACACCAGACGGGCCAGCGGCTTCAGGCCCAGTTCCTTGGCCTTCTCGCTTGATGCCATCACCACGGCGCCAGCGCCGTCGTTCAGGGTCGAGGCGTTGCCGGCGGTCACGGTGCCGTCTTCCTTCTTGAAGGCGGGCTTCATCTTGGCCAGGGCTTCGACATTGGTGTCGGCCTTCACGCCTTCATCGGTGTCGAACAGCACCACGCCCTTGCGGGTCTTGATCTCGACCGGAACGATCTGTTCTTTGAAGTAGCCAGCGGCAATCGCCTTGGCGGCGCGCTGTTGCGACTGCACAGCGTAAGCGTCTTGCTGTTCGCGGGTGATCTCGTAGCGGGCGGCCACGTTTTCAGCGGTGATGCCCATGTGGATGTGCATGCGCGGGTCGTGCAGGGCGCCCAGCATGAAGTCCAGCATCTTCACGTCGCCCATGCGCGCGCCCCAGCGGTTGCTGGTGACCAGGTAAGCACCACGGCTCATCGACTCGGCACCGGCGCCCACGGCGACTTCGCAGTCACCCAGTTGAATGGCTTGGGCGGCCGACACGATGGCCTGCAGGCCCGAACCGCACAGACGGTTCACGTTGAAAGCGGGAGCCTCTTGCGGCACGCCAGCGTTCAGGGCTGCCACGCGGCTGATGTATGCGTCTTGAGGCACGGAGGGGATGACGTGACCCACGACAACATGACCCACGTCCTTGGGGGCGACGCCAGCGCGCTCCAGGGCGGTCTTGATCACGAGTGCACCCAGGTCAGCGGGCGGCACGTCCTTGAGCGAACCACCGAAGCTGCCGATGGCGGTACGGGCTGCGCCCACGAAGACGACTTCACGAGTCATGTTGTGTTCCTTTGGAAGGAGGGGGGACAAATCGCCAGATCTGGCGGGATGGATTGTCAGATTATGAGGCCGATGCGGCCCGTCTGATGCATCGCAACATTGTCAGGCCTGTGGCATGGCTTGGGACGACGCAGCCCCCATGAGCTGAAACAAGGCCGCCACCAGATCAGACTGGGTCACCATGCCCACCACGTGTCGCTGTGCATTGATCACAGGCATGTGGTGCAGACCACCGTCGGAGAAGGCCGGCACCAGATCCGTGATGGGCTGATTGGGGCTGACGGTTGTGACCGGTGTGGTCATGATCTCGCGCACGGCTCTGCCAGGCACGAATTTGCGCAATCCCTGGTCGGTGTGGCTGAGGAAAAAATCATGCAGGGACACGATGCCCACCAGCTCGGCTGCCTCGCTGATGACCGGCAAGGCCTTGACCTTGTGTCGCGATAGCCGCATCCAGACTTCTTCCACGCTGTCCGTGTCCCTGACCGTGACGACATCGCGCGACATGATGTCTTCGCAGCGCACGCGCGCCGATTGGCGTCGCTGTGCCTGTGTGTTGGCGCGAAGCACGATTTCTTCCAGATCGTCGCGCTCGATGTCGAGGAGCTCGCCAAACGAGGCCAGCGCGGCATCCAGGTCTTGGGCCTGGACGCCGATTCGCTGACTGGGCCGGGGGTCGCTGGTTTGATGGGGGAAGGAGGGCGTCGCTGGCGAACGGTGGGGGTAGCGCCGGCCTGCGAGGTTGTTCAGCAGAAAGGCCATCAGCACGAGGAGGAGAGAGTTCAGGCCCACAGGCATCAGCACGAACTCGTACCCGGCTGCATGCGGGGGGCTGCTCCCGAGGGTCGCCATGAGCGCCACAGCGCCGCCGGGTGGGTGCAGGCACCTCAGTGCGCACATGGCTGCGATTGCCAAGGCGCCGGCCAGGGCCACGCACCAGCCGGCGTTGCCCACCCACTGGTGTACGAAGACGCCGATCAGAGCAGACAGCACGTTGCCTCCGATCACGGACCAGGGCTGCGCCATCGGGCTGACTGGCAGCATGAACAGCAACACCGCTGAAGCGCCCATCGGTGCGATGAACCACGGTGCACTGGCGTTCAGCCAGTGGCGGCTTACCCACTCTGTGCATGACATGCCGATGGCTGCGCTCACCACGCCAAAGACCAGCGCCTGTCTGCCGGCGGGCACGGACGGGGCAGGCAGCCAGTGGCGCAGTTGCATGCGAAGGAAAGTCTTGAAGTGAGTGGCTCTGGATACGTACTGCATGCGTGTGCGATCTGAATGAGGCCTGGCGTCGCCGAGGCGCTGGTTAGCCTTGATCTATCGCAAGGCCCATGCCAAAACCCTTCTCCTGACATATCAAACACTTGCAGGCGAGAATGTCCAAATGACCCATATTTGATTCGAGTCAAAACGACTCGATAACTTGTCAAAATGACAACAGCGACGTGGTTGAAAACATTGGTTGCCCTGGTGGGGGACTTGCCGCAAGACATTCCCGAGCGCGAGCGCTATCGACGCCTGCTGCATGCGGCGCGTTCGCTTTTCCCGTGCGACGCAGTGGCATTGCTCAAGCTGGAGGGGGATGTGCTGCTGCCGCTGGCCACCGAAGGTCTCACCAGCGATACCCTGGGTCGGCGATTCAAGGTAGCGGATCATCCGCGCCTGCAGTGGTTGCTGGCCAGCGGGCAGGCCAGGCGCTTTGATGCCGACAGCACCTTGCCAGATCCCTATGACGGCTTGATTGAAGGGGAGCACGCACACCTGGAGGTTCATGACTGCATGGGTTGCGTGTTGCAGGTGGAAGGGCGAATCTGGGGCCTGCTGACCATCGATGCCTTGGAGCGAGGGCGCTTCAGTGACGCCCACCTGGAGCTGTTGCAGTCCTTTGCCAATCTGGCGTCGGCCACGGTGGGCGCCGTGATGCGCATCAACCGCCTAGCGACCCTGCTGCAGATCGAGCGCACCCGCTCGGAGTCGTACAAGCGCGCGGCGGGGCAACCCGAGCGCGAACTCATCGGCCAAAGCGCCCCATTCAGGCAGATGCTCAAGGAGATCGATCTGGTGGGCGCCAGCGAGCTGACGGTGTTGATCACCGGGGAGACGGGCGTCGGCAAAGAGCTGGTTGCGCAAGCATTGCATGCCCGGTCGGGCCGAGCTGATCGCCCCTTGATCAGCTTGAACTGTGCGGCCCTGCCGGAAACTCTGGTTGAGAGCGAGCTGTTCGGGCATGTGCGCGGTGCCTTCACCGGCGCTGTCAGCGAACGGCAAGGCAAGTTCGAGCTGGCGGATGGCGGCACCTTGTTTCTGGATGAGATCGGCGAGTTGTCGCTGACCGTCCAGGCAAAGTTGCTGCGGGTGCTGCAAAGCGGTCAACTTCAGCGACTCGGTTCGGACCGCGAGCACAAGGTCGATGTGCGGTTGATTGCCGCCACCAATCGTGACCTGGCTGCCGAGGTGCGTGCCGGTCGCTTGCGCGCAGACATCTACCATCGACTCAGCGTCTATCCCCTGGCCGTGCCCGCCTTGAGAGAGCGTGGGCGGGACATTCTCCTGCTCAGCGGATTCTTTCTGGAGGAGAGCCGCGTGCGCTTGCACCTGGGGGGCTTGCGGCTGGATCAGGATGCGCAGGCCGCTTTGCTGGCCTATGACTGGCCGGGCAATGTGCGTGAGCTGGAGCACTTGATGGGGCGCAGTGTGCTGCGTGCCTTGGGTCGTTATCCGACGCGTCCGCGCATTCTGACCCTGACCGCTGACGATCTGGGACTGCAGGAAGGCAGGGACACGTCATTGCGCGCATCTGGTATGCCCCCACCAGCGGATGTTTCAGGCTCGGCTGCGTCGGAGGCTGTCACGGTACAAGGACTGAGGCAGGCGGTCGACGCATTCGAGCGCAATCTGGTGCAGTCCACCTTGGCGCAACATGCGCACAACTGGGCCAGTGCAGCGAGGGCCTTGCAGATGGACCGAGCGAACCTGACGCGCTTGGCCAAACGGCATGGTCTGTACGACAAGAAGGAGCGCCGGACGACGGTCTCACCTTGACGGTGTCATGGCATTGCTACTCCCGCCCTGGCATGTCTGGCGCCATGCCAGGGCAACCAGCAGCAGCGAGAGCAACACCAGGCCAATGCCCGCGTCGCGCTGATCGTTGATCAGGTAGTTGACGCACAGACGCGCCGGTGTATCCCAGTACAACAGGCCTGCGGTCGCGCACATCCAGGCCAGGTTGCCGATGAAGAACCACAGCACCTCCGGGGCCATGCGTTGCCAGCCGTGACGCAGCAGAGCGCCCACGCACCACCAGCTGAGGTACTTGAGGGTTGCCATGTCCGGGGACATGAGGGCGGCGTCAAGCGCCAGCGGCAGCATCCAGAAGATGGACACGCAGCTGCTTGCCGTGGCGGCGACCCAACCATGGGGATCGAGTCGACTCAGCAAGCTTATGGAGTGCGCACCCCATCGCTGCTGCTGCAGCGCCGACAAGGCCAGCCACCCTGAGGCGACCAACATCGGGAACTCCAGCAGCATGTGCAGGGACATGCGGCTCTCGATCAGGTGTCGCAGCATGGGCCAGCACAGCAACAAGGGTGCGATGACGATCAGGCCTTGGCCTGCCCGCCGCGCCGACAGCCTCGCGTCACTCACAGGGCGGCTCCCGCAGGTCGGCCTGCCCAATGGTGGGCGGCGTTCAGGGCTTCTTGCCACTGCCCAGGCTCATACAAACCCAGCAACAGCCCTTGCGCATCCAGCACATGAATGGCCCCGTTGTGGACAAAGCCGTCCTGGCCGTCTGGTATCACCACCACACCCAGCGAGCGCAGCAAGACCTCTGCATCCGTCTGTGAAGCCGGGATGCCCAGTTGCCACCACCTCGGATCGGCGCGCATCTGCGCGGCGTATTGCTTCAGCACGTGCGCATCATCGCGATCCACGTCGAAGGACATGGACACCAGTCGCAGCTTGCTCGAGCGTGGATCCTTCGACGTCATCAGGGCGCGCTGCATCTGCTGGAACTCGCTGCCCAAAGTGCGACAGACCGTGGGGCAGCGCGTGTAAATGAAGTCCACCAGATAGATCTGATCGACTGGGTCTGCACGCCGGGAGGACCACAGCCAGGCGGGTGAAAGCCCCCTCACATCCACCGTCTGAGCCTGCAAGGCACCTTGGGCAATCTGTTGTTGGCGCCAGTCTTCAAAGGTCCAGACGGTCAGGCCTCGCGTGAGGGTCCAGACCCCACCGAAGAACAGCATCAGCAGGGTCAGGCAGAGCACCCCGCTGAAACGTCTGCCGCTGGCTGCTGAGGCGGCAGATGCCTGACCAGATGCCGACAGGCTCATGGCGCGAGCTTCAGCTGATGCAGTTCGGCATCCCCGTGGTACGGCTCCGTGCGGGAGGCCGTGGCCTTGCGAACTTGTGCCACGATGTCCACGCTGACCGGGGTCGCCTGGTTGCCCCAGCTCTTGCGGATGTGACTCAGGACAGCGGACATCTCGGCATCCGACAGTTGCGCAGCGAAATTGGGCATGACGCCCGAATAGACCTGACCTTTGACTGTCAGCTGACCACTGATGCCATGCAGCACCGCAGCCGCCAAGGTGTGCGGGTCACCCTGGACCCATTCCGAGCCAGCCAAAGGCGGAAACACACCGGGCAGGCCGGCACCTGTTGCCTGATGGCACGCCGCGCAACGGGCGCTGAAAATGGCCCCGCCATCGACGCTTGCTGAGGCCTCGCCGGACGGCCCCTGCAACTCCGACACGGTGCGCCCATCGCCCCAGTCCGGAGGGGCACTGAGGGGGGTGCGCGCCAGGTAAATCATGCCAAAGAGCAGCAACGCCAGCACGACGCCAGCCACGTACCAAGGCAGCGGTCCTTGGTTCTCGTGCGGCTCCTCATGCTCACATTGTTGAGGGGCGTTGGGTGGGAGGTGGCTCATGGCTGCGCTCCTTTCTGGGCCACATTGGGCAACACAGGATAACTGCGATCCAGTGATTGCAGGTAGCGCACGAGATCGAGTGCCTCCTGGCGGGCCACCACCACCTTGCCGGGCGGGCTTTGCCCGGGTGGGAGCTGCACCAGGACTTCGTCCGAGGCGACTTCGTCACTGGATTTGACGGCAAACAGGTAGGGGTAACTGGGCATGATGCTGCCCGGCACATAGGCTCGGGGTTGATACAGATGTCCCAGGTGCCACTGCTCGCTGGGTTGACGCACGCCCACATTCATCAGGTCCGGGCCGGTGCGCATGGTGCCCAACAGGTGAGGGCGGTCATAGGCGTAGTCCGCTGCAACCGTGGCGCGCCCCCAGCCACGCGCCAAATCCGGGGCGAAGCCCTGCGCACGTGGCTGCTGGGTATGGCAATAGACGCATCCGTTGGCGATGTAGACCTCACGGCCACGCAACTGGACGCTGGTGTAAGGTTTGAGCCCTTCGGCCGCAGGCGTGTCTCTGACCTGCAGATAGGGCACAACCACCAAGGCGCTCGTGGACAGGCCGAGCATGACCATGGCCCCGGCCACCAGTTTGATTTCGCTGTTCATCGCGCGCCTCCCTGGTTCCACTGGACCGGGAGCGCGGCCACCCCCACGGGTTGCGAGCCACGCTGCAACACCAGTGACAGGAAGTGCCAGACGAAGACCAGATGGCTCAGCACCATGAGCCCACCACCTACGCTACGTCCACGCAGATAGGGCAAGGTGATCGCCACCGAGTTCATGAACGATTGCTGGGCGTCCAGCATGGCCAGGCCTTGCAGCCACCCGCCCACGCTCAGGCTGAGGAAGTAGATGCCAATGCCCAGCAACGCCAGCCAGAAGTGCGCCGAGATCAAACGGGGGTGTGGCCATTCACGCCCCGTGATGCGTGGCATCACGAAATACATCGCACCAAAGAAGACGAAGCTGACGAAGCCATACAAGCCCAAGTGCGCATGTCCCACGGTGTAGTGGGTGAAGTGCGTCACGACGTTCACGCTGCGCAAGGCCTCAAAGGAGCCCTGAACCGAGCTGAGGATGTACATCAGCCCCCCAACCACAATGAAGCGCAAGGTGGGAGAGTGGCGCAAGGCACCCAGGTGCCCCTGAAGGGTCTGGTATTGGTTCACCGTGAAGGCGAACACCGGGATGATCATCATCATGCTCTGGACAATCGACAGGGTCACCATCCACTGCGGCACCGGGCCGCCAATCAGGTGATGCCCTCCGACCTGACCGTAGAAGAACGCCAACCCCCAAAAGCCCAGCAAGGACAAGTTGTAGGAGTGGATCGGGCGGCCAATCACCTTCGGCAAGAAGTAATAGACCGATGCCAGTGCCAGGGGGGTGTAGAACAAACCCAGCACGTTGTGTCCGAACCACCAGTTCACGGCGGCCTGTTGCACGCCCTGATGCAGGCCCGGAATCTTGGCCACGATCAGCAAGACAGGCAGCCAGAACAGCGCGCAGGCCATGTACCAGACCGACACATACAGGTGCGCCACGCGGCGGTTCACCAGGGTGTAGATCAAGGGCATGGCCATCAATGCACCGCCTGCGGCGAACAGCAGGTCGATCTGCCAGGGAATCTCCAGCCATTCCATGCCATCACTGATCCCCAGCGCGATGCAGCTCAAGCCCATGAGCAAGGCAGCATTCCACAGCACAGCGCCTGCCACGGCATAGCGCGCGCCCATGAGGGGGCGCTTCAATAAGCGTGGAATCACGAACATCGCGATGCCCAGGCCTGCCATCGGCGCCCAGCCATAGGCCACGGCATTGAGGTGCACCGTGCGAATGCGTCCGAACGTCAACCACGCATGCTGCACCAGCCAGTCGGGCTCATGCAGTTTCACCGAGGCCGTCAAGCCAGCGGCAGAGGCAACCAGCAACCAAAGCACCGCGCAGCAAAAGAGCAGCAGCACCAGCGGGGCCGTGGCGGCATCCGCCTGTACACGATCCTGCAATGACTGCGCATCGGCCTGCGAACCGCTGGGCACGTTGACGCCATCCATGACCGATTGCAGTTGCCCCTGCTGTTGCCGCGAACCTGCCGGCTCCTCGACCTGGCCGATCTCACCGGGGGCAAAAATGATCTCTGCGCCACTGGCGCGACGGTCGAACAAGCCATGGCTTTGCGACCAGATGAAAACCAAGAGCGCGACAAACGACAGCACAAACGCTGACAAAAGTATGAAAGCCGTATCCACAGCAGAGAGCTCCCTGAGCCAACATGAAGACAAATGACCAGGCTGCTTCAGCGCAATACGCATGCCAATGCTGCGTTTGATGTAAATCAATGACTTGCGGCTTCAGGAGTCTCATTGACTGGGTGAAAAATCGAGTCAATGAGACTCACTTCATGTCGAAGTGACAGGGGAAATCGTCGGTCAGACCGCACCGCAGGCGCAGACGTCACGGCCGATGGAGGCGTACGTCTGAATCCGACCATCAGAAATGCTGCGTTGCAGCAATCTTTCTTGTACGATGTTCGTCATGCATCACCTTTCCCTCCACATCGCCGCAGCCCGAGCCGCACGAGCCCGTCGCTCGTTGCCGTGTCCTGCGCGCGAGGTTGAAATGGTGAAGATGTAAACGACGCACCGATTTCCTCCCCCAAAGGCCACGGCTCACCCCCGTGGCCTTTTTCTTTGTCCCGCCACATGAAAGGCCCTTGACCATGACCCCCCTCCAGCACCAACACCCCCCTCAGTGCCAGCACCTGATGTCCGTGACCGCACGCCCCGTCGACGTCTTCGTGCGCGGCGAAGGCGCCTGGCTGTGGGACCAGGCCGGCCGTCGTTACCTGGACTGGTTGCAAGGTTGGGCGGTCAATGCCCTGGGGCACTCCCCGGTGGTCATCACCCAGGCGCTGCAGCTGCAGTCCACCCAGTTGCTCACGCCCAGTCCGGCGCTGTACAACCTGCCGTCACTGGCGTTGGCTGAGCGCCTGTGTGCGCTCAGCGGCTTCGATCAGGTCTTCTTTGGCAGCACGGGGGCGGAGGCCAACGAAGGGGCGATCAAACTGGCGCGCAAGTGGGGACGCACGGCGGGGCGTGCGGCCAGACGAGGGGCGGGGGGCGCGGCGTTCGAGATCATCACCTTCGACAACGCCTTCCACGGCCGCAACCTGGCGACCATGGCAGCCAGCGGCAAAGCAGGGTGGGACGCCTTGTTCCCGCCCAACCTGCCGGGCTTTGCCAAGGCCACGCTCAACGATCTGGATTCCGTTCACCGGGTGCTGAGCGAGCGCACGGTCGCCATCATGCTGGAGCCGGTGCAGGGCGAAGCCGGGGTGCGCCCTGCCACGCGTGCCTTCTTGCTGGCACTGCGCCAGTTGTGCGACGAGCGCGGCCTGCTGCTGATTTTTGACGAGGTGCAGACCGGTTGTGGCCGCCTGGGCGAGCTGTTTGGCTTTCAGCACTACGGTGTGACGCCCGACATCCTGACCCTGGGCAAGGGTCTGGGCGGCGGCGTGCCCATTTCTGCGGTCTTGGCGCAGCAGCATTGCAGCGTGTTTGAGCATGGCGACCAGGGCGGTACCTATGCCGGCAACCCGCTGATGTGCGCGGTGAGCCTGGCCGTGCTGCAGGAGTTGAGTCAGCCGGATTTCCTGGCGCAGGTACGTGAGCGAGGGCAGCAGTTGCAAGAGGGCCTGCTGCAACTGGCGCAGCGACACGGGCTGGGTGAGGTTCGCGGCGTGGGCTTGCTGTGGGCGCTGGAGCTGGGCAGCGACAACGCTGCCGAGGTGGTGCAGGCGTGCCGTGAACAAGGATTGCTGGTGAACGCGGCGCGGCCCCATTGTTTGCGCTTCATGCCGCGACTCAACAGCACCGAGCAGGAGATTCAGACGGGCTTGAGCATATTGGATGGGGTCATGCGCCAGCAACGATGCCCGGCAACTGAAAACTGACGAGTCAAATCCAGAAGGAGCATCTGGCGTTTGGTGAACGCGCCGGTGCTCCTTGCTGCGCCACAGACTCAACCACTTTGCGCGCCAAGGCATTGGTTTGAACACGGGCACCGCCTCGGGTCGTCTTTTTCAGGATGCTTTCGGCCAAGGTCATACCCACCAAAGTGGGTAAGGACGCGATCCAGGGTCACCAGGCACTACATTGCCGCGTATTCACGTCAATGACAAAGGGCAGGCTTCATGCAGCATGCAACCACTGGTTCAATCATGGCACTTGCCGTACTGCTCGCCGCTTTGACCGGCTGCTCCCAACAAACCGCCGAGGAAAAGGGTGCCGCTCTCGCCACCGAGAAGATCGACTTGGTCAAAGGCGTCGGCAGTGCGCTGGAAGAGAAGGGCGCACAAGCTGCGGAGTCGCTGACTTCTGGATTGGGCAAGGTTGTACAGGGTGTCGAGAAGGGTATCGAGAAGTCCGGGCGTGCGCTGGTTGTCGAATCAGGCGTGGCACAGGCAGGACTTCAGATCACCAAAATCCAGAACCTGACGCCGGGATCTGACGGCAACCACGGCCTGGAGGCCTACGTGGTTTCCAACCGCGCGTGCGATGGGACGCTGCAGGTTAAGGTGTTCGATGCGATGGACCGCGAGATCGGGCGTAGCCAGGTGGCACTGCAGAAAACCGCAGACGAGGCTGGCTATACGGCGATTCCGCTGGATGCTCGCGTGCCTCTGGCGGCCATCACGAAGGTTGTGGTGAACTTTCAGCAAAAGCCAGCAACCTGACCTGCTGATCCAATAGCAGCGCGGTGCCCAACTGGCGCCAGCACGCGCCCGGCGTCATCAGTCAATAAGGAAGGCCCGACCTCGATGCATCCTATGCTTGAAGCGCTGCAGGCAGCATTGCATCACCCCAGCGAAGCTACATTGGCGCACGTGCGCGAGACAGCTTGGATCACACCACTGTGGTTCAGCGGGTCGATGCTGGCCGTGGATGGTGATCGAATCTTGATCCGGACCGAGGCGCAGATGCTGGAAGGCTTTGAACGTTCTGTCCTGTTTGCTTACATCGACGAGGCCGTGTCGTGACCCATCTCCGTCACTTGAACGCAGCCTGCGTCTCTCATGTGGGATGGCTCTTGGCGCTGAGTGCCGTCAACATCGCCCACGCTGCTGATACCTATACGCCACGCACGGGCGACATCGTCTTCCACACATCGACGTCGAGTCAAAGTCGCGCGGTGCAGGAAGCCACCGGTTCGCGCTACAGCCACATGGGTGTGGTGCTGCGCCATCAGGGGCAGTGGCAGGTGTTCGAAGCAGTACAACCTGTGAAGTACACGCCGCTGCCGAGGTGGATTGCACGTGGCGCAGGCGAACATGTGGTCGTCAAACGGCTCAGGCAGCCGCTCACGGCCGCTCAGCAGGCAGCTCTGCAGGCCAGTGCACAGCCATTCGTGGGACGCGATTACGACCTGAAGTTCGAGTGGTCAGACACGCGTCTTTACTGCTCGGAGCTGGTCTGGAAGCTCTATCACTCCGCAGCCGGAATCAAGCTGGCACCGTTGGCTGAGTTGCGCAGCTTCAACCTCGAATCGCCCTCAGTGCGGCAAAAAATGAAACAGCGCTACGGGCATCAGGTGCCGCTGAGTGAGCCGGTGGTCGCGCCGGTGGCCATTTTCGATTCAACCCTGCTCGAAACGGTTTACACGAACTGACCCGTGCGTCGAGGTACCCACATCATGACACCAGAGCACGGCGACTACGCCGCCCGCATCGAAGAGCTGACCCGTCGAACACAGGCCAGTCTCTCCAGCCAGTCGACCTCTGCGGTCGCTGGCAAGACACCGTCGGCTGCCACGAGCGTTGCAGCCGACCTGCAGGCGGATCCGGCTGAGCACGGCCTCGGCGCCTTGCATGCCAGGGCCTCCGGCCGCTATGCCCCCCCCGAAGAACGTCGGCAGGTCACCGTCAAGGTGATGCGGTCACGCGGGGTTCGGCTGTTGGCGGCGGTGGGCATGTTGCTGGTGGGTTTGGTGGCTTGCATGATCTACGTTGGCCTGACCGACGCGGGCGAGCGCGACCGTGGCTTTGATGTGCTGTTCACGCTGACCTGGATCGCCCCCATCGTGGGTTGGTTTGCGCTGCGCCATCGCACGCTGGGCCAGGCAAAGGTGAAGGGCTATCCGCTGCATACCTTGGCGGTGATGGACCTGGGGCTGGGTGAGCCCTGCATCACGCTGCGCGTGGCCGAGGAGGACATGATCGTGGTCGACACCATCTGGCTGGCAAGCGGGCAAGAGGCCGAGCAGGTTGAGGTCTTGGCCAGTGAGGATCTCATCATGCAGATTGACTGCCTGCTGATTCGCGCGCGCGCCCCTGCAGCCACAACCGGCGAGGACTCGCACAGCAAACAGGCGCTGATGATGCTGCAAAAAGCGTTGGCCGCTCAGCTGTGTCTGGCGGGCGATCGCTTGCCCATTCTCAGCCCGGACGTCTCAACCAACCTCGACGATGGCTTGGTGTCAGCGTTGGATTACGCCGAGATCATCATCAAAGGTGGCCTGCGGATCGACACGGATATGGTGTGCGACGCGATCACTGCGGCGATGGCTGAGGTGCAACGACACTATACCGTCGAGTTGGACAACTGACACACGCTGAACAGCCGTCACCAGCTGGTGCTGGCTCCACCCCCGCCGGATCGGCCTCCACCCCAACTGCCTGAGGACGAGGACGACGAGAAAGAGCCCGAACGGGACGATCCACCGCCAGAAGATGATGGCAGTCGCGATATCGAATAGGGTTGAGTCTTCTCGAGACCGCAATGGTGGCAGAGGTAGGCGCGCTCGCCTTTGCCTGCGCGCTCGGTGGTGGCACGGACCAAGATGGTGTCACTCTGCTTTTCGTAAGCCATTGCCTTGCATGATGGGCAGGCCTCATACCGTGTTTCTGCACCATTGAATGACCAGGTCCTCAGAGCGCCGCAACTCGTGCAACACCACACGTCATGCTCTTTGGATCCGAGTCGCTCCTCGGTCTGACGCGGGGCTTTCAAATGCACATCTTCTTCATCTTCGCTCAACAGGCGCATGGGTTGGTCGCAAGTCCCGCACGCGCGCGAATGATGCCGGTAATACCCATACCGCGTCCAAATGAATGGCAGGACAAGCAGGAAGGGGATGGGCATCGCCACCGCCACCCATGCCCAGAAGCGGCGCTGGCTTTGATAGAGCAGGGCGAGGTCGAAGTAACGGCGCTTGTCGGCACGGTCGCGTACATAGCTTTGGAGCCGCCAGAGTTGCCGCATCCCGAGCAGGATGAAGTAGCCATAAATCGCAGCCATTGCGAACAGGCTCGGCTGGGTCACCGGTAGCCAGTTCACCATCGCCAGGATGGCCAGAGGCGCCCCCACAAAGGCCAGCAGCCAGCCCATGCGCGTGTAACGCAAGGCTTGAGGCGCGTGCTTGCCTGGGCTCTTGCTACCCACGAAATGCCCGAAGGCCCACTTGAACAGGAAGCAAAACAGCCCGATCAGACTGACCGTGATCGCCATGATCCATTTGAAGTCCTTCCAGTTCTCGTCGCTGTGTGCGGAGGGCGGTATCCAGGGCTGCATGGCATCCGGGTCACGTACCACTTGATCGACAACCCGCAGACCAGCCAGCAGCCCCGCTCCATACTCACCCTGCCTGAAAGCCGGCGCCATATGCTCGCGTTGGATGCGGCCAACGAGAAGGTCAGGCAATGTGCCTTCCAGGCCATAGCCCGTCTGCATGCGCACGACACGCTGGTTGCGCACCATCAGCACCAACAGACCGTTGTCCCGTCCTTTCTGGCCGATGCCCCAACGCTCGAACAGCGTGTGCGCGAAGGTGAAAATGTCTTCGGGGTCATGGATGTCTTCGACGGCGACCACTGCCACCTGCGCGCCAGTGTCAGCCTCCAGCTTGCTGAGCAGCAACTGGATCTGTGCTGCATTGCCCTCGTCGATCAGGTCGTCCGGGTTCGAAATGTTGCCGAATCCGCCGTCGCGCGGGTTGGGTATCTCGTTCGGTGCATAAGACGCAGCCAGCGCTCCTCCGCTCCACAGCACGAAGCACGTCAAAACACACAGCCACCGCAGCAGCTGACGAGGATGCAATGCTGGATTCAGCATGGAAAATCTCAACGACAAAACAACCAGAAAGGGTGCACACAGTAGCAAACCAAGCGCACACGTCTTTACCCACTTTGGAGGGTGTGCACAGTTGGATACGCGAGGATTCATTGAAATATCGACGCGTCTGGTATGACTGATCCTCATCATGGGTTCCGCTTGAGATACAACTGCTGTAGCGTTCACAAGCCCTGATGCCCAACTGGGCAAGGGCCAGGTGGGGAGGTCGCATCCTCTGCCCGAACGGGGGGGCGTCACTCCCCAAACGAGAGCTGACCAGCCAGGTGGGTCATCACCTCTTGAAGGCGAGCGGCGTGCTGGGGGTCGTCACTGGGCGCGCCCTGCAACAACATCAGCTTGGCCAGGGCGGCACTGGTCTGACTGATCTTGCCCGCCGCCTGCCGTGCCTCCACCTGTGCCATCAGCGCGCTGGCATCGGCTCGGCGTTGCTCCATCGAGGTTTCTTCACGGTGGTCGTACCAACGTTGCAACTCGGCGCGCAGCGCCACGTTCTCGGGCTTCTGCCAGTCTTCCATACCCGTTTCGAGGGCCGCGCTGTCGTCTTCTTCTCTGTCGTCTTCGGCGTGCAGAGGAGTGGCTGTCGAGTCATGCGAGGTCACCAAGGCCGCATGGTGGGCACCAGAAGATGCGGTGAGCGGGCTGGCGGCGACGTGAGGAGCCGCCACCGTGCCGACAGCGTCCTGACCGGAGGCAGACTTTTCTGCAGCACTGGCAAGTAGTGCTTGGGATCGGACGTTGGCAAGGCAAGTCCCTCAAGCCTGGCGCAAACACTCGATGATGCTCATGCGGGCGGCCCGCCACGCGGGAATGAAACCTCCCACCACCCCCATGAACAGGGCAAACGCCAGGGTCTGCATCGCCACGTTGGCCGTGAACCGGAAGCGAAACGCCATCTCCGAGAAGTTGGAGTAGTTCACCGCAGACACGTCCATGCTCTGCATCATCGAGGCTGCACCCAATCCGATCAGCCCGCCTACCAGGGACAGGCCCAGCGACTCACCCAGGAAGGCGATCAACACTGCCTCTCGCCGGAAGCCCAGCGCCCGCAGCGTGCCGATCTCGCCAATGCGCGAGGCCACGGCGGCGAACATCGTGATCATGGCCCCGACGATGGCGCCGATCGAGAAGATCAGCGACAAGGACATGCCCAGCAACTTGATGAAGTGCGACATGGACTCGGACTGTTCGGCGTAGAACTGCGTTTCGCGCTTCACATCCAGTTGCAGGCGTGGGTCGTTGTCCACGGCCTGGCGGGTGGCTTCCAGCGCATCCGATCTGGACAAGCGAAACAGGATGGTCGAGTAGGCCGGGCGGCGGAAGGCCTGCATGGCCTGGTGAGAGTCCACCCACAATTCCGAGTCGAAGGCGCTGCGGTTGGCATCCAGAATGCCCACCACCGTCCAGTTGCGTCCGGCAAAGTGCAGGGTGTTGCCCAGCTCGACGTTGGCAAAGCCCTTGGCCACGGCCTTGCCCGCCACGACCTCGGAGGTGCCGGGCCGGAACATGCGCCCCTGCGCCAGTTTCACCTGGGGACGCATGCTGATGCCGAACTCCGACATGCCACGCAAGATCACATTGGAGGAGGTGCCATCGCGCTTGGCCAGGTTGTTGAGCACCACCACTTCGCGTGACACCAGTTTGCGGCCCTGGCTGTCGGTGCCCACGCCGGGCAGCGCATCAATGGCGTTGGCCTGCTCGCGGGTGATGTTGGAGTTGATCTCGGTGCCTGCGCCTTTGCGCATCACCACCACGTTGTCGGGCTGGCCGGTGGCCACCATGGTTTCGCTGATGCCTTCACTCATCATCAGCACGGTGGCGAACACGAACACCACCAGGGCCATGCCGCCAGCGGTCAGCACCGTGGTCACCCGGCGCACCCACAGATTGCGCAACACGTAAGAAAGGGGAACAGCTCGCATCGGTTTGCTCCCTCAGGCGAAGTGACGCAGGCCTTGGACGATGTCGATGCGCGACATCTTCCAGGCGGGCCAGGCGGCAGCCAGCAGGCCCACGACCAGGGCGGCCACGGCCTGGTACACGACGGTGGTTTGCGACACTTCGAACACCTTGAACAAGGTGCCGGTCTGCTCCACAAAAGCCGCAGTGAGCGGGAAGGTCAGCGCAATGCCGATGGCGCCGCCAATCACGGCAATCATCAGGCTTTCGCCGAACAGCAGCTTCACCACGAAGGCGGGTGAGAAGCCCAGGGCCTTGAGCGTGGCGTACTCCGCCAGGCGCTCGCGCGCGGTCATCGTCATGGTGTTGGCCATCACCGCCATGATGATGAGGATCACCACAAAGCTCACGGCTCGGATCGCCATCAGCACCGTCTGACTCATGGCCACCATGCCGAGCTGGAACGACTTCTCGGTCTCGGTCTTGGTTTCGGCGTTGGAGTTGCGAAACAGGGCGTCAATCTCTTGCGAGATGGCGGAGGCACGGTTGGGGTCGCTGATGCCGACCACGTAAAGCGCCACCTGCTCGGCGGCTGCGTTGCCCAGCCGTTTGCGCAGGTTCTCCGACAGCAGCGACCAGTGCATCAGCATGATGCTTTCGTCGGTGCTGGGGTTGGGGGAGGCGTAGATGCCCCGGATCGTGAAGCTCCAGTTGCCGGGGTAGATGGTGCCGCTCAGCGGGATGGTGTCGCCCACCTTCCAGCCAAAGCGTTGGGCCAGGTCACGGCCAATGATGGCGCCCTGCCGGTCGGTCATGAAGGCGGCACGCTCGGCATCGCTCACCTGGTATTCGGGGTAGATGTCGAAGTAGGTGGGGCCATCGACCGCAAAGCGGGCAAAAAAGTTGCGCCGGTCAATGTAGATGCCGCCAAACCAGTTGGCCCAGGTCACCCCGCTCACGCCCTCGATCTTGCGGATGCGCTCGGCGTAGTGGCGCGGCAGGGGGTAGCCGATCGACACCGCGCTGCGGGTGATCAGCCGTGTGCTGGACGTGCCTTCCACGCCGGCGTACCAGGCGTCGACGATGGTGCGCAGCAGCCCGAAGGCGCTGATGGCCACGATCAGGCCCACCATGGTCAGCAGGGTGCGCAGCTTGTGCCGGAAGGCGTTTTTCAGCAGGAGCTTGAAGAGGAACATCAGTGCGCGTCGCTCGGGTCGTCCACGAGAACGCCCTTTTCCAGGTGGATCATGCGGCTGGCGCGGGCGGCGGCCTTGGGGTCGTGCGTCACCATCACGATGGTCTTGCCCAGGTCATGGTGCAACTCGTCCATCAGGGCCAGCACCTCTTCGCCGGTGGCGCGGTCCAGGTCACCTGTGGGCTCGTCGGCCACGATCAGCGTGGGGTCGGTGACCAGGGCACGGGCAATGGCCACGCGCTGCTGCTGCCCGCCAGAGAGTTCGTTGGGGTAGTGGTCCATGCGCTCGGCCAGGCGCACCATCTCCAGGGTGGCTTCCACGTGTTCCTTGCGCTGCTTGCGGGTCAGGTTGGTCAGCAGCAGGGGCAGTTCCACGTTCTCGTAGGCCGTCAGCACCGGCATCAGGTTGTAGAACTGAAAAATGAAGCCCACGTTCGCTGCGCGCCAGTCGGCCAGTTCGGTTTCGTCCAGCGTGGCAATGTCCACGCCGGCGATCTGGATGGTGCCGGAGCTGGGTTGGTCAATGCCAGCGATCAGGTTGAGCAAGGTGCTTTTGCCCGAGCCGCTGGGGCCCATCAGCGAGACGAACTCGGCGCGACGCACTTCCAGGTTGATGTCCTTCAGCACGGGAATGGGTTGCCCCCCACGCGTGTAGGTCTTGCTGAGGTGGTCGATGCGGATCAGTGCGTCTTCTGGCGCGTCGGGAGAGGTGTTCATACTGCAGACCCCTCGGTTCAGGATGCAACCATGCGCACGCGCGCGCCGTCGGACAAGTTTGCAGGGGGCGTGCCGACCAGTTTCTCGCCTGCCTTCAGCTTGCCGCTGATTTCGCGCAGGTCGCCCAACTGACGGCCCAGGGTGATCGGGACAGACTGGACCACGTCCTTGCCGTCAACCGAGGCAATGCGGTACACGTGGCTCTTGCCATCTTGGGTGACGATGGCGTGAGCCGGAACGGCCAGCACGTTCTGCTGATCGGCGGCGCTGATGTCTTGCGACAGGAAGCTGACCTTGGCGCTCATCTCGGGCAGGATGCGGGCATCGAGCTGTTCGAAGCGGATCTTGGTCATGACGGTGGCCTTGGCGCGGTCCACCGTGGGCACGATGCCCGAGACGCGACCCTTGAAGCGCGTGCCGGGCAGGGCATCGAGCACGATCTCGACGGGCTGGCCCACTTGCGTTTTCGACAGGTTGCCTTCGGACACATCGGCCTCGACTTCGAGCGTGCTCATGTCGGCCATGGTGACGACGGCACCCTGGGCGCCAGCGGCGCTCGACATGGGGGTGATGATGTCGCCCACGTTGGCGTTCTTGACCAGTACGACACCGTCAAACGGCGCGCGGATCTCGGTGTAGTCGAGCGCCACCTTCTGGGCCTTGAGCTGGGCGCGTGCCTGCTCCAGTGCCGCCTGGCCGGCTGCTGCCGCCGCAAAGGCTGCCTTGTTCTTGCTCACGGTGGTGTCCACCATCTGTGGCGAGATGAAGCCCTGGCCTTCGAGGCTGCGCGCGCGCGCGGTCTCGGCGCGGGCATTGATCAGTTGCACCCACAGTTGCTTGTGGTTGGCTTCGGCCTGCAGCACGGCGGCCTCGGCGCCCAGGATGGCGGCCTGGATGTCGCTGGCGTCCAGACGGGCCAGCAGCTGACCACGCTTGACCTGCGAGCCCTCGCGCACGTTCAACTCAACCAGTCGCCCTGAGGCTTTGGAGGCCACGGCGGCGCGCCGCTGGGCCACCACATAGCCGGAGGCCGTCAACTGCACATACTGTTGTGAGGGGGTGCTCACCACCACCGAGGTGGTGCTCACTTCGGTGGCGCGTGGCATCAACAGATAGCCACCCGCGCCCACAACCAAGGCTCCCAGCAACACCCAGGTCGTCATGCCGGTCTTCTTGCGCACGGGGGCTTGTGCGCTGCGGTCGATCTTCAGTTTGGACAGGGCTGAAGCCTGGGGTACATCACTGCTCATGTCGGGAGGGGCTAATTGGCAATCAAACGTGCGGCGATTTCCGTGCCGCACACCGGGTTGAACCCATGCTTCATGGTTGTGCCACGGTGCAGGGAAGCACAGACTGGCTGGGCGTGTTGTCAGACTACGCCAGCGTGAACTGCTTTACGGTTAGGGAATGCCAGATCACCCCCCCATAAAGAGGGTAGTGCCGAAGCCCTTCGAATCAGGCGGTGAGCGTGCCGCCAAGGGTCAGTGTGTCGCGCGCCAGTTCCGTGATGCGGGCCCAGTCGCCTGTCCGCACGGCCGAGGCAGGGGCCAGCCAGGAGCCGCCCACACAGGCCACATTCGGCAGCGCCAGGTAGCTGGCCGCCGTCTCGACGGTGATGCCCCCGGTGGGGCAGAACACCGCGTCGGCAAAGGGGCCGTGAAAGGCCTTGAGCATGCCCACGCCCCCGGCTTGCTGCGCCGGGAAGAACTTGAAGCGGTTCAGCCCGGCGTCCATCGCGGTCATCAGCTCGGAAGCGGTGGCCACCCCCGGCAGCAGCGGGGTGGGGGCGCCGCTGTGCAGGGCACTGAGCAGGCGGGGCGTCAGGCCGGGGGAGACGGCCAGGTGCGCGCCGGCATGGGCCACGGCCTCCCACTGCTCGGGCGTGGTCACCGTGCCGGCGGCCACCAGGGCCTCGGGCACCTCACGCACCAGGGTACGGATCACGTCGAGCGCCGCCGGGGTGCGCAGCGTCACCTCCAGCACCTGCACGCCACCGGCCAGCAGGGCCCGCGCCAGTGGCACCGCATCGTCCACACGGTCGATCACCAGCACCGGGATCACCGGGCCACGCGTCAGCGCCTTCTCCAGCGTCAGGTCATCGCTTGTCATGCTTTGCTCTGCTCCGTCCAGCCAAAGGTCATGGCGCCCTGTTCGGCGCCGCTCACCATCTGTCGCAGGCCGCCAAACAACTCGCGCCCCGTGCCCGCATGGGCGGCGCCCACGTCCAGCACGGCGGCGCTGCGATCGGCCCATTCGACCTCGGGCACCAGAGCCTGCAGCGTACCCGCTTCGGCGTCCAGCCGGACCAGATCGCCGGTGCGCAGCTTGCCCAGCGGCCCGCCCGCCAGCACCTCGGGTGTCACGTGGATGGCCGCCGGCACCTTGCCCGATGCGCCCGACATGCGCCCATCGGTCACCAGCGCCACCTTGAAGCCCTGGTCTTGCAGATTCGTCAGCAGCGGGGTGAGCGCATGCAACTCGGGCATGCCGTTGGCGCGCGGGCCCTGGCCGATGACCACCGCGACCACATCGCGGTTCAGCTCGCCGCGCTGGTAGGCCTCGTGCAGGGCCTGCTGGCTGTGCACGACCAGGGCAGGCGCCTCGACCACGCGGTGCGCGGGCTTGACGGCCGACACCTTGATGACGGCCCGACCCAGATTGCCTTGCAGCAGCTTCAGCCCGCCATCGGGGGAGAAGGGCGCCTGCACGGTGGCGATGATGCCGGGGTCGCCGCTGTGTGCGGGGGCTTCCACCCACGTCAAGGTGCCGCCTTGCAGCACCGGCTGCCGGGTGTAGTGCCACAGGCCCTCGGGGCCGGCCACGGTGCGCACATCCGGATGCAGCAGACCGGCGCCCAGCAATTCGCGGATCACCAGGGCCATGCCGCCTGCGGCCTGAAACGCGTTCACATCGGCGCTGCCGTTGGGGTAGACGCGGGCCAGCAGCGGCACGACGCCGGAGAGCGCATCAAAGTCATCCCAGTTGATGACGATGCCCGCCG
The DNA here is from genome assembly GCA_964404335.1 of uncultured Aquabacterium sp. Lineage (GTDB taxonomy): Bacteria > Pseudomonadota > Gammaproteobacteria > Burkholderiales > Burkholderiaceae_C > Aquabacterium. The sequence goes on from CAYOJR010000017.1 coordinate 21,667, forward strand.
CCCGCGCCATCGCCACCAGGTGCAGCGTGTGGTTGGTGGAGCCCCCGGTGGCCAGCAGGCCCACGATGCCGTTGACCACGGCGCGCTCGTCCACCACCTGGCCCACAGGCGTGTACTGCGGCCCCTGGCGAGTGAGTTGGACCACGCGCTGTGCCGAGGCACGCGTCAGGGCCTCGCGCAAGGCAGTGCCGGGCGGCACAAAGGCCGTGCCCGGCAGGTGCAGGCCCATGACCTCCATCAGCATCTGGTTGCTGTTGGCCGTGCCGTAGAACGTGCAGGTGCCCGGCCCGTGGTACGACTTCTCTTCGGCGGCCAGCAAGGCGGCATCGTCGAGCTCGCCGGCAGCGTGGCGCTGGCGCACCTTGGCCTTGTCTTCGTTGCTCTGGCCCGTGCCCATCGGGCCAGCCGGCACAAAAAGGGTGGGCAGGTGGCCAAAGCTCAGGGCGCCAATCAGCAGGCCTGGCACGATCTTGTCGCACACGCCCAGGCACAGCGTGGCATCGAACATGTTGTGGGACAAGGCCACGGCGGTGGCCATCGCGATCACGTCGCGCGAAAACAGCGACAGCTCCATGCCCGGCTGGCCCTGCGTCACCCCATCGCACATCGCGGGCACACCCCCGGCAAACTGCGCCGTGGCACCCACCTCGCGCGCGGCCTGCTTGATCCAGTCCGGGTAGGCCGCCAGCGGCTGGTGGGCCGACAGCATGTCGTTGTAGCTGGAGACGATGGCGATGTTGGGCGCGCGCTGTTGACGCAGCCAGATCTTGTCGCCCGCCGGGGCCGCCGCGTAGCCGTGGGCCAGGTTGGTGCAGCCCAGTTGCGCCCGTTCGACCACGTTGTCGCGCGCCGCCGCGTCGATGCGCTGCAGGTAGGCCGCACGCGTGGCCGCGCTGCGAGCACGGATGCGGTCGGTCACCGCCCGCACCGTGTCGTGAAGAGGGGGATGCTGGGGAGCAGTAGGCATGGCTCATTATGATGGGCCGATGCCTGAGCTGTCTTGTCCCCCTTCGCTGCACCACACCTTTCACCACGCCGCCGATCCGGCCCTGCTGGCGCTGGACCTGGCCGACCATGTCGCCGCTTTGTTGCGCCAGGGGCTGGCCGAGCGCGGGCGGGCCTTGCTGGTCGTGTCCGGGGGCAGCACGCCCGTGCCGTTTTTCCAGGCCCTGGCCCGCTCCGCGCTCGACTGGGCTGCGGTCACGGTGACCCTGGCCGATGAACGCTGGCTGCCGCCCGACCATCCGGACAGCAACGCAGCCCTGGTGCGCACCCATTTGCTGAAAGCCCAGGCGGCAGCGGCCCAGTTTGTGCCCCTGTACAACGGCGCTGCCACCCCCGCCGAGGGCGTGCCCGCGCTCGAAACCACCCTGGCCGCGCTGCCTTGGCCGGCCGATGCCGTGGTGCTGGGCATGGGCGGCGATGGTCACACCGCCTCGCTCTTCCCCGACGCGCCCGAGCTGCCCTATGCCTTGCTGGACGCCTCGCCCGCCCGCTGCCTGGCCGTGGAGGCGCCCCTGCCGCCCAATGTTCCCGTGCCCCGCGTGAGCCTCACCCGCCGGGCCTTGCTCGACACGCGCCAGCTCATCGTCCACCTCACGGGTGAAGACAAGCTGGAGCTGCTGCACCAGGCCATGCTGCCGGGCGATGTGGCCGAGTACCCCATCCGCGTCGCGCTGCAACAGCGCACCGTACCGTGCCACATCTTCCACGCCTGACTTCGCCGGGCTGAACACACCAGACTGCACAGGCAAGA
>CAYOJR010000018.1:0-1065 GCA_964404335.1 uncultured Aquabacterium sp.
TGAACAGCGAGGCCTTGAAGGTGGCGTGGTTGAGGATGTGGAACACCGCCGCCACCGCGGCCAGCGGGCTGTTGAGCCCCAGCAGCGTCGTGATCAGGCCCAGGTGCGACAGGGTGGAGTAGGCCAGCAGGCTCTTGAGGTCGTGCTGGAAGATGGCGGCAAAGCCGCCGATCAGCAGCGTGGCCAGCCCGGCGCTGGTCACCAGCCAGAACCACTCGTCGGTGCCGGCCAGCACCGGCCACAGGCGCGCCATCAGGAAGACGCCGGCTTTGACCATGGTGGCCGAGTGCAGGTAGGCCGACACCGGGGTGGGCGCCGCCATCGCGTGCGGTAGCCAGAAATGGAAGGGGAACTGCGCGCTCTTGGTCAGCGCGCCCAGCAGCACCAGCACCAGCACCACGGTGTAGAGCGGGTGGGTGCGCACCTGCACGCCCGAGGCCAGCACCACGTCCAGGTCGTAGCTGCCCACGATGTGGCCCAGCACCAGCATGCCCGCCAGCAGGCACAGGCCGCCCGCGCCGGTCACCGTCAGCGCCATGCGGGCGCCACGGCGCGCATCACGGCGGTGGTGCCAGTAGCCGATCAGCAGGAAGGAAAACAGGCTGGTCAGCTCCCAGAACAGCACGATCTGGATCAGGTTGCCCGACAGCACCACCCCGCTCATCGCGCCCATGAAGGCGAGCAGGAAGGAGAAGAAGCGCGGCACCGGGTCGGCCGGTGACATGTAGTAGCGCGCGTACAGCATCACCAGCGCGCCAATGCCCAGCACCAGCATCGAGAACATCCACGCATAGCCGTCCATGCGCAGCACGAAGTTCAGGCCCAGGCTGGGCAGCCAGTTGAACTCCTGACGGATCACGCCGCCAGCCGCCACTTCGGGGAAGTACAGCGCGGCCTGGACCGCGCAGAACAACGCGATCACACCGGCGAGGGTCGATTCGGCATTGCGCGCGTTCGCAGGCAGGAACGCGGCCAGGAGGCTACCCACGAAGGGCAGGGCGACCAAGAGGAAGAGGGGCAGGGTCGTCATACCCGCTCGAGTTTAATCGGTGTCAAATTTGTACC
>CAYOJR010000018.1:1165-23326 GCA_964404335.1 uncultured Aquabacterium sp.
GCGCTTCTTTCCTAAAATTTGGGCATTGAGATCCACAACGAGATGCCCACCATGTCTGCCTCCTCCAACGTCAAGTACCGCGCTTTCGCCCCGATCGCCCTCGCCGATCGCCAGTGGCCCAACCGCGTGATCGACCGCGCGCCGATCTGGATGAGCACCGACCTGCGTGACGGCAACCAGGCCTTGTTCGAGCCGATGAACGTCGACAAGAAGATGCGCATGTTCCAGATGCTCTGCGACATCGGCTTCAAGGAGATCGAAGTGGGCTTTCCCTCGGCCTCGCAGACCGAGTTCGACTTCGTGCGCAGCCTCATCGAAGAAGACCGCATCCCCGAGGGCGTGAGCATCGAGGTGCTCACCCAGGCCCGCGAGCCCCTCATCCGTCGCACCTTTGAATCGATCAAGGGCGCCAAGCAGGCCATCGTGCACTTCTATGCCGCCACCGACGATGCTTTCCGCGAGACCGTGTTCAACATGGACCGTGCCGAGGTCGTCAAGATGACTGTGGCCGCCGTCGAGTTGATCAAGTCGCTCGCCGCCGAGATGCCCGAGACCCGCGTGACGCTCGAATTCAGTCCCGAGCACTTCTCGTCCACCGAGCTCGACTTTGCCCGCGAAGTGTGCGATGCCGTGACCGCCACCTGGGGCGCCACCCCGGAGCGCAAGGTCATCCTCAACTTGCCCGCCACCGTCGAGGTCGCATCGCCCAACGTCTACGCCGACCAGATCGAGTGGATGCACCGCCACCTCGCCCGTCGCGACAGCGTGATCATCAGCTTGCACCCGCACAACGACCGTGGCACCGCCGTGGCCGCCGCCGAGCTCGGCTTGATGGCCGGCGCCGACCGCGTCGAGGGCTGCTTGTTTGGCAACGGCGAGCGCACCGGCAACGTCGACCTCGTCACCTTGGCGCTCAACATGCACACGCAGGGCGTCGAGCCCGGCTTGAACTTCGGCGACATCAACGCCGTGGCCCGCACCTACGAATACTGCACCCAGCTCCCGATCCACCCACGCCAACCCTATGTGGGCGATCTCGTGTTCACGGCCTTCTCCGGCTCCCACCAGGATGCCATCAAGAAGGGGTTTGCTGCCCACAAGGCAGATGAGCGTTGGGCGGTGCCCTATCTCCCCATCGATCCGGCCGATGTGGGGCGCACCTACGACTCGGTCATCCGCGTCAACAGCCAGTCGGGCAAGGGCGGCATCGCCTACTTGATGGAGACCGAGCACGGCGTGGTCATGCCGCGTCGCATGCAGGTCGAGTTTTCGGGCGTGGTGCAGCAGCACACCGACACGCACGGCGGCGAGGTCACGGCCGACGACATCTGGGGCTTGTTCGCCCAGACCTATGTCGAGCCGGTGACGCCCGTGCGCTACCGCGAACACCACCTCTATGAGAACGGCGAGGCCCAGGGCATCCGCCTCACGGTGGACATCGACGGGCAGACCCGCCTCCTCACCGGGGAAGGCAACGGCCCGATCCAGGCGGCGGTGCACGCCTTCGCTAGCGCCGGCATCGCGGTCGAGGTTCGCAGCTACGAAGAGCGCTCGATGAAGAGCAGCAGCGTGGATGGCGGCGCCCAGGCCTGTGCCATCATCGAAGTGGCCGTCAACGGCAAGGAGCACTTCGGCGTGGGCATCGATGGCCACATCGTGACCGCCTCGCTCAAGGCCTTGGTCAGCAGCCTCAACCGCGCTGGCGCCGTGCCAATGCGCAGCGCGGCCTGAGTCCATCCGCACACCGTCCGGTATCCCCATGGCAGGTCCTACCGCCGATTTCTGGCAAGACAAGTTCGACAAGAACGAGATCGCCTGGGACCGTGGTGCGGTCAGCCCGCAGTTGCTGGCCTGGCTCGACAGCGGCGCGCTGCAGCCCTGTCGCATCCTGGTGCCGGGTTGCGGCAGCGGCTGGGAAGTGGCCGAACTGGCCCGTCGCGGCTTCGAGGTCGTGGGCCTGGACTACACGCAGGCGGCCGTCGACCTGACCCAGGCCCTGTGCGCCCAGCAAGGCGTGAACGCCGAAGTGGTGCGGGCCGATGCGCTCGCCTACGAGCCCAGCGCCCCGTTCGACGCCATCTACGAACAAACCTGCCTGTGCGCCATCCACCCGGACCACTGGCAGACCTACGCCGCGCAGTTGCACTGTTGGCTCCAGCCCGGTGGTCAGCTGTGGGTGCTGTTCATGCAAATGCTGCGCCCTTCCGCCACCGAGGAGGGCGTGGTCCAGGGCCCGCCCTACCACTGCGACATCAACGCCATGCGCGCCCTGCTGCCGGCTTCGAAGTGGGACTGGCCCAAACCGCCTTATGCCAAGGTGCCGCATCCCAGATTGCAGCACGAGCTGGCGCTGACGCTCACGCGTCGTTGACACCCGGCCGCGTGCGGCCGGGGCAGCGGGGCCTCAGTGAGCCTTGGCCTCGCGGCGCAGGGTCACGGCGTCCAGATCGGTCAGGGTGTGTTCGCCGCGTCGCAGGCGGAACAGGCGCATCGAGTGGCTCACGCCCTGCGCTTGTGCGCTCAGCGAGCGCGCCGTGGAGGCCAGCTCTTCCACCATCGCCGCGTTCTGCTGGGTGATCGAGTCCATGTGGGCCACGGCCTCGTTGATCTGCCCGATGCCCTGCTGCTGCTCGCGCGAGGCGCTGCTGATGGTGTCGAGCACGCCGCTGACCTTCTGCACGGCGGCGATGGCCTCCTGCATGCGGGCGCGGGCCTCATCGGTACGTTCACCGCCTTCGCGCACGCGGGCGGCCGACTCCTGGATGAGCTGCTTGATCTCGCGGGCGGCCTCGCTGGTGCGGTGGGCCAGCGAGCGTACTTCGGAGGCGACCACGGCAAAGCCGCGTCCGGCCTCGCCGGCCCGGGCGGCTTCCACCGCCGCGTTGAGTGCCAGCATGTTGGTCTGGAAGGCCACGCCTTCGATCAGGTGGATGATCTCGCCAATGCGGGATGACGACTCGGCGATGCCGTCCATGGTCGCCGTCACGGCCAGCACCGCCTCGTTGCTGCGCTGCGTGATGTGCGAGGTTTTCTGCGCCAGCTGAGCGCCTTGCAGCGCCGCGTCGGCGCTGTGCTGCACCGTGCCGTTGATCTCTTCCATTGAGGCGGTGGTCTGTTCCAGGCTGCTGGCCTGCGATTCGGTGCGCGAGGCCAGATCCTGGTTGCCCGCAGCGATCTGGGTCACGGCGGTGCTGAGGTGCTCGACCTCCTGGCGCACGTCGGCGACCACGGTGCGCAGGTTCAGCGACATTTGCTGCAGTGCCTGCTGCAACTCGCCGACCGCCCCCCGTGCCCCGGTGCTGACCGTGTGCGACAGGTCGCCGGACGCCAGCCGGTTGGCATCGGCCACCAGGCGACGCACAGGCAAGATGGTCAGTGTGCGGGTGGCCCAAAAGCCGCAGGCGCCTGCCAGCACGGCCAGCACGGCGGTGAGCGGTGCCGGGGTGCCCCACAAGGCCGCGCCAGCGGTGGCCGCAGCGCCCAGGCCCTGCACGGCCAGCAGGCGGGTGCGCGTGCTGGCCTGGGTCAGGTGTCGCACACCACCCAGCCAGCCGGTGCGGATCAACTTGCCTGCTTTCAGCGCATGCCGCCGCCGGCCTTGTGCGGCCTCCTCGCGCATGAGCGCGTAGAGGGCCTCGGCTGCCTGGATGTCTTCTCGGCGGGGCTCGTGGCGCACCGACAGGTAACCGGTGATGCGATCGCCATCCATCATCGGGGTGGCGCTGGCCACCACCCAGTAGTGGTCGCCGTCCTGGCGGCGGTTCTTGACCAGGCCCGACCAGGGGCGGCCCGCCTCGATGGTGGCCCACATGTCGCGGAAGGCCTCGGCCGGCATGTCCGGGTGGCGCAGGAGGTTGTGTGGCTGGCCCAGCAACTCTTCGCGGCTGAATCCGCTCACCTCGATGAGCGCTGGGTTGCAGTAGGTGATGCGACCTTTCAGGTCGGTCACGGAGACCAGGGTGCGGCCGGGTGGGAACGGGTACTCGCGTTGGGTGATGGGCAGGTTCTGTCGCATGTCAAAGGGCCGGTCTCGGGAGAGACGCCAACGATTCAATCGTAAAGTTGATGTGCATCAATTCCATTGGGCCATAGACGACAGACACACTGGTCACAAGGGGCTCGGTTGTGTTGACAAGTACCGCATTGACCCCGTTTCCCGGTCGGATAGGATGGCAAATGGCCCACAGCGCAGATTGGCTTCATGACGCCGATGTCCTCTTTTGACGATTCAGGCTTGAGCGAGGAGGTGGCAGGCGAGCTGCTGCGCACGCACGGCCCCAACGAGCTGCCTCAGGCACGCCCCCGCTCGGTCTGGCGCATCGCGGCCGAGGTGGTGCGCGAGCCCATGCTGCAACTGCTGATCGCCGCCGGCTTGATCTACCTGGTGCTGGGCGATGTGGCCGAGGCGCTGGCGTTGCTGGCTTTTGTGGTGCTGTCGCTGTCGATCAGCCTGGTGCAGGAGACGCGCACCGAGCGGGTGATGGAGGCCCTGCGCGACCTCAGCAGCCCGCGTGCGCTGGTGATCCGCGACGGCCGCCGCCGCCGCGTGGCGGGGCGCGAGGTGGTCCCGGGCGACCGGATCGTGCTGGCCGAGGGCGACCGCGTGCCCGCCGACGCAGTGCTGTGCGAGGCGCACGAGCTGCACACCGACGAGTCCCTGCTGACCGGTGAGTCGGTGCCAGTGCGCAAGCAGGCCTGCACCCCGGACAACTGGAGCCAGTTGGGCGCATGCGCCCCCGGTGGCGACGACCTGCCCTGGGTGTACTCCGGCGCCTTGGTGGTGCGTGGCCAGGGCGTGGCCCAGGTACGCCACACCGGCGCGCAGACCCAGATCGGGCGCATCGGACAGGCGCTCGGCCAATTGGAAACCACCCCGTCGGCGCTGCAACGCCAGACCCGCCAGTGGGTGCGGGTGTTTGCCGTGGTCGGTGTGGCCCTGAGCCTGGGCGTGGCCCTGCTGTACGCCTATGTGCGCGGCGATGTGCTGGCGGCGGTACTGGCGGGCATCACGCTGGCCATGTCCATGTTGCCGCAGGAGTTCCCGCTGATCCTGACCGTGTTCATGGCCATGGGCGCCTGGCGCATCGCCCACCAGCGCGTGCTGGTGCGCCGCGCCAGCGCCATCGAAACCCTGGGCTCGGCCACTGTGCTGTGCACCGACAAGACCGGCACGCTCACGCAAAACCGCATGACGGTGGCGGCGCTGCAGGTGGGCGCGCAGACCTGGCGCGCCGGCAGCCCGGTGCTGCCAGAGGACTTCCACGCGGTGCTGGAGTACGCCATTTTGGCTAGCCAGCGCGACCCCTTTGACCCGATGGAGAAGGCCTTCTGGGACCTGGCCGAGAGCCACCTGACGGAACAGGACCGCGAGCACCTGCACCCGGACTGGACCCTGGCGCACGCTTACGCCCTCAGTTCCGACCTGCTGGCCATGTCGCACGTGTGGCAGCGCCCCAGCCAGCGCAGCCATGTGGTCGCCGCCAAGGGCGCACCCGAGGCCGTGGCCGACCTGTGCCATCTACCTTCGGAGCAGATCGCCGAGATCCGCCGTCAGGTGGAGGCGCTGGCCGCGCAGGGTTTGCGCGTGCTGGGCGTGGCGCGGGGCGTGCTGCGCGGGCATGAGGCGGGGGCCGACTGGCCGGCCATCCAGCACGACCTCGATTTCGAGTTCCTGGGCCTGGTCGGGCTGATGGACCCGCTGCGTCCTTCGGTGGTGGACGCGGTACAGATGTGCCGGCAGGCCGGCATCCGCGTCGCGATGATCACGGGCGACTACCCGGCCACCGCGCTGGCGATTGCCGCCCAGGCCGGCCTGGACACGGCTGGCGGTGCCTTGCGCGGTGAAGAGATCGCGGCCTTGTCTGACGAGGCCTTGCGCGAGCGCGTGCGCCACACTGCTGTGTTCGCGCGCGTCACGCCCGAGCAGAAGTGGCGCATCGTGCGCGCCTGCCAGGCCAATGGCGAGGTGGTGGCCATGACCGGTGATGGCGTCAACGATGCGCCCTCACTGAAGGCCGCCGACATCGGCGTGGCCATGGGGGCGCGCGGCACCGACGTGGCCCGCGAGGCGGCCTCGCTGGTGCTGCTCGACGACGACTTTGGCGCCATCGCGCAGGCGGTGCGCCTGGGCCGGCGCATCAACGACAACCTGCGCAAGGGCATGGCCTTCGTGTTGGCGGTGCATGTGCCGATTGCGGGCCTGTCGCTATTGCCGCTGCTGTTTGGTCTGCCACTGCTGTTCGTGCCGGTGCACATCGCGTTCCTGGAATTGATCATCGACCCGGTGTGCTCGGTGGTGTTCGAGGCTGAACCGGAAGAGGGCGATGTGATGCAGCGACCGCCCCGACCGCCTGGTGCCCCCTTGTTGAGCGCGGATCTGCTGTGGGGCAGCATCGCACAGGGGCTGCTGGTGATGGGCTTGATCGGCGTCTTCTATCTGTGGCTGTTGGCGGCCGCCACGCCCGAAGCGGCCGCGCGCACAGCGGCTTTTGTGGCCCTGGTGGGCGCGAACGTCGCCCTGATCGTGAGCAACCGATCGGTGGGCAACCACCTGCTGGACAGCCTGCGGCGGCCCAACCGCGCGCTGTGGATCATGCTGGGCGTGACCACCGTCTTGCTGACCCTGGTCTTGGGCTGGCCGGTCCTGCGCGCGCTGTTCCAGTTTCAGCCCTTGACGGCGGTGCTGGCGGGGCAGGCGGCTGGCGTGGCGTTGGCGGCTTTGGCCTTGCTGGAGGGGCTGAAAGCGCTGCGCTTGCGCTGGCAGGCGCGACACGGTCTGGCGTGAGCGCGACTCACCCCGCGAACAACGGGCCGCAGCCCCGACTGTCCACGCGTCCGTTCTCATCGCGCAGCAGGAACAAGGCGCTCAGGCCTTGGCGCGTGGCGAGCGCGGTCCCGGCTTCGGGGCCCAGCACCATGAGCGCGGTGGCCCAGGCGTCGGCCTCGGCACAGGTGGGCGCCACGACGGTGACCGAGGCCGGGGACGACACCAGCGGTGCCCCGCGCTGCGGGTCCATCGTGTGCGACAGGCGGTGACCTTGCACGGTCACCCAATGCCGGTAGTCCCCCGAGGTGGCGACCGCCGCATCCTGCAAGGCCAGCACCGAGTGCGGTGCGCGGCGATCCGGATCCGGCGCTTCAACGGCCACCATCCAGGCCTCGCCATCAGGCCGCAGACCCAGGGCGCGCATCTCGCCGTCAATGCCCACCAGGCCGGCCACGATGCCGCAGGCGCGCAGCGCTTGCGCCAACCGGTCCACCCCATACCCTTTGGCAATGCCGTTCAGGTCGAGCGAGATGGCGCCTTGCTTGCGCACCCGCCTGCCGTGGATGTCGAGCACCTCATGCGCTGGACGTCGGGGCGTCGCCATGGTGCTGCGGATGCGATCGACGTCGGCGTCCTGCGGGCCAAAACCCCAGGCCTGCACGGCGTCGCCCATGCCGATGTCGAAGGCACCACCGGATGCGCGACCGATGCGCAGGCCCAGGCTCATAACGTGAGCCAGACCATCAGACATGTCGATCCAAGTGTGCAGCGGCGCGCGGTTCAACCGCATCAGCTCACTGTCGGGCTGCCAGGTGGACATCTGCGTGTCCACCTCGTCCACGGCCCGTTGCAGGGCCGCCTGCACCGGGGCCACGTCAAAGTCAGGTGCGGTGAAGAACACCGCCGACCAGCGCGTGCCCATGGTGGGGCCGTTCAAGGCATGGCGCAATGACTCAGTAGATGTCTTCGACATAGCGATCACCGGCTTTCAGCATCGCGGGGGTCAACCCGGAAGGTTGGAGGATCTCGGTCAAGGCCTCGGTCACACCCTGTGCCATGTCCCGGCCGCCACACACCATGACCTTGGCACCCTGACGGATGGCATCGACCACCTGCGGGGCGGCTTGGCGCAGCACATCCTGCACATACTGGGGATGCTCGCCGCGCGACACGGCCAGAGACAGCTGGCTCAGCTTGCCCTCCGCCTGCCAGCGCGAGAGTTCGGCGTGGTAGAGGAAGTCGCTGTCCGGATGGCGCAGACCGAAGAACAGATGGATGGGACGATCGGCTGTGTTGTGGCGGATGAAGCCGGCCAAGGGGCCCACGCCGGTGCCTGCGCCAATCAGGAGCAAGGGGGTGCGGTCGCGGTCGGCATGGAAGTCCGGATGGGGGCGCACAAAGGCGCGCACCGTCTGACCCGGTTCCAGGCGGGTCAACTGGGTCGAGGCCAGGCCACCCGCATGGCGGCGCACCACGATTTCGATGAAGCTGTCCTGCGAGCCCGAGGCCAGCGAGTAGAGACGGGGGATGGGCGATCCTTCGGGCACTATGCCCAGCAGGTCACCCGGCTCGAAGCGGGCGAAGCCCTGCCCGGTCAGGCGCTGCCAGCGTGAGGCTTTCGGTAGCGCAAAGCGCAGGATCGACATCGGCACCTGGACGGCACTGCCGTAGTCGCGGCGCCCCACCAGGGTCAGCGTTTCGGTGGCCGGTGGCGTGGGCTGGTGAGCCAGATCCAATGGCAACCCCAAGGCCTCGCCCAGCTTGCGGCCCCAGCGCGCGAAGTCCTGTGGCGACTGGCGGTCGATGGTGTCGAGGGGCAGCAAGGTCGACCATCCCTTGGCGCTGGCCGTATCGGCCACAGCGGCTGCAAAGGCGCAGAAGGCGGGGAAGCTGCGGTCGCCAAAGCCCAGCACGGCCAGCGGTGCGGTGGGCGGCACGTCCAGCGCCTGCAGGCGTTCGAGGAAACCTTGTGCCGATGCAGGGGCCGCGCCTTCGCCATAGGTGGCGGCCAGGATCAGGTAGCGCTGCGCCCGACGGTAGCGTGCCGGTGCAAAGCCTTTCATGGGGGCGACGTGTACCGACTGGCCGACGCGGCGCAAGGCCTGCGCCAGCGTGGCGGCAAAGCCCCAGGTGCTGCCGCTTTCGGAGCCCACCAGCACCACGGTCTCTGCCTGCGCAGCCGACGTGTTGCCACGCAGCTTCGGGCGTGTGCGCCATCCGGCCAGCCAGACCAGCACGCCGGTCACGGACAGCACCGGCACGCCCAGGGCCATGATGCCAAGGAGGAGGCCCAACACGGCCGCACCTTGGCCGGTGTGCAGCATGGCGATGGTGTCCGACACGCGCTGGCTCGGGCTCAGGTCCTGCCACGCCAGCAAGGTGCCGGTGCCTGGGTCCACGTAGCCCATGCCGTGTGTGGTGTGCAGGGTGAACACATCCTGCGGATCATCGGGGACGGGAAAGCTCAGCTCGCGCAGGTCGGCCACCGGGGTGGTGCGCAGCGCGGCCATACGGGCCACCGCCAGGCCGCTTTGTCCGCTGACCGTGTCAGGCGTCTCCAGGCTGGGCGATTCCACGGTGACGAAGTCGAAGGTCTCGGCCGCCATCCACAGCGCGGTCACCGATGACAGCAGCAATCCCAGCACGGCCACGCGGGCGATCTCGGTGTGCAGGCGACCGGCCCAGGGGCCCCGCAGGCGGGCGGACCAGCGTCGCCAGCCACCCGTGCGACGTGCCACCAGCCAGGCGCCCGTGATGCTCAGTCCGAGCATCGCCAGCGCACCCATCGCCGCCATCCAGCGCCCCGGGTCACCCAGAAAGAGCGAGCGGTGCAAGGTGGTCAGCCAACGCTGCACCGGGTTCGGGTCGGCGCTGGCCACGTCATGGCCGGTGGCCGGATCGATCACGGCCGAGCCGGGTTGGTCACCGTCAAACCACCAGGCGGTGATCCGTCCCGAGGGGGCGCGCTTGATCTGCTCCAGTCCGGGATGGTTTGCCTGTACCCGTGTGGCGAGGTCGGCCACGGTCAGCGTGTCTGCGGTCGTCGGGGCCTGCATGGCGTCCAGTGCCGGAAACAGCGACAGCGCCGCGCCACTCAGTGCCGTCACGAACAGCAGGGCGGCCAGCACAAGGCCGGGCCAGCGGTGCAGGGTGCGCATCATCTTGGGAGTCTCCGTTTCGGGTCAGAGCCCGTAGGTGAAGCCCGCGACATAGCGACGGCCTGCTGTGGACTGGCCGGCGCCCGCCTTCGTCAGGGGCACGGAGATGTCGCGCGGACTGTCGCGCATGTCTTCGACGGCGGCGTCGACGTTGAGCTTGTAGCCCGCATCGATCAGGGCATCGGCGAGGTCCACCGTCACCTTCAGGGTGCGCCCCTCGCCGACGCTGGCCCCGGTGATGCCGTTGATCTGTGCGCGGTTGCCGCCGCTGGCGCGATACCAGTCGGACAGGTGTTTGTGGTACTTCGACTTCTTGCCCGCCACCCACAGCGTGCGCACGGGGGTGCCGGAAGGATCGCTCAGGTACACCGCGAGGTAGGCGCCATCACCGCCGTAGTTCTTGAGTGTGGTGGTGAGGGTGACCGGGCGGGCTGAGACCAGACCGGGCACGGCGAGGGCCGATGTCAGGGCCAGAAGCGGGAGGATTTTTTTCATGATGAGACTCCAGTTGGGGTGTGCGCGAGAAGGCGATCAAGGTGGCACGACAGGGCCAGGTGTCAGTCGTCGTGGTCCTCGTCCTCGTCGTCATCCTCGTCGTCGTCGTTCTGTGGAGAGGCTGACAAGCTGTCGTTGCCAGGCGAAGACGCGACCGTCCCGTCGGCGTTGAGGATGGTTGCCGCCGTGGCAGCGCTGGGGCTGTCGCCGGCATCGAGGCTGGCAGAAGGGGCGCTGGTACTGGTTGCTGACTGACTTTGCAGGGCATCGAGGGCCCTGGGGCCCAGCACCACCGCCAGGATCAGGGTGGCGAGCAGGACAACGAGTGTGGTTTTCATGATCGGAACTCCTTGGGCGTTGAAACAAGGGGAAGGGGTGTCACGCGGTTACCGCAGCGCAAACGCTTCGTGATGGATGCGGCGGGGCTTCTCTCCCATGGCCTGGAGATCGGACACGATCGCATCGCGCAGGCCGTCTGGGCCGCAGAAGAACAATTCCGATTCGCTCAGCGGGAAGGGGGCGAGCTGCTGCAGTTGTTGTCCTGTCAGGCGGCCGTCTGTCGTGCTCGCCACCACATGCACGGTCAAGCCAGGATGGCGTGCGGCGATGGCGGTCAACCGCTCGGCGGCGAAGGCCTCACTGCGTGTGCGCACGGCCCAGACCAGGGTGATCTGCTGCGAGTCGGATGGCGTCAGCGCCTCGGCCCAGGCCAGGAACGGCGTGATGCCGATGCCCCCGGCCAGCCAGACCTGGCGTGGGACGCGTTTGCGGAACACGAAGCGTCCGTAGGGGCCTTCGATGCGCAGGCGCTGGCCGGTACTCAGGCGGGTCGGCAGGCGCTGCGTCCAGTCGCCCAGGGCCTTGATGTCGAGGTTCAGCTGCCCATCGGCACGCGGCGCGCTGGCGATGGTGAAGGGGTGGGCTTCGGCCATCCGCGCTGCCGACTCGGACACGAATGCGAACTGCCCCGCCTGCCACCGCATGGCACGACCTTCAGGCCGCAGCGTCAGGTGGGTGATGGTGCCGTGCGGCTCGACCGTCTCGACCACAAAGGTGCGTGAGCGCACAAAGGGGGCGACGAACTGTGTGAACAGCCAGGCAGCCAGCCCCAGCAGACTCAGGGCGTTGAGGTACATGCTCAGCGTGCCATCGATGCCGGCGGGCTTGTCGATGGCGAGCTGGTGAAACGCGGCCACTGCGAACAGCAAGCCGGTGAAGCGGTGGGTGAAGCGCCACACCACCCAAGGCAACTCCAGCCGGGTGAAGGGAATCCGCTTGAACCAGCTGATCAGAATCAGCCCGATGAAGCCGTTGAGGGCCACCTCGCCCATGTCCGAGGCAAACTTGCCCAGCCGGGTTTCGCGCACCACATTCTCCAGCTCGGGCTCGAGCATGTTGTGCCCGATCATCAGGGCCAGTGCGGCAATCCCCAACCATTTGTGCACGCCGTACATCCGGTCGAGTCCGCCAAACAGCGGTTCGATCCAGCGTGGACGGGTGGACAGCATCAGGGCCAGGCTCATGGTGGCGATGGCGCCCGCCCCGACAGCGACACCCAGCGCCGTTTCCACCCCATAGGGGGCATAGGTTTGTGCCCCGAGCAGGACGGCGTACAGCGCCATCAGGATGGCCGTCAGTGGTCCGATTTGCTTCATCGTGGGCTCCTTCAGCGTGCGCGCTCTGAGGCAGCAGGGCTGGCTGCATTCAGTGGCTTGCCCGCAGCGGGACGGGGCGTCTTGCCTGCCTTGGCATCCTGTGCCCGGACGGGGGGCAGGTAGCGTGATGTGTCGGCGTCGGGGCGGAAGCGAACTTTCAGCTCCAGAATGGCGAGCGAGGCCGGGTCGATCTTGAGCTCGACCGGATTGCCGTCGCCATCGCGGCCACGGACCTCATAACAACCGTCGTCGATGCGCAGGCGATCGGGCGTGATGCCGCGCTCGGTCACATGATGGGTGACGTTCTCGCGAGGCTGCCATTCGGCCATTGGGCGGCGGCAATCTTCATTGGCCAGGGCAGCCGTCGAGCTGGTCAGCGCGATCACGAGGGCAATGGGAAAGAGTGATTTCATGGTGAGGCTCCTATATCCTTGATGCCTCGAGGATGCTCCGCCAAGGTGACCGCAACCTGAACCCGGCGACACCAGGGCTTCAGCTTCCCGTCAGCTTGGCCGTTTGTGTGGCCGCGTACATGGAAGGTTGGAATGCGTATCCTGCTGATTGAAGACGATGCCGTACTGGGGGCGGCGGTGCGCGACCAGATCATCGGAGACGGCCATTCCGTGGACTGGGTGCAGCGCCTGGACGCTGCCGACCATGCGATGGCGGGCGTGCCTTACGACCTGGTGCTGCTGGACCTGATGCTGCCCGATGGCTTGGGCATTCCTTTCTTGCGACGCCTGCGTGGACGCGGCGAGGCCACGCCGGTCATCATCCTGACGGCACTCGATCAGGTGTCGGATCGGATCGACGGGCTCAATGCCGGTGCCGATGACTACCTCGTCAAGCCCTTTGACCTGGCGGAGTTGTCGGCCCGCATCGGCTCGGTCGCGCGCCGCTATGGCGGCAACCCCAACCCCCTCATTCACCACGGGCCTTTGCAGATCGACCTGGCGGCGCGCAGCATCCACCGTGATGGCAAGTCCGTGCCATTGACGGCCCGCGAATGGGCCCTGCTCGAAGCCTTCCTGTCCCGACCGGGACAACTGCTCTCGAAAGCACAGCTGGAGGACAAACTCTATGCCTTCGACGCCGAAGTGGAGAGCAACACCATCGAGGTGCATGTCAGCCGCTTGCGCAAGAAGCTGGGTGCCGATGTGATCGAAACCGAACGGGGGCTGGGCTACCGCCTGGGGTCGGCATGAGGATGCCGCGCAGCCTGCAGCGGCGTCTGGCGCTGTCGCTGGGCGTCCTGTTGACCGTGCTCTGGCTGGGCGCCGCGTCGGTGACGGCGTTGCGCTCGCGCCAGGCCATCGAGGCGGTCTTTGATGCGGCTTTGCAGGAGACGGCACAGCGCATCTTGCCGCTGGCCGTGGCCGATGTGCTGGGGCGCGAGGATGCGGCGCCCACCCAGCGCCTGGCCGAGGCCCGCGAGCACGATGAGATCCTCAGCTATGCGGTGCGCGATGCGCAGGGGCGCATCCTGTTGCTGTCGCATGACGCCGACCCGGCGATCTTCCTGCCGTGGCAGGGCGTTGGCTTCAGCCAGTCCGCCACCCACCGCTTTTACAGCGACGAGGCGCTGCGAGGGTCGGTGCGCCTCACGGTGGCGGAGCCGCTCGCCCACCGCGCCGGGATCGGGCGCGAGATCCAGATGGGCTTGGGCTTGCCCTTGCTGATCTTTCTGCCCGTGGCCCTGCTGGCCATTGTGCTGGCCGTGCGTGCGAGCCTGGCCCCCTTGCGCCGCTTCCGTGAGCGGCTGGCGGCGCGGGGCGCGCGCGACCTGTCCCAGGTGCCGGTGGACGAATTGCCGCTGGAGATGGTGCCCGTGGCGGACACCCTGAACGGCTTGCTGGGGCGCTTGGCCGCCGCCTTCGAGGCAGAACGCAGCTTTGCAGCAAATGCTGCCCATGAGTTGCGCACCCCGCTGGCAGGGGCCATCGCGCAGGCACAGCGCCTGCAAGCCGAGACCCGCGATGAGGCGGCCCAGGCCCGCGCGGCCGACATCGAAACGACGCTCAAGCGCCTGACGCGGCTGTCCGAGCGTCTGATGCAGCTGGCCCGTGCAGAAGGGGGGCGGCTCAGGTTGGCGCAGGCGTCGGACCTGCGACCCGTGGCGCGCATCCTCATGGACGAGCTCACCCGCGTGGCCGGGGCAGGACGCCTGGCGCTGGCGTTGCCGCCCGAGCCCTTCATGTCCGATCTGGATCCGGACGTGTTCGCGATCGTCTTGCGCAACCTGGTCGAGAACGCGCTGCGACACGGCGCGGACGGCACGCCCATTGAGGTGTCCCTGAGCCGTGACGGCGTGCTGACCGTGGCCAACGACGGACCGGTTGTCGCGAACGAGGCGCTCTCCCGCTTGGTGAACCGCTTCGAGCGGGCGGGTGCGCACACACAAGGCAGCGGACTGGGGCTGGCCATTGTTCAGGCCATTGCCGAGCGCATTGGCGGCGCCCTGGTGTTGCAGTCTCCCCGGCCCGGGCAGGCGTCAGGTTTCGAGGCATCCCTGACGCTGCCCGCTGAGTTCGGGCAGAAGCGCTCTGACGCTTAGTTCTTCAGCACCCTCACGCCAGCGCGCGTTTTGCCAGCTGCGACGTAGCCGATGCCGCCGGGGGTCTCGGCCACATGCTTGAGCACGGCCTCGTCGCCGTCCACTTCGGACAGGGGTTTGGCGCCGCCGGTGAACACCTGCTGCGCCCAGTAAGAGCGGAACTGCGCGCCATTCTTTTTCAGCACCTTGGTGCGGAACTCTTCGCTGACGGGGCCGTCCTTCTGGTTGATGGGGGCTGCTGGCGTGCCATCCGGGAAGGTCTTGACCTGACGCAAGAAGAGCTTGGCGGCGTAGGCTTCGTCGACGGACGCCGTGGTGCCGGCATGGACCACGATGCTCACCTCTGCCTGGGCTGATGCATGCAACGCAAGGGACAGGGTGCAGGCCACGGGCACGGTCCACCAGCGTGCGCCAGGGGACGGTTTGAGACCGGCGGGGTTCGGTGTCTTGTCAAACATATCGGGCTCCCGGTGCGTGCTCAAAATACCGTGTCCAGCGAGAAGGACACAACCTTGGATGAGCCGACGAAGTCGTAGGCCGAGTGGTCCTTGAAGCGGTCGTATTGCAACTTCAAGGCGGTGCTGGGCGTGAGCTCGTAGCGCAGGGTGGCAGACCAGCCGTTGTCGTGCTGGACCTCATCCGGGGCGTGGTCGTTGCGGTCCTTGTAGCGGGTCTTGGTGACCATCGCGGTGAAGTCGCCAAACCGTGCGCCCACGCCGATCATGAAGGCCTTGGACTTGTAGGCGTAGGTGCTGCGATCGAACACGCTGTATTCACTGCGCACAAACCAGTTGTCGATGTCGATGTTGGTGCTGATGCCGTAGATCTTTTGCTTCTCGGCCTTGCGGTTCACGCTGGGGTCGGGGGTGACGCGTTCGCCCGTCTCGTGATCCCACTGCTGCACATCAGACTGGATGTAGGTCAGGCGGGTGGTGAACCAGTCGCGGTTGAGCACCAGATCCCCACCGACGATGCGCTTCCAGGTCACGTCCTGAGGGGTCTCGTAGAAGATGCGCTGCATCTGGTTTTTCTTGGTGTCCTCGCGCCCGGCCAGCAGGTTGGACTTGACCGACCAACCGGCCCATTCGCCGCGATAGGTGAGGTTGACGCCGTTGTAGTTCGAGATTTCCCAGCCGTACAGATCCGTGGGCGGGCGCACCCAGGTGTAGGCGTAGCCCACATCCTGGAAATCGGAGTAGTAGTAGATCGGCAGGCGTTTGCGGCCCACTTGCAAGGTCCAGCTCGGCGACAGGTCGTAGGACAGGTACAGCCATTCCAGACCGACCTCGATCTCATCGTTGCCTCGACCGACCACCTGCGCCGTCGCAGACAGACTGGGTGTGAAGGTGTAGGTGCCTTGCAGGCCGACCTTGCTTTCCTGCTTGATTTGCCAGTGGGGGCCGTACAGCGCGCCGTGGCCGTAGTCGGCAATGAAGCAGGGGCAGGCGTAGTCGTAAAAGGCGTCCTGGCGCTCACCGCCGACGACCTTGCCCACCACGAAGGAGGCAAAGCCGGAATAGGTGAACGCCTCATCGGCCCAGGCCGACGGGCTCAAGCTCGCCGCAGCCAAGGCTGCGACCGCTGCGGTTGATCGCCAAAGTGTTTGTCTGATCATGGTGTCACTCTTGGGGTTGGAGCCGGGCGCGCGCAGGCCGGGTGGCGCAAACGCGCGAGTGGGACGGAAAAGTGTGCGGGTTCAGCGCAACTGCAGCGCTGGGGTCAAGGGGATCGCGAGGGTTGCGTCACGCAGGTGGAACTGCCCGACCGCTTCACCCAGCTGACGCGCCACGCTCTGCAAAGCCTGCGCGGCCTGACCTGCCTGATCGACCACCTGGTGGTTTTGTTGGGTGGAGGTGTCCAACTCGGCCATCGCGCTGTTGACCTGGTCGATGCCGGCCTGCTGCTTTTTGGACACCGCTGCGATGTTGGCAATGTGTTCGCCCACTTGCTTGACCGACGCGACCAGATCCTCCATGGCAGCACCTGCGGCATTGACGTGGCGGGCGCCCACCTCGATGCGCTGCGCCGAGTCATCGATCAGTGTCTTGATGTCCTTGGCGGCGGTGCCGGCACGCTGTGCCAGGGTGCGCACTTCACCCGCCACGACGCTGAAGCCTCGGCCTTGCTCTCCGGCTCGCGCGGCTTCCACAGCCGCATTGAGCGCCAGGATGTTGGTTTGAAAGGCGATGCCATCAATCAGGGCGGTGATCTCGACGATCTTGCGGGCGCGCTCCGAGATCTCGCTCATGGTGCTGACCGCATCGGCGACCGCCCGGCTGCCGACATCGGCGTTCTGGTTGGCCTGCGATGCCACCGCCCTGGCTTGCTCGGCGCTTTGTGCGTTGTCACGCACCGCGATGTTCAAGGCCTCGATGCTGCTGGCGCTGGCCTGCAGGTTGGCCGTCTGGCGGGCGCAGCTTTCGGCCAGCGTCGCGTTGCCGTGGCTGATGTCGTCGGCCGCGTGGTGAACCTCCTGCACGGCCTGCCGCACGCCGCCGATGACGTTGGCCAATTGCGCCTGCATGCCCTGCATGGCGTGCAGCAGGCAGCCCTCGGTCCCGTCGCGCAGTTGCACGGGCTCGCTGAGGTTGCCGCTGGCCACGCGCTGCACGACGCGTGTGGCCTCTTCGGGCGCGCCGCCCAGTTGCTTCATCACGCGGCGTACCGACCACCACGACACCCCCAGCGACAACACCAGGGTCAGCATCGAGGTGGCCACGTTGAACACGAAGCCTCTTTGAGCCAGGCTCTGCGCTTCGGCGATGTGGGCGTCCAGCGCCTGCTGGGCAGCGGTCTTGCGCGTGCTCAGATTGTCTTGCAGGGCCGTCAGGCCCGCTTGCATCGCGGCAGCGGCCTCGGCAGGGTCGCCCGTCTGGCCATCCAGCAAGATGGCGGTGACCTTGGTGGCGGCCTGCAGGTAGGTTTCGAAACCTGCACCGATCTGCGTGGCCGCTTCACTCTGACCGGGCACCGACGCATAGTCTTTCAAGTGCTGACGAAACGTCTCGACTTTGGCCAGGGTGGCATCCAGGGTCGCCTTGTCTGCGGTCACCACGGCACTCTTGAACCCGTCGGTCACCGTGTTGAGGTCAAAGATCAGCGACTGCGTCTGGTTCAGGGTCGGGGAATCCACCGAGCCCAACCCTGTCAGCAACTGTTCGGTCGAGCGGAAGAACAGGAAGCTGCTCAGGGCGCCCATGACAATGGCGAGCAGCGGAAGCGTCCAGATGAGGCGTTTCATGTTGGAGCGAGGTGGCGAAGCCTGTTTGATTTGTAAGTGGATTTGACTGTACCCAGGCTCGGATGTGCCAGCAGCACCGCAAAGGGCGGTGAATACCCCGATTCGTGTTCAATATTTGGCAAAAGACCCGTGAATGCAGCGACTTGGCAACGGTCTTCGGGAGGGGCGATGGCACAGGTGTGCCGCCAGCCCGTGGACTCTCCGTGGGGCCGGGTAGATGGGGGCGCTGCGGGACCCCTGGCTGGCGTCCCGAGAGGGCTCAGACTTGGGGTCCGCGAATCATGATCAGCAGCATCTTGAAGCCACCGACCGGATGGACCGCATGCGGGACATTGGCGGGCATCAGCAAGCTGTCGCCTTCCCCCAGGGTGTGACGCACGCCGCCCAAGGTCACCTCGGCGCGACCTTCCACCCCGATGATCAGCGCGTCATAGGGCGCCGTGTGTTCACTGAGCCCCTCGTTGCCATCAAAGGCAAACAGGGTCACGTTGCCGGCCGGGTTCTTGACCAGCATCCGGCTGACGACCGCCTGCTCCTGGTACTGCAGCATCTGCTTGAGGTTGCGCACTTCGGGCGCTGTCGGGTCGGTGCTCATCGCTGTGCTCTCCGGGTTGAGGGCGTGCCACCCGCCCTGTGGTGTCAGTGTTCGATGGGCTGAAAGCCGGGGTCATCGAAATGCTCGCCGTAGGCTTCGAGGGCGCCGATCACCTTGACGGCCCCGTCCATGCGCGGGGTGCCCTTCACCTTGCCAGCCATCTGGTCGGCGCCCACCAGCAGGTCGGCAATCACGATGTGCAACTGGGCGTCAGCGGCGGGCGGTAGCTTGCAGGTCGCGACGATCTGGCCGACCGACGCATGCACCTGCTTGGCCAGTCGGTCATACGACTTGGTCGACATCTTGTTCTCGTGGATCGCGTGCAGTGAGGCCGCCATCGACTTGCGGATCTCCAGCATGCCCGCACGCAACGGCGCATCGGTTTCCCACTTCTTGCCCTCATTGAGTTGCAAGGTGTGCTCGGTCGCACCATGCCCATGGTCATGTGCAGGGGATGCGGCCAGAGCGGCGCCGCCCACGTGCAGGGCGAACACGGTGAGCGCAAGGTGAAGGTACGGTTTCATGGGCATGACGCTTCAGAACGGTGAGGGGCCGCAAGGGACCGAGGGGTGCTGATCACCTTACTGCATCCTTCCAAGCTTGCCAATGCGCCAGATCAGGATGGGGGCATTTGCTCCCAGCGTCGTTGTCACCCGCACGCTCACAGGTGGAAGTCCCCCGCCGCCTCGGGCTGGTACAGCACCTTGTCGATCCGGATCTGGCGCGTGCGATGGCGCATCCGCCAGTGGAAGGCATCGCCCTCCTTGTAGCCCAGGATGGCGGTGCCGAGGTCCGAGTACACCGAGAACTTGCCCGCATGGTCGTCGGCATCCTCGGGGTACACCAGCGCCACTTCCACCTTTTCGTCGTCGACGTGCAGCACGGCCTTGGAGTTCATGGTGATGACGTCTTCTGAGACCTGACGGGGATCGACCACGATGGCGCGCTCGACCTCGTGCGCCAGCTCGAAGCTGTCTGTGGCCGGTTCAATGTCCAGCAAGCTCTTGAGGCGGGCCTTGTCGATTTCTGTGATGACGATGTCGGCCGTGTGGGGCGCAGGGGTCTCGCGCAAGATGCGGAGGTAGCGCTCCGAACTCATCGCAAACGACTTCATCGTCGGCGTTTCGCTGTCGAGCAGGAAGCCGCTGCGCAGGAAGGCCTTCAGCGAACGCTCGTTGTCGGTGTGGATCTTGGCAACGAGCTTGTCGGCGCGCATGTCGAAGAACGCGAGCTTCATGCCCTCCCGGATGGCGCTGGCGCCGAGCTGGCGGCCCCAGTTGTCGCGGTTGCCGATGACCAGCACCATCTCGCAGTCGCGGTCGGTCTTGACGAGGCGCACGAAACCCACGGGCTCGTCGTGCCTGTCGTAGGCCATGAAGAAGCGGCCGCCCTGGTTGAACAGATGGGTCAGGATCGGCAACTGGACCCGACCCAGGACTTGCTCAATGGAGCGGGAAACGTCGCGTGAGTCGCTCAGATAGCGGGTCACGCTCTTGTCCTCCAGCCAATCCCTGAGCATCAGCGCGTCTGAACGGGTGATCTCGGGACACAGCGAAATGAAAGGCTTGTTCATCTTCACCACACCTGGTTGCAAGAATGAAAGCCCTTCATGGCCCCGGCCATGACGGTTCTTTCGGATGACCGAAGATTCTAGGCCGCGAGCGCGAGAGGAGGCGCAATGTCGCACTGAACTCGTGCGATGTGGTCCACCGGCAGGGGTGCTGCTGGTAAAGGGGATCGCGCCACGCGCGAGCCGTCAACGGTCCTCGCTGCTGGCCTGAGGCATCCTGGCGGGTTCCACGCGGTTTCGGCCGCCTTGCTTGGCGCGATACAGCTGTTGATCTGCGCGGGCCACCGCCTCCTCCGGGGTGGCGTCGCCCTCCGACACCTCTTGCACGCCGATGCTGATCGACACGCTGCCCACCGGTTCGATGGGGGACGTCGCCACGGCCTGCCGCAGCTTGTTGGCCACGGTGAGGGCGTCCTCCAGCTTGGTCAAGGGGAGGATCACCATGAATTCCTCACCCCCGGTGCGTCCCACGAAGTCGATCTGACGCACTGCGCCGGACAGGACGTTGGCAACGTGGCGCAACACCTCATCGCCCGTGGCGTGGCCGTAGGTGTCATTGACTTTCTTGAAGAAATCAACGTCAACCATCAGCACGGCGTACGGTTCGTGGCCACGCTGAAAACGCGCGAACTCCTCTGCCAGGCGCTCACTGGTCTTGAGCCGGTTGGGCACGCCGGTCAGGGCATCGGTCCGTGCCAGTTGATTGAGCTCGTTGTTGGCACGCAGCAAGTCGGCGGTGCGCGCGGCGACCTGCGCTTCCAGGTCGAGGTTGATGTCTGCCAGTGCTTTCTTCTGATTGAGCAGCGTCGATGACATGCTCTGCAGTGCCGATGACAGCCGTTGCAACTCCACGGTCTTGAACTGGGCGTCGAAGACCACATCGGCTTCACCACGCTCCACGCGGTGCGCAATGTGGGTCAGGGTCGCCAAGGGACGGCTCACACGGTCTGCGCCCACCCACACCAGCAACAACATGATGACCGCAGACACGCCGCTGCCGATCAGGATCACTCGCTGCAAGGACTGAACGTTCGCGTGGATGGTGGCCTCCGGCTGCCGCAAGATCACCCGCCACCCCAGGGGGACGGACGGCACGGGTTCGCGGATCGCCGCCGAAGCGGTCAGGTAGCGTTCGCTGCCACCCCAGTCATGAAACAAGGTCTTGGACGCTTGGCTCAGTTGCGCTGGAGTGGGCGCCTTCAAGGAAGCAGGGGCATTTTCTGGATAGATGATCTCATTGCGCGCGTTGACGATGAAGATCTCCATCCCCTGTTGACTCGCATTGGCTGGCTGGACCAGACGCAGCGTATCGCCCGCCCAGCGCCAATGGGCATGCGAAGCCAGCACCGCCCGAACGCGCCCCTCCTTGTCCAGCACCGGTGCGGCAAAGTCAATGAAGCGCAGGGTCTGTGCATCCTGCGAAGGCAGCAGCTTGGCCAGCAACACGGCTTCATGAACGTCGCCCACGTAAACGCCCTGTTGGCCATGTTTGAACCAGGGACGCTGCGCGGCGCTTTGCCCCACCAGATGGCCCGAGGTGGCGGCCAGCACCTGACCATCAGGCGCGGCGATGCCGATCCAGGAGTAGTAAGGGTATGAGCGTTGAAGCCGCTCCAGGCTGGCCTGAAACTCGGGGCTGTCCAGCGGGGCGTGGCGGTACAGCGGCGTCTGGGCCAGCAGCTCGATTTCGCGCCGACGTTCGATCATGTTCTCGGCGATGACCGTTGCCGCAGACGAGGCCTGGGCGTTCAACGCCGCATGGCGATCATGCAGGAGTTGTTCTCGGTGCACCGCGCTGCCGTAGAGGTAGGTTGGCAAACCGACCAGCAGCGACAGGAAGCCGAAGAGGAGGGCCATTCGCCCGCGAAATGAGGTCGGTGCCCATGCTGAAAACATCTCTTGCTCCAAACGCCCGCGCATCGGGGACCAGGAATGCGATGCTCGGGATGATAACGGTGGGGTGCCCCTGGGTTTCGGTCACAGGGCGGCGTGGCGTTGCCGCGGCGGGGCCGTGGCTTGTCAAGCCGGCACGCCCAGGATCACGCTGGAGGCTTTGAACAGCGCCGAGGCCGGTTGCCCCACGGTGAGCCCCAGGCTGGTCACGCTGTCGTGGGTCACGACGGCCGC
>CAYOJR010000019.1:0-1519 GCA_964404335.1 uncultured Aquabacterium sp.
GCCATGCCCAGATCTTCGGGCTCTAGAACGGCATGGTTGCTCAGCGCCACAGCACGGTGCAGCAGGTTTTCGAGCTCGCGCACATTGCCGGGGAAGGTGTGCTGCATCAAGGTCTGCATGGCTATCGGGCTGAGTGTGGCGGGTGCGGCCGCACCAGTCTCATGGGCGATGCGTTCCAGAATGCGGGCGCACAACTCCGGCAAATCTGCCAGTCGATCACGCAGGGCCGGCAAGGTAATCTGGATGACGTTGAGGCGGTAGTACAAGTCTTGTCGGAAGCGCCCGGCTTTCACTTCGGCTTGCAGGTCCTTGTGTGTGGCGCTGAGCAGGCGCACATCGACCGGCACCTCCTGTGTGGCACCGACGGAGCGCACGGCCCGCTCCTGAATGGCGCGCAGCAGCTTGGATTGCATCGCCAACGGCAGGTCGCCAATTTCGTCGAGGAAGAGGGTGCCACCGCTGGCAGCCTGGAAAAACCCTTCGCGGTCTTCCTGTGCGCCGGTGAAGGCGCCTTTGCGATAACCGAAGAACTCTGCCTCCAGCAAGTGCTCCGGGATGGCGCCGCAGTTGACCGGGATGAAAGGCCCTGCTGCACGCACACTGACATCGTGGATCGCCCGTGCCACCAGTTCCTTGCCTGTGCCCGATTCACCCCACAGCATGACGGGTGCCATGCTGCGAGCCACTTTTTCGATGAGGCTGCGCACCTGTTGGATGGGGACACTTTGGCCTGCCAGGCGTGACAGGGCGCGTGAAGGAGGCGGGGCACCACACGCCGGCGCTGACGGGGATGAGGCGGCAGAACTGGGCGAGGGCGGTGTGCCCGGTACCGGTTTGGCCAGGCTGTCCGATGCGATGGCAGCCGCCACCACGGATCGAAACTGCTTGAGATCAACCGGCTTGGTCAGGTAATCGTAGGCGCCACTCTTGAGTGCGCTCACCGCATTTTCGGCAGAGCCATATGCGGTGATCACGATGGACTTTTCACGGCGACCTGCTGCGTCCAGGCGTTGCAGCAAATCGAGCCCCGTGCCGTCGGGCAGACGCATGTCGGTGATCACCGCGCTGAAGGCCTGGTCTTGCAAAAGCTGCCAAGCCTCAGCGACGGTGCCTGCGGTCTCGACGTCGTAGCCCTCGCGCAGCAAGGTCAGTTCGTAGAGCATGCGCAGGTCGGGTTCGTCGTCAACAACCAGCAGGCGGTGGAGGGCGGGGGAGCTCATGCGATGTGAGGGGCAGCCTCGTCAGGTTCGATCGGCATCGTGACGAAAAACTCGTTGCGATGGCGAACGGCAGGTGGGTGCTGTCGGTAGTCGATGGCCGCGCCATGTCGCTCGCACAACTCCTTGCAAATATACAGGCCCAGGCCGGTGCCCCGACTGCGCGTGGAAAAGAAGGGTTCAAACAGAGAGTGCTCGGTTTCGGCAGTCAGGGGCTCGCCATCGCTGCCCACCGACAAGATCAGCATGGCGCCTCCTTGGCGGGCGGGGCGCCAGGTCAGGGTCACGTCGATGGCGCCTGG
>CAYOJR010000019.1:1619-22849 GCA_964404335.1 uncultured Aquabacterium sp.
ACGGCAAGGATGTCATCGACGATGTGCTGAAGACGCACGACATTCTCGGCAATCATCCGTGTCAGACGATGCTGGGTCGGCGTGGTCGCATCTTCACCCAACAGGGCGTTGGCTTGCGAAATCGCGGCCAGGGGGTTGCGGATTTCGTGGGCAATGCCGGCAGACATCCGGCCCATGGCTGCGAGCTTGTCCTGGCGTTGTCGTGCACGCACGATGCGCAGATCCTCCAGCCAGAGCATGCACATGTCTTCGGCGTGCAGGGCCTTGTTCCCACGGGTAAAGCGGACGCGTACGCGCAGCTGTCGGCGGTTGCCGTCGTCAAAACGAAGCAGCACTTCCTGTCCGGATTCCGCCTGCAACGGGGTGCTCACAGCCTGTTCGACGGCCTGAACCAATCCCTGCCATGCGGGGATGCCACGCAGTTGAAAGGGGGCTGCGGGGGCGAGGCCTTGGGAGCTCAGCAAGCGGCGTGCGGACGGATTGGCGCTGCGCACACGCCCTTGGCGGTCGAGCACCAACACACCTTCGCTCATTTCCTCCATGACCAGGCGATTGAGTTGGGCTTGCTGGCGAGCCAGTTCAAGGCTGCCGCGTGCGCTGCGCTCTTCTCGCGCCACGCGGGCTGCCAATTCGCTGGCCAGCGCGGCAATCGCAAACAAGCCGAATCCTGTCAAACCGGCTTCGGTCAGGTGGGCGGTCAGAGCGGCGGTGGCCGCACCCTGGATCCAGGCCGCCGCAAGCAGATTGAGCGAAGCAACCGCCGCCACGGCGAGCGCCACCACCCGGGGCATGAGAACGCCTGCCATCAGCACTGGCAGGGCAAGCAGGGCCTGGGTGTTGAGCGCGGTGCTCGTGAGATGTTGAAGCACAGAGAAGAAGGCGAGGTCGAGGCCCACGCTGAACAGGGCCTGACGGGGGCTCAGCGACGGCGTTGCGCCTGGCGACAACTCACGCTGATGGGGCACGGTGGAGGGCCAGGCCCACATCAACAATGCCATGCTGGCGTAACACACGGCCGTGACGATCCAGATCAGTCCACGGTTGCCCATCAGCCAGTTGCCGGCCAGCAGCCCCAGCAACACCACCGCCAGCAAGGCGCGCGCGCTCAGAAACGTCCGATAGGTGCGCAGATAGGGGAGGTGGGCGGCCCTTCGTTCGTCCGATCCCGTTGCATCGGTCTGTGTGGACTGCCAGGGAGAGTCGGCCGGATCGCGCCCATCACCGTGGATGCTGGGATCGAAGCGGCCAAACCATGGGGCGTTGGGATCCCGGGATGAGCGTTGCATGTCAGGGTGAGGCGTCAGCGTGGCGACGGGCCCGCATCACGATGGGGCACGCTGCAATAGGGCCGATTCGCCGCATCTCGGACGGCTTCGCCGGCGGGCAGATGAATGCCGCAATGCGCACATGCCACCATGTTTTCCAGCGGTGACTCCGAAGGCGGTGATGGGCGAGGCGGAGGCGTGGCGGATCCGTCGCCGCGTTGGTGTTGACGCAAGCGCTTGAGAATGGGGGAGTACAGCAGCCAGATGACCAGCAGTCCCAACAGCAGATACTTCAGCATGGCCTCTCGCTCAGACGGGGATGGCGCGGTGGAGGATGACCTCCAGCACGAAGCGTGAACCCACGTAGGCCAGCAGCAGCAAGGCAGAACCTATCACCAGCCAGCGAATGGCCATTCGTCCGCGCCAACCAAAGCGTGCGCGCC
The DNA here is from genome assembly GCA_964404335.1 of uncultured Aquabacterium sp. Taxonomy (GTDB): domain Bacteria; phylum Pseudomonadota; class Gammaproteobacteria; order Burkholderiales; family Burkholderiaceae_C; genus Aquabacterium. The sequence continues at coordinate 3,328 of CAYOJR010000019.1, forward strand.
CCACCAGCAAAATCGCAAACACCACCCAGGACAACAGGGAGAACACGCTCTTGTGGTCCCAGTGCCAAGGCGTGAACCAGAAACCCAGCAACAGGGTGAGCGACAGCATCACGAAGCCGGCCCTCACGAACTGCATCGTCAGGGCTTCCAGACGCAGCAGCGGCATGCCCAGAGCTTGCCCGCCGTGCCGTGCGCGCAAGGGCAAGGTGCCCGATGCACCGGGAGGCGGGCGCAACTGCTGCTCGGCATGGCGCCACAGGACGGCATGCAGCAAGGCTGCACCAAACAGTCCATAAGAGGCAAACCCGAGCAACCAGTGCAAAGGCGTCCAGCTGGAGCCATGGGCCGATTGAACCTGGCCGGGAAACAGCCAGGCGACCGCCACCGTGACGCCCGCCACCACGGCGAGCACCCTGCGCACACTGGGCAGACCCAGATGGCGACTTTCGTAGGCGTAAACCGCCATGACCAGCCAACTGGTGATGGACAGGGCCGTGCCGAAGCCAAAGCGCGCACCCAGCACGCCCGATTGCTCGACCACAGTGTCCAGCACGATGGCCACGGCCTGCGCCAGCCAGCCCACCGACAGCGCCCACCAGATGGGCCGTTCATGCCGTTTATCGCCCTGCGAGGCATTGCTCGGCCACGCCGCAGCAAAGAAATAAGCCGATATGGCCAGCACACTGGGCCAGAGTGCGGGTTGCGAGGGCAAGGTGGGCGATAAAATCATGTGTCAAGTTTACGAGCACAAGCAGCGATTTCATGGCATCCAACCTCACTGAACGACTCAGTCGCCTGGTCAAGACCATGCGCGGCCAGTCCCGCATCACCGAAACCAACGTGCAAGACATGTTGCGTGAGGTGCGCATGGCGCTGCTGGAGGCTGACGTGGCGCTTCCTGTGGTGCGCGATTTCATTGCACGCGTCAAGGACAAAGCCCTGGGGCAGGAGGTGGTCTCGTCCCTGACGCCCGGCCAGGTGCTGGTCAGCATTGTTCAGAAGGAACTCGCTGCCACCATGGGCGAGGGGGTGTCCGACATCAACCTCGCCACCCAACCCCCGGCGGTCATCCTGATGGCCGGTCTGCAAGGTGCCGGTAAAACCACCACCACGGCCAAGCTCGCCAAGCACCTGATCGAAAAGCGCAAGAAGAAGGTGCTCACGGTCTCCGCTGACGTGTACCGCCCCGCCGCCATCGAACAGCTCAAGACCGTGACCGGTCAGGCTGGCGCTGAGTGGTTCCCGTCTGCGCCCGATCAGAAACCGGCCGACATTGCCGCCGCTGCCATCGACCACGCCCGCCGCCATTATTTCGACGTGCTGCTCGTGGACACTGCCGGTCGCCTCGCCATTGACGAAGCCTTGATGGCCGAAATCAAGGACCTGCACGCCCAGCTCAAACCGGTTGAAACCCTGTTCGTGGTCGATGCCATGCAGGGTCAGGACGCAGTCAACACCGCCAAAGCCTTCAAGGAAGCGCTGCCGCTGACCGGCGTCGTGCTCACCAAGCTCGATGGCGACTCGCGCGGTGGCGCCGCGCTGTCGGTGCGCCAGGTCACTGGCGTGCCCATCAAGTTTGCCGGTGTCTCGGAGAAGATCGACGGTCTGGAAGTGTTCGATGCCGATCGCCATGCCGGCCGCGTGCTGGGGATGGGCGACATCGTGGCCCTGGTCGAAGAGGTTCAGAAGGGCGTGGACATTGCAGCCGCGCAAAAACTGGCCGAAAAGGTCAAGTCCGGCGCCGATTTCGATCTGGAGGACTTCCTGGCCCAGATCAGTCAGATGAAGAACATGGGTGGCCTGTCGGGCCTGATCGACAAGCTGCCCACCGAGATCGCCTCCAAAGCGGGGCAGGCCGACATGGACAAGGCCGAGCGCGACGTGCGCCGCATGGAGGGCATGATTCGCGCCATGACCCCGCAGGAGCGTCACAAGCCCGAAATCATCAAGGCCAGCCGCAAGCGTCGCATTGCCATGGGCGCAGGCGTTCAGGTGCAGGACGTCAATCGCATGCTCAACCAGTTCGAGCAAATGCGCACCATGATGAAGAAGATGAAGGGCGGTGGCCTGTTCAAGATGATGAAGCGCATGGGCGGCATGAAGGGTCTGCCCGGCATGGGGGGCATGGGTCGCTGACCTGTGTCTTTGACACGCCTTGTCACGCCTGTGCGGCAACTATCAATTGATTCTGTTGCGCACCGCTGTTAGCGTATGCAAACGATCAATGCGTACGCAAACAGAACATGATGGAATGGGTGTCGATGTGGCCGGCCTTGCTGGTCGGTGGAGTCGGGGTGGTGGGCGCAGTGGCTGCATGGCGCTTTGGCCGCGCGCGACTGGCTGCGACGCAGGTCACGCGCCCGGCGCAAGTCGAGGATGGACTGCAGCGCCCTCGCAGAGCAGGACGTCCTGCGGCCTACGATAACCTCGACACCGTGCTCGACTGGGAGCCGGGGGCCACCAGGCTGCTCACCCATGCCGAACGCGAGGCCTATCACCTGCTGCGCAAGGCGCTGCCAGACCACATGGTTCTGGCTCAGGTGCCGATTGCCCGCTTTCTGAAGGTGCCCACACGCAACTCCTATGCCGAATGGCTGCGCCGCGTGGGTGCATTGTGTGTGGACCTGGTGGTGTGCGACATGGCCTCGCATGTGCTGGCTGTGGTGGAAGTCCGCGCCCCTGTTGACCAGGAAAGCGAACGCACCCGCCGACGCCATAAACGCATGGATCGGGTGCTGCAGGCAGCGCACATTCCGGTGCACATCTGGCACGAAGGGAAATTGCCAGACACGCAAACCGTGCTCGAAGCCATTCTCGGCCCGGAGGTGGCCGCTCAGATGTATGGGGCTTCGCAACGCAACATGGGCATGTTCTCTGCCGAAACCAGCCGTGGTCGGCGTGATGCCGAGGCCGCAGCTGTGGTCGCGGCCATGCGCACCGGGGGCGCCATGGAAGGCATGTCGGTGAAAGAGCGGGGTGTGGACTTCAATCTCGACGATCTCGATGATGACGAGCGGGCTGGCGAAGGTCGCCATGCGGCCACGCACCGCGATCCGCCGCCGTCCACCTGGTTCGATGATCTGGAGGCTACGGCGCCCGCGCCGCTCGACGACACGCCACCGCTGCAGCGTTCACGTTAAACCGACCTCAGTTGAGCAAGGCCTGGGCGAACTCTCGTGCCTGGAAAGTCTGCAGGTCTTCCAGCTTCTCGCCCACGCCAATGAAATACACAGGCACGCTCTTGTGACGCTCGCGCGACCACAGGGCGATGGCTGCCAAGACGCCACCTTTGGCGGTGCCGTCCAGCTTGGTGACGACCAGACCGGTCAACCCCAGCGCTTCGTCAAAGGCCTTGACCTGCGACAGGGCGTTCTGCCCGGTGTTGCCATCAACGACCAGCAACACCTCGTGAGGTGCGCTGTCCATGGCCTTGCTGATCACCCGTTTGATCTTGCGCAGCTCCTCCATCAGGTGCAACTGCGTGGCCAGGCGACCGGCCGTGTCGGCAATCACCACATCGCAACTGCGTGCATGGCCAGCCTTGACCGCATCGAATGTCACAGCCGCCGGGTCACCGCCCTCCTGGCTGACGATCTCGACGCGGTTGCGGTCCGCCCAGACCAGCAACTGCTCCCGGGCCGCCGCACGGAAAGTGTCTGCGGCAGCGAGCAGCACACGTTGCCCGGAGTCAGACAGGTGGCGGGTGAGTTTGCCGATGGTCGTGGTCTTGCCTGCGCCATTGACGCCGGCCACCATGATCACCGTGGGCGTGTGGTGTCCCACCTCCAAAGACTGCTCCAACGGTTGCAGCAGTTCGGTGATGGCGTCGATCAGCAGTTCTTTCACCTGTGCGGGGTCGGTGGCCTTGGCTTCCTTGACGCGATGCTTCAGATCCTGCAGCAGAAACTCTGTGGCCGACACGCCGGCATCGGCCATCAGCAGAGCCGCTTCCAGCTCTTCATACAAGGCGTCGTCAATCTGAGTGCCGGTGAACACCTGCGCGATGCTCGAACCCGTCTTGCGCAGACCTTGGCGCAACTTGTCCAGCCACGAACGGCGCTCGACCACCGGTTCGCTGACCTCGGCCTCCGGGAGTGCGACACTGGGCGCGGGTGTGCGTGAGACCTCAGGTGTGACGGGGGCTGACGGCGGCGCAGCAGCCGACTCCGGCGCAGCGGGTGTGGGCGCCTGGGGAGCGAGGGTGGCAGGCGTCTCAACCTGGGGTGTCTCGGTGGACGCCTCCGCAGCAGACGGCTCGGCTGGCGTGGACCCCCACCCCAGCTTTTTCTTGATGAAACTGAACATGCCGTGATTGTAGGTGCCTGGGCCTTTCTACAATGCCCCCTTTGATGCGCCACAACATGACCAAACCACCTTCTTCGCGCTCGCAGCGTGCTTCCCGGGCTCAGCCTCGTCACCCGGCGGCAGACCCGGCGGCGGCCGCGCGCAAAGTGGCGCGCACTGCCGCGCAAGAGGTGCGCATCCTCGGTGGGCAATGGAAGCGCACACCCTTGCCTGTGCCGGTGTCTGCGGGCCTGCGGCCCACGCCCTCGCGCGTGCGAGAAACCCTGTTCAACTGGTTGGGGCAGGACATGTCGGGCTGGCGCGTGCTGGACGCCTTCGCAGGCAGTGGCGCTCTGGGTCTGGAGGCCGCCTCCCGGGGGGCGGAGGACGTGTGTCTGCTCGAACGCGATCCGGTTCTGGCGCGTGCCTTGCAAGCCACACTGGCTCGTCTCAAGGCCATCCAAGTGCAGTTGCAGCAAGCCGATGCCCTGTACTGGATGGGACAGCCACAGCGTGCCGCGCGCTTCGACCTGGTCTTCCTGGACCCGCCATTTGATGTCGATGTGTTCGAGCAGGCGCTGGCGCTGGCCGCACGCTGCGTGCCCGCTGGTGGCTGGATCTACCTGGAGGCCGATCGGGCCTTCTCAGATGACGATGCCGGTGTTCGGGGGGCTGGATTGCGTCTGCATCGTCACGGTCAGGCGGGGGCTGTGCACTTTCACCTTTTTCAGCGCGTGGCTGATGCGTCATCCGCAACCGCCTCGCAAGCCTGACACGTACACTGCGGGTCAACCCCAGTGGTTGATGCCCGCCCAGGAGTCCTGATCCATGTCATCCCCTTTGCTGACCGCCGTCTACCCCGGCACGTTCGATCCCATGACCCTGGGGCATGCCGACCTGATGCGCCGCGCCAGCCAGTTGTTTGGTCGCCTGGTGCTGGCAGTGGCCGCAGGACATCACAAGAAAACGCTGTTTTCGCTCGACGAGCGTTTGAGCATGGCACGTGAAGTCGCCAGCGAGTTTCCCAATGTCGAGGTGATCGCGTTCTCGGGCTTGCTGCGCGACTTCGTGGTGGGCCACCAGGGCAAGGTGGTGGTGCGTGGCCTGCGTGCCGTCAGCGACTTCGATTATGAGTTTCAGATGGCCGGGATGAACCGTCACCTCATGCCCGATGTGGAGACGGTTTTTCTCACTCCGTCCGACCAATACCAGTTCGTGTCGGGGACCTTCGTGCGGGAAATCGCCATGCTCGGTGGGGATGTGTCCAAGTTCGTGGCACCTTCCGTGCTGGCACGCCTGAAGGCACGCGTCACACAGCAGCCCACCTGAACGACGCCGCTTGGCCTTTGTCGATTCTTGTCATTTTTCACCCCGTCCAGCAGTCAGGACAACACCGTGGCACTGAAAATCACCGAAGAATGCATCAACTGCGATGTGTGCGAGCCCGAGTGCCCCAACCAGGCCATCTCGATGGGGGAGAGCATTTACGTCATCGACCCTGACAAGTGCACCCAGTGCGTGGGCCATTTTGACGAGCCGCAGTGCGTGCAGGTGTGCCCGGTCGAGTGCATTCCGGTGGATCCCGAGCATGTTGAAACACCCGAGCAACTGATGGCCAAGTACCTCAAGTTGCAGGGCAAAGCCTGAGTCAAGGCCTCAGGCGACCTTGCACTTGTGTCTCGGCTGTGAGGGGCGGCAGCGCCAGATAGCGCACTGGGCGGCGTGTCGGTTGACTCCGGTCTGGGCGCTCTTGTGGCGTGTCCTCGTCGGCTGACGCGCTTTTGCGACGTGTACGTGAACGGGATTGACGCGCCTTTTCACTCAGCTTGGCCTCGCGTTGACGATCACGCTGCATGGTTTGCAGCAACGCACGTTCGCGCTGCATCATCCAGGAACTGTGTTCAACCTCGCTGGCGCCACGGGTGTCGCGCGTGGTGAGTTGACGTTGCGGGTGTGCATCCGCGTTCGCACACGGAAACTGGCTGTAGCTGGTCCGACCGACAGCGTCCTGGCAGGCGAGCAGTGGCACGGGGCGAGCCGGCGGTGGTGCGGCTTCTTCGTGAATGTGGGGTTCAGGGATGCTGCGCTTGCGTGCCTTCCGCTTTGATCCGGCGTCAGACGCAGCTTCACTGCTGGTGCCCACGCACAAGGCAAGCAAGGCCAGGGTCACAGTTAGGCCGCGGCAAACCTGGGACACCGTGAAAAAAGATGAACGTTGCGGAGCCATGGGTCCTCCCTGTGGCGTGAACTGCCCCGAACGTCGCAAGCCTCATACGGTGGGCTTGTCTGGCGCTGAAGCGGTGGATGTGCCCGTCTGGTTGCCGGTTTGCGTCCCGGCTTCGGGAGCGGTTGGCACCTTGCGGGGTGGCTTGGGGCGTTGGGGCTGGGCGTGAATCTGTGCGGTGGCCTTGGCGGTGTCGCCGGCGAGCAGCAGTTCCGTGGCGTCCAGTGCCTGAGCAATGCATTTGAAAATGGCCTCGCGTTCAGCCTGCGGTGGTTTGCGCAGCACATAGGCCGCCACCTCGTGCTTCACACCGGGATGCCCGATGCCCAGCCGCAGCCGCCAGTAATCGGGTGAGCCCATCTGGCTGTGAATGTCCTTCAGACCGTTGTGTCCCCCGTGTCCGCCACCCTTCTTGAGTTTGACCTGTCCGGGGGGCAGGTCGAGCTCGTCGTGTGCCACCAGCACTTCCTCTGGAGAGATTTTGAAGAAACGTGCCAACGCCGCCACCGACTTGCCTGACAGGTTCATGTACGTTTGCGGTTGCAGCAGCCATACGGGGCCATTCGGCGTGTTCGCGCGCGCCACCAGCCCGTGGTAAGCGCGGTCGGGTTGCAGCGATACCTTCAAGCGGCGGGCGAGGTCGTCGATGTACCAGAAGCCGGCGTTGTGGCGGGTGTCTTCGTATTCCGGTCCGGGGTTGCCCAGGCCGACAAACAGTCGAATCATGATGGTCGCGGATTATGCTGAGGGGCCTACAAATGGAAAAGCCCCGCCAAAGCGGGGCTTGACTCAAAGCCCGAAGGCTTTGGTGGCAGTGCCAAAGAAGAATTACTTCTTCTTCTTGCCCTTGGCGGGTTCGGCAGCAGCCACGGGAGCGGCGATGACTTCCTCGACCGGCTCGACCACGGTGGCGATCAGCGGGTTCTTGTGGCCGTGGGTGCGCACCTTGATGTGGCTGTCCAGAACCAGATCGTTGACGTGGATGGTTTGACCCTTCACGACATTGGCCAGGTCCACGGTCAGGAACTCGGGCAGCTGTTCAGCCAGGCACTCGATTTCCAGTTCGGTCACGGCGTGGTTGATGATGCACTTGTCGATCTTGACGGCTTGCGACTGCTCTTCGTTGATGAAGTGCAGAGGAACCTTCTTGTGGATCTTGGTGGTGGCGTCGATGCGTTGGAAGTCGACGTGCAGAACCAGTTGCTTGAACGGGTGCTTCTGGTAGTCGCGCAGCAGGACCTTTTCAACCTTGCCATTCAGTTCCATCTCGAGGATGGACGAGTGGAAGGCTTCCTTGCGCATGGCGTGGTACAGCGCGTTGTGGTCCAGCTCGATGTTCTTGGGCTCTTGGCCGGCGCCGTAAACGATGCCAGGGGTCTTGCCGTTGTTGCGCAGGCGGCGGCTCGCTCCGGTCCCCTGCAGATTGCGCTCAAAAGCGGTGAATTTCATGGAATGCTCCAAGTGGGTATAGCGCCCGCGACCAGGCGCTGTAAAAAGACCGAGCCTGTGAGAGCCCGGTCAGGAAAATCGGATCAGAAGTTGGCGTTCTGTTCCGAAAAGAGGGAGGTGACCGAGTCGCCGTCGGTGATGCGGCGGATGGTCTCGGCGAACAGGAAGGCGGTAGACAGCTGACGGATCTTCGTCGTGCCCTTGGCGGCTTCGTTCAGAGGAATGGTGTTGGTGATCACGACTTCATCGAGTGCCGACGCCTTGATGCGCTCAATGGCAGGACCGGAGAACACAGCGTGCGTGCAGTAGGCATACACGCTCTTGGCGCCACGCTCTTTGAGCACTTCGGCTGCTTTCACCAAGGTGCCGGCCGTGTCGATCATGTCGTCCATGATCACGCAGTTGCGACCGTCGATTTCGCCGATGACGTGCATCACTTCCGACACGTTGGCTTTGGGGCGACGCTTGTCGATGATGGCCAGATCGCAACCGAGTTGCTTGGCCAGGGCGCGGGCGCGGACCACGCCACCCACGTCGGGCGACACGACCACGAGGTCGTCGTACTTCTTGGCTTGCAGGTCGGACAGCAGCACCGGGGACGCGTAGATGTTGTCGACCGGGATATCAAAGAAGCCCTGGATCTGGTCGGCGTGCAGGTCCATGGTCAGGACGCGGTTGACGCCGACGGCTTCGAGCATGTTGGCCACGACGCGCGCCGAGATGGGCACGCGGGTGGAGCGCGGACGGCGATCCTGGCGGGCGTAACCGAAGTAGGGAATGACGGCCGTGATGCGCTGGGCGGAAGCGCGCTTGAGCGCGTCGACCATGACCAGCAGTTCCATCAGGTTGTCGTTGGTGGGGGCGCAGGTGGACTGCAGCACGAACACTTCGCGACCACGCACGTTTTGCTGGATCTCGACAGTGGTTTCACCATCCGAGAAGCGACCGACAGACGCCTTGCCCAGGGTGATGCCCAGATTGGTGGCGATTTCCTGAGCGAGCGCCGGGTTGGCGTTGCCGGTGAACAGAACGGTATCGGAGATCATGGTGGGCCGACCTTGGGATCTTGTGCTGATATCAAAAAAGCATCTGCCCATGACCTTGCCCTCAGGAAGTCCCGATGCGGATCAGGATGAACAGCCTTCGCGGAAGGTGTGGGGCAGGTGTGTGATTCGGTGGTGGTGCCGAATTTCAAGAAATTTGGCAGGGGAGGAAGGACTCGAACCCTCGCATGTCGGAATCAAAATCCGATGCCTTAACCAACTTGGCGACTCCCCTACACAGGTCTCAGCACGACTTTGACTTGCGTCTTTGCTGCGCTGCGACCTTGTAGTCTGCACTCTTGCTCAGAGCCTTCCATTCTAGATCAAGTTTTGCCTGCTCTGCAAGTCTGTTGCTCATTCGCATCATGCTTTGGATGCATTCAATCAGCGATCTGATCGAGCATCTTGAGCAGAGGGTGTTGAGGCAGACCGCGACAGGCGCGACCGATCCACAATGCGTCATTCAGGCCCAGATTGCCTGGCTGGATGTCGGGCAGGTGGCTGGCTTGTTCGGGGGGAACCCACGAAAACACCGTGCTGCCTGAACCTGTCATCCGGCTGTTGCCAAACTGGTTCTGCATGACTTCAAGCGCCTGACCAATCTCGTTGCCGGATGCGCTGCTGGCCTGGTAGGCCACGGCAGCATCCTGCAAGTCGTTTTGACCAAAGCGCTTGGGCGCTGCAAGAAAGTCTGCGATTGTAGCAGGCTTTGTGTCGCGCTTCAACGCGTGGCTGCCGAAAATCGCAGCCGTGGGCACGGTGAGATGGGGCTTGAGCAGCATGAGCGGCGTCTGCAACAAGTCGGGCGGCAGGGCCAGCGGGATGATCTGCTCACCAATGCCTTCGACCCAGGCGTTGTGTCCTCGCACGAAGAAGGGCACGTCGGCGCCCAGGCGCACGGCCAGTGCGAGCAGGCGACTGCGCGGCCAATGCAGGCCCCACAGCTGATTGAGGGCCAGCAGCACGGTGGCGGCGTCGGAGCTGCCACCGCCGAGGCCGGCTCCCCAGGGCACGTTCTTTTCGATGTGGATGTCGCAGCCTTGTGAGGTGCGGCTTTCAGCCTGCAGCAGGCGTGCGGCTTTCAGGCACAGGTCGTCGTCGGGCAGGGCCACGGTCAGGTCGTGGCGGCGGATCTTGCCGTCGGCGCGGGTTTCGATGTGCAGGGTGTCTTGCCAGTCGATCAACATGAACACCGACTGCAGCAGGTGGTAGCCGTCCGGCCGACGACCGGTGATGTGCAGGAACAGGTTGATCTTGGCCGGTGCGGGCAGGTGGTGCAGGCTGGGCATGGTGGGACGGGCCGCGGTGTGGCTGGCGGTCAGCGGTCGAGATAGACCTTGATGTGAATGGCGCGTTGTTGCTCGCTGGCGCTGCGGGTCGCCTGAATGCGTTGCTCGGCGTGTTCACGGGCGTCGATGCGCCATCCGGCTTGTTCGAACACCCACGGATCGTCCGTGGCGGTGCTGGCTTGCGCTGGGTCGGGCTGGCCTTGCATCCAGTGAACCAGGCTGCGCAGGGGCAGGGCTTCGCCCAGTGTCTGGCGGCTGAGTTCGTCGAGCGTGGCATAGGCCTGGCGACCATCTTGCGTGACCACCCAGGCTTGATCGGCCTGCCAGCCCACCTGGGCCATCAGGGTGCCGAGCGGGGTCATCAAGTCGAGCAAACCTTGGTCGGTGTGACCGCTGAAGAAGAAGCCCAGGCTCAGACCTTTGGCGGGCAGGCTTTGCCAGGCGAACAGCTTGATGCTGAGTTGGCCTTGCAGTGACAGGCGAGGGGGGGCTTCAGTGCCAGGGGCTGGGTCATGGGTGGATGAGGCTTCGGCCGGCGGGTGCGGTACGGCAGCAAGGTGGCTGCATGCGCTCAAGACGCCCGCGAGGGTCAGCGCTCCGAGGCGTTGCAAGCGTGCCGTTCTGGCGAGCGCGCGGGTCAGACGCATCACGGTTGCACGTTGAAGCGCTTCAGCACCTCAACCAGGGTTTCGTTGTTGCGGTCGAGTTGCATCCCTTTGCGCCAGACTTCGCGGGCGCGCTCGGCCTGCCCTTGTTGCCACAGGACTTCACCCAGGTGGGCGGCAATCTCGGCGTCTGGGCGGGCCGTCCAGGCCTGGTTGAGCAGGCGCAGGGCTTCATCGATGCGACCCAGTCGGAATTCCAACCAGCCGAGGCTGTCGGTGATGAAGGGGTCGCCAGGGCGCAGGCTCAGCGCGCGTTCGATCAGGGGGCGCGCTTCGTCGAGCCGCACACCTCGGTCGGCCAGGCTGTAGCCCAGGGCGTTGTAGGCGTTGGGGCTGTCCGGTGCCAGGTTCATCACCGTTTTCAGCAGGCGCTCCATGTCGTCGTAGCGACGCAGGCGTTCGGCCACCATGGCACGGTCGTAGAGCAGGTCGGCATCATCGGGGAAGCGTTGGGTGGCTTCACGCAGGACCTCGTAGGCCTCCTGCCATTGGCGTGCGTCGCGCAGGATCTGAGCCTCTGCCTGGAACTTGAGGATCGCGTCCCGGGGTTCGCCTTCCGGAATGTTGCGGATGATGGTGCGCGCTTCGGAGATTCGTCCTTGACGGATGAGCAGGCGGGCGCGTTGGCTCTGGGTCAGAAGCTTTTCATGGCGTGGGTCGGCTCGCTCCATCCAGTCCAGGGCTTCCTGGGTTTTGCCGCGCAGGTCGGCTGCCTGCGCCATCAGCAGGTAGGCTTGCTCCAGATCGGGGTTCAGGCTGGGGTTGGCTTTGTGCCCGTCGGTAGATGTCAGCTCAGGCGTGCGGCCTGTTGGGTTGTTGGCCAGGGCCAGCACGGGTTGAAGGGCGACTTCGGCCTCGTTGGGCTTCTTGAGCTCCAGGCGAATGGCTGCCAGCAACAACCAGTGGCCCATCTGGTCAGGTTGGCTGCGCACCAGGGTTTCGAGTTGCGGCTCGGCATCGTTGTAGCGTTGCAGCAGTGTGAGTTGGCGGGCATACGCCAGGCGCACGACGGTGGAGGCATCGGGCCGCTGCAGTTGTTGACGGACGATTGCTTCGCTGTCAGGCCACTGCTTCATCAGTTCGACGGCCAGCAGGCCAGCTGTTGGCAGGCCAGGCTGAAGGCTGATGGCGCGCTGCAATCCCTCGCGGGCCTTGTCCAGTTGGTTGGCGCGCAGCCAAGCTTCGCTGCTGGCCAGCCAGGCTTCCGCCTGCGCCTTGGGGCGTGTGCGCCAGGGTTCGGTGGCTTCGTCGATGATGCGGGCGCTGGCCTGTTTGTCGCTGAGACGGCTGACGATGCGGGGCAGGTTGGTGATGACCTGTGGCTGTTGCGGTGCTGGCGTCAACTGGATCAGGTTGCGCAAGGCTTCAGCGATTTCGTTGGTGCGACCCAGCGCGATGAGGATCTGGCTCTGAAACTCCGCTGCGGGACGGGATTGAGGCAAGGCCTGGCGCCAGGCCTTGGCGGCAGCCAGGGCCTGTTCTCCGGCGCGGGCGCGCAGGGCAATTTCGACGGCACGCTGGAAGAGTTGGGCATTCTTGTGGCGCCGCGCGGCCTCCAGGTAGAGCTGATAGGCAGAGCCCGGATCTCCGGCATTGGCCTGGATCTCGGCAATCAGCACCTGGTAGAACATGGCCGCATCCATGCTGGAGTTGCTCACGGGCGGCTTCGCGGCCGAAACGCTGGCATTTTGTGCGCCGCTGCGCGGGGTCGGCTTGTCGGGTGCGGCCCAGGCGCTGTGGCACATCATGGCCAGGGCCAGCAAACTGGTGCGCAGGGCTGGCATCGCAGAGGTGAACGCGGGCGTGTGGACAGGCATGAGGTCTCCAACTGATGTGGCCATTCTATTGATGTGCGCAGGAGTGTGTGGTGCGCCAGATAATCCGCTCATGCCTGAATTGCCCGAAGTTGAAGTCACCCGCCTGAGTTTTGCTGATCGCATCGAAGGTGCAGAGGTCATGGCCGTGCGCACTGGCAAGCCCTTGCGTTGGCCATTGGGTGTGGATGGCGATGATCTGGTCGGCTGGCGGGTGGGGGTGGTGCAGCGGCGCGGCAAGTACCTCTGGTTGCCGTTGCGGGCGCCAGAGGGGCGCAGCGGTGGTTTGCTGATGCATTTGGGCATGTCGGGTTCACTGTCCTTTGCAGGGCGGGTGGGTGAGCCGGGCACGCATGACCACTTTGATCTGGTGACCTCGCGCGGGGTGTTGCGTCTGCACGATCCGCGTCGTTTTGGTGCCGTGGTGTGGGGTGAATCGTCGGCCACCGGCATGCCGGGGAAGTTGCTGTCAGGTCTGGGACTGGAGCCGTTTGACGCGGCACTGGATGGGCGGTACGTGCATGACCGCCTGCAGGGCCGCAAGGCGTCGATCAAGCAAGCGCTGCTGGCCGGGGACATCGTGGTGGGGGCCGGCAACATCTACGCCTGTGAAGCCTTGTTTCGGGCAGGCATCGACCCTCGGCTGGCCGCAGGCAAGCTGAGTCGCCCACGCTGCGAGCGCCTGGTGCGGGAAGTGCAAGGGGTGTTGCAGCAGGCCATGGCGCTGGGAGGCTCCAGCCTGAGAGACTTCAAGGACGCGCATGGCAGCCAAGGACATTTTCAGATGACCACGGCGGTGTACGGGCGAGAGGGTGAGCCTTGCCGCGTGTGCGGCACTCCGGTGAGGCGGGTGGTACAGGGTCAACGCTCGACCTTTTTCTGCCCCAATTGTCAGAAAAGGTGACAAGTGCGTGCTGGACGCTGGGAGGCGTTGTATTTTTGGCAGCCATCTGGGTGATGGCCCTTGTTGCAGCATGAGCGCCTTGCGCTAGGATCCAAGCCATGATGCCCACCTTTGCCAGCCACCTGGATGCCTTGGGCCAGTGGCGCGCCGATACCGACGCCAGACTGGCGGCCTTGGCCCGTTTTGCCCGTGAACATGATCTGCTGGACGACGCGTCGGCCGAGTGGTTTGAAGCCATGCGCCACCGCCTGTCGGGCGAGAAGCTCATGGTGGCGTTTGTGGCGGAGTTCTCGCGCGGCAAGTCCGAGCTGATCAACGCCATTTTCTTCTCGGACAAGGGGCGCCGCATGATGCCGGCGTCGGCAGGGCGCACGACGATGTGCCCGGTGGAGCTGGGCTACGACGCAGAAGATCCGGTGGGCCTGTCGCTGTTGCCCATCGAGACCCGCCTGGAAGCCGCCTCGCTGGCCGAGTACCGTCGCCAGAGCGCGGCCTGGACCTGGATCGATCTGGATCTGTCGGATCCGGATGGTATGGCGGCCGCGCTGGCCGAGGTGATGCGCACCCGCCTGGTGTCCCAGGACGAAGCCGCAAGGCTGGGATTCTGGGACGAACATCGTCCCGAGGACAATCCGCCGGTGCAGGCCGATGGCCGCATCGAGGTGCCCGTGTGGCGCCATGCGCGCATCAATTTGCCCCATCCGCTGCTCAAGCGCGGTCTCGTGGTGCTGGATACGCCAGGTCTGAATGCCATCGGGACGGAACCCGAATTGACCCTGGGCTTGTTGCCTCAGGCGCATGCGACGGTGTTCATCCTGGGTGCCGACACCGGTGTGACCAAGTCAGACCTGTCCATCTGGCGTGATCACCTGTGCGGCCCTGCGCTGGCGCGCTACGTGGCGCTCAACAAGATCGATGCCCTGATCGACCCCTTGAGTTCGCCTGCCGAGGTGCGGCAGACCATCGTTCGCCAGTGCGAAAGCGTGGCGCAGACGCTCGACATTCCGGTAGACCATGTGTTCCCGATCTCGGCGCGTCAGGCACTGGCAGCGCGTTTGTCGGGGGATGCGGCTGGTCTGACCGAAAGCCGTCTGGAAGATTTCGAGTTGGCCTTGTCAGAGGGCTTGCTGCCGCGTCGTCGCGAAACGCTGGCCGATGCAGCCATGCAGGGCGCCTTGCAGTTCCAGCACCAACTCACGCGCCGCTTTGGCGAGATGCGGCGCCTGTATGCCGACCAGTTGGCCGAGTTGCGCAGCCTGCGCGGCAAGAGCTCTGGCAAGGTGCAGATGATGCTGCAGCGCGTGCAGATGGAGGCCAACGAGTTCGAGCAGTGCACAGCACGCTTGCAGGCCTTGCGCACGGTGCATGCGCGCATGTTGAAAGAGGCGTTGCACGACCTGTCTGCTGAGCGCTTGCGTCACGAGGTGGAGGCGCTGCAGCAGGTGCTGGGGGGCTCATGGTTGCCGCTGGGCGCTCGCAAGGCCTTCATCGAGTTGTGCGCGCGCTTGCGTGCGCTGGTCGAGTTGGCGCAGCAGCGCAGTGACGAGATCCATTCGATGCTGGTGGCTTCGTATGCCAAGCTCAATGCCGAGTTTGGTTTCAGCCTGGTGGCCGATGCGCCGCTGGACGTCAACCGCTACACCGAAGACCTGAACCTGATCGAGCGCAACTATGTGCAGTATCTGGGCCTGAGTCAGGCCTTCCGTCTGGCTCAACCGGGTTTCCAGGAGCAGTTCCGTCGCATGCTGGTGTCGCGCTTGCGCGTGGTGTTCGAGACAGTGAGCAACGACATCGAGCTGTGGAGCAAGACCTCGTCGGCCCAGGTGGACAGTCAGTTGCGTGAGCGCCGTCGCAACTTCAAGCGCCGTTACGAATCGCTGGACCGCATTCAGTCGGCAGCGAGCGACCTGGATGCACGCCTGCAGGATGTGCAAGCGCAGGATGAGCGTGTGATGCAGCTGCAAAACCGCCTGAATGTGCTGGTGGAAGCGTTGTTGGTGCAGGCTCGCGAGAGCCGGCTGGACCTGGCGGGTGACAACCCGGCTGGGTTCGAGAGCGAGCTGACCTTGCCTGATTCATCGAGCAGCGCCGATCAACTTGCATGACGCCGGTTGATGCGAGGCAGTTGCTGCAAGGTGCGCAGCGGCTGAGTCCTGACCTGGCCGAACGTCTGGTGGCCTGGCAGCATCAGGATGGCCGCCACCACCTGCCGTGGCAAAAGCTGCGTGACCCGTACCGCGTGTGGCTGTCCGAGATCATGCTGCAGCAGACCCAGGTCACGACCGTGCTGGGTTACTTCGAGCGCTTCTTGCAGCGCTTTCCGGATGTGCAGGCGTTGGCTGCAGCGCCTCTGGACGATGTGCTGACCTTGTGGGCCGGGCTGGGCTATTACAGCCGGGCTCGCAATCTGCACCGCTGCGCGCGGGATGTGGTCAACCTGCATGGCGGGCGCTTTCCGTCCACCTGTGAGGCCTTGCAGAGCTTGCCGGGCATTGGGCCGTCCACGGCGGCGGCCATCGCCTCGTTCTGCTTTGACGAGCGCGTGTCCATCATGGACGGCAATGTGAAGCGGGTGCTCAGCCGGGTGCTGGGCTGGGGTGAGGACCTGTCGGTGCGGGCGAACGAGAAGGCGCTGATCGCGGCCGCGCAGGTGGTGCTGCCCCTGCGTGCCGCAGTGATGCCGTCTTACACCCAGGGCCTGATGGACCTGGGGGCGACCTTGTGCACGCCGCGCAAGCCGTCTTGCCTGATGTGCCCGTGGTCGGACCTGTGTGTGGCGCGCCAGGTGGGCGACCCGGAGCGCTACCCCGTGAAGGGCCGCAAGCTCAAGCGCAGCGAGCGGGAGAACTGGTGGTTGTGGCCGCAGTGGCGCGAGCAGGTGTGGCTGCAGCAGATGCCCGACAAGGGTGTGTGGGCTGGCCTGTGGACCTTGCCCTTGCTGGACAGCGACGAGGCCGTGTCGGCCTTGTTGGGGGCCACCCTGGATGCACGGGTGGAGCGCCAGCCCCGCATGAAGCATGTGCTGACGCACCTGGACTGGTGGTTGCACCCGCGCCGCGTGGTGCTGGACGATGCCGAGGCGGCGGGCCTGGAGGCGGCCTTGCGTGCGCAAGCGCCCGCCGGGCGTTGGGTGCCCCTGGCCGATCTGGTCAACTGGGGCTTGCCAGCGCCGCTGCGACGCCTGCTGGTGGGCTGATCAGCCCAGCGTGACAACCACCGGAGCGTGGTCGCTGGGGCGTTCGTTCTTGCGCGGGGCTTTGTCGATGACGCAGGCGCTGACGCGCGGCTTGAGCGCGTCGCTCACCAGGATGTGGTCGATGCGCAGACCCTGGTTCTTGCGGAAGGCCAGGTTGCGGTAGTCCCACCAACTCCAGGGTTTGGGCGGCTGTTCGAACATGCGGAAGGCGTCGGTGAGGCCCAGTTGCAGCAGTTTCTGGAAGTGCTCGCGCTCGGGCACGGTGCAGTGGATCTGGTCTTTCCAGCCCACGGGGTCGTACACGTCGTCGTCGGTGGGGGCGATGTTGTAGTCGCCCATGATGACGAGGTTGGGGTGGCGCGTGAGTTCGTCCTGCACCCAGGCTTCCAGGGCGGTGAGCCAGTTCATCTTGTAGACGAACTTGTCGCTGTCAGGCGCCTGCCCGTTGGGGAAGTAGCAGCCGATGACGCGCACGCTGCCGACCACCGGATCGTTGACGGTGCCGGCGATGACGCGAGCCTGTTCGTCTTCAAAGCCAGGGATGTTCTTGACGATGTCGGTGCTGGCGCTGCGGGTCAGCAGGGCGACGCCGTTGTAGGTCTTTTGGCCAAACCACTGGGCCTGGTAGCCGGCGGCCTCCAGATCGGCGTGGGGGAACTTGTCGTCGGTGAGCTTGGTTTCTTGCAGCACCAAGGCATCGACCGGGTTGGCGGCGAGCCAGTCCAGGAGTTGCGGCAGGCGAACGGAGAGGGAGTTGACGTTCCAGGTGGCGAGTTGCATGGGGGGGCCTAGGCGGATCGAGTCTGGGAGGCGCGCAGGGCGCGTCGTATGACTTGGATTGTCGCTGTTGTGCGTGGACCTTGCTGGCAGCGGGGCGGGCAGGGCCGGTATGTGGCGCAATGAAAAAAGCCGACACGAGGTCGGCCTTTGTTGCAGTGCAGGCGCTGAGCGCCGGGGCATCAAGCCTGAGACGCGGCCTTCAACGCCAGGCGCTTGCTGCGCGCGCGGATGTTGAGGAACTCCACCACCAACGAGAAGGACATGGCGGCGTAGATGTAGCCCTTGGGCACGTGAGAGTCGAATGCTTCGGCGGTCAGGGCCATGCCGACCATGACCAGGAAGGCCAGAGCCAGCACCTTCACGGAGGGGTGAGCATCCACGAAGTCGCCGATGGGTTTGGCGGCGAACAGCATCACGCCCACCGAGGTGATCACGGCCGCAATCATCACACCGATCTGGTCGACCATGCCGACGGCGGTGATGACCGAGTCGAGCGAAAAGACGATGTCGATGACGGCGATCTGGGCAATGATGGCCCAGAACAGGCGCGAGCCCGCAGCCTGTATGACGGCCGGGTCGGTTTCAGGGGCGTGGTCTTGTTCACGAGCCTCGACCTCGACGAAGATTTCGTGAGAGGCCTTCCAGAGCAGGAACAGGCCGCCGAACAGCAGCACCAGGTCGCGCCCGCTGATGCCGATGCCGAATACGTGGAAGAGGTCGGCCTTGAGGCTCATGACCCAGCTCAGCGAGAACAGCAAGAGCAGGCGCGAGATCATCGCGAAGGCCAGACCCATGCGGCGGGCCTTGTCGCGGACGTCGGCGGGCAGGCGACCCACCAGGATGGAGATGAAGATGATGTTGTCGACGCCGAGGACGATTTCCAGGGCGGTCAGCATCGCGAAAGCGATCCAGATATTGGGGTCGAGCAGGAATTCCATGAGGACTGGTTCAGGAGGGTTCGGAAGAAGGGGGCCGCAAAAGGCCAAACCGACGAAGATAACTCACGTCGGTCTTCAGGTAAATGCGAATTTCAGGCGGCTTGTATTCAGTAAAAACTGAATTTGTGGGAAGTTATTTCCGGCGCTGGTACACGACGAAGTGATAAGCCCAGCCTGCTTCAGCCGTGTGGGTTTCGCGGCTGACTTCGGTGAAGGCGCTGCGCTCCCAGGGGGGGAAGAAGGTGTCGGCGTCGAAGTCGGCATCGACTTCGGTGAGGATGAGTTCGTCCGCCTGGGGCAGGGCCTGGGCATACAGCTCGCCGCCACCGATGACGAAGACGCGGGCCTGATCGGACACCAGGGCGCGGGCCTCATCCAGCGTGTGGGCCACGTCGACCCCCTCGTGTTGCCAGGCGGTGTTGCGGCTGACGACGATGTTGCGGCGACCCGGCAGCGGGCGGCCGATGGACTCGAAGGTCTTGCGGCCCATGATGACGGGGCAACCGAGGGTGGTGCGCTTGAAGAACTTGAGGTCTTCGGGCAGGCGCCACAGCAGGGCGTTGTCTTTGCCGATGGCGCCATTGCGGGCCACGGCGGCGATCAGGATGAGGGTGGAGGTGGGCATGGTGACAGTGTAGAGCGACGCTCTCCCGCCGACGGTTCAACAGACCTGCCGGAGTCGTCTCATGTTTCTTCTTTGTCGGTATGGCGGGCTCGCGCCAAGCGCTCGTCGCACAAGGCTCGGGCCTGTACCTCGAAGTGGTTGAACCAGTAAGGGTGCCGACCCCGGAGCAACTGGATGAGGCTGGAGGCCGGGTAGGCCAGGAAGAACACGGGGCCCCAACGTTCGTACTGCCTGACGTGCGCTTGCTCGTGAGCCCGCAGTTGACTCAGCGTGTGCGCGCTACCGCCCAGCACGACATGGCCCAGCGTGAT
>CAYOJR010000020.1:0-1188 GCA_964404335.1 uncultured Aquabacterium sp.
TGGACGAGGCCTGGTTGCGTGGTTTTGCCACGGGCCTGCTCGCGCTGGCCGATGCACACGATTGCGAACTCATCGGCGGCGATACCACGGCGGGGCCCCTGGCCATCGGCATCACGGTGATGGGCGAGGTGCCCGCCGGTCAGGCGCTGCTGCGCAACGGCGCCCAGGTGGGCGACGACCTGTGGGTGAGCGGCCACCCTGGTGAGGCGCGGCTGGCGCTGGAGGCGTTCCGAGGCAACCTCCAGCCGGGCTTGAGCCCCGAGGCCTTCGAGGCCACGCGCCGGGCGATGGAGTGCCCCGACCCGCGTGTGGCGCTGGGTGTGGGTCTGCGCGGCCTCGCCACCGCCGCCATCGACGTGTCCGATGGTTTGCTGGGCGACCTGGGTCATGTCCTGCGCCGCAGCCGAGTGGGTGCTGCGCTGTGTCTGGACGACCTGCCCGTGAGCCCCTGGCTGACCAGGCGCACGCCCGACGAGCGGCTCGATTGCATCCTCGCCGGCGGCGACGACTACGAACTGTTGTTCACCACATCGCCCGCGCAACGCGAGCGTGTGGCGCAACTGGGTACAGCGCTGGGCCTGCCGCTCAGCCGCATCGGCCGGATCGAGGCCGAACCCGGCTTGCGCCTGTGGCGCGGAGATCAGGCATTGTCCAATCGCTGGACCTCGTTCGACCATTTCAAGGGGGGCGCATGAGCATGAGTGACGCACCGCGTCGGCCTACGCTGGGCATCCTGCTCGGTCATCCGGCGCACTTCATCGCGTTGGGCGCAGGCAGCGGGCTCAGCCCGGTCGCGCCGGGCACGGTCGGCACGCTGTGGGCTTGGTTCAGCTTTGTCGCGCTGCAGGCGGTGTTGAGTGGCCTGCCGCACATCGATCTGATCTGGGGGGGCATTCTGCTGTTGGGTTGGCCGGTGGGCTGCTGGGCCTGCACCCGCACTGCGCAGCACTTGCGCACCAGCGACCCCGGTGCCATCGTCTGGGACGAGATCTGGGCGTTCTGGCTGATGCTGTGGCTGATCGGGCCGGTGGGCTGGTGGGGGCAGTTGGGCGCATTCGTGGCGTTTCGGATTTTTGATGCCGCCAAGCCCGGACCGGTGGCCTGGGCTGATGCCCTGTTCAAGGCCGTGCCGGGGCAGCCGATTGGCTGGCGTCAGGGCCTGGGCATCATGTTCGACGACCTGGTGGC
>CAYOJR010000020.1:1288-2740 GCA_964404335.1 uncultured Aquabacterium sp.
GCGAGTTGCACCGCCTTGAGTGGCTCCAGCGACTGGTTCGAGCGTGGCTTCGTGACCTACAGCAACGCAGCCAAGACCGAGATGCTGGGGGTGGACGCCGCTTTGATTGCGGCGCACGGTGCGGTCAGCGAGGCCGTGGCGCGTGCCATGGCCGAAGGGGCCCTGGCGCATTCGCGTGCCGACATTGCCGTGGCCGTCACCGGCATCGCCGGCCCCACTGGGGGTTCGGCCGAGAAGCCGGTGGGCACGGTGTGGTTGGCCTGGGCGCTGCGCCGGGGCATTGTGCACACCGAGTGTCTGCACCTGCCTGGCGACCGCGCGGCGGTGCGCGAGGCGACCGTGGCGCACGCCTTGGCGGGGGTGAGGTTGCGGGCCACGCCGCTGTGAGGTGCAGCCCCGTCGCTGTCGGGTCTCAACCCTGCGGTGGACGCACCGTCATGCGCTGCAAGGCGGTGTCGATCACCAGCCCCCACAGGCTGTAGAGGATGGAACCCAGCAGCGCCTGCCAGAACCCGGTGACGTGAAAACCGTCCAGCAGCCCCGAAGCCATCTGGAACGTCAGCGCATTGATCACGAACAGGAACAGGCCCAGTGTCAGGATGGTGACCGGCAGGGTCAACAGGACCAACAACGGGCGCACGAAGGCGTTGAGCAGACCGATGACCAGGGCGGCCCACATGGCCGAGCCGAAGCTGTCCACCTGCACGCCCAGATTCCACTGCGTCAGCAGCACCAGGGCGCAGGCCAGTAAGAGCCAGCGTATCAGGAGTGTCATGCCGGCAAGCATAGCCCAGTTGGCTGGACTATATTGAAGGACGTCGCACGGTGGGTGCGCGGGCAGCGGGAAGGCGAGGGTGTGATGTCGGGCGAACAGATTTTGGCGGTGTTGGTGGCAAGCGTGTGCGCCATGATGCTGGTGCGTCTGTGCTTGCCTGGATCGCGCCGCGCTCAGTTGGATCGATTCATGGGGCGTCAGTGGGCGCTCACTTCAAGTCGGGTGAAGCGCCTGTTCAGAAGCCGCGCCACCCGTCAGTCCGAGGCGGCGCAAGCGGAGCAGGCGCGTCAGGCCACGGCGGCGGCCATCGAGCGGGCGCGCCGCGCCAGTCGGGTGACCGACGTGGCGCGCGAAGGCAATATCTACAAGCCCGAGGCGTTTCAGAAGCCGCGCAAACCCCACTGAGGGCGCCGTGGTTCGCCCGCGCCGGGCCTCCGAGCGATGTGGGTGAGCGCGGGCCTGGATCGGCCTGCTGTGCGAGGCGCCGCTCAGGTGCGGGCGGCAATGCGTTGGCCCACGATGGTGGCCGAGGTGACGCCCAGCGCCAGGGCGCATGCGGCACCTGCAAACACCGCTGCGGGCATGCCGTGGTCCATCATCAGGCCGAAGGCCGGTGCGGCCAGAGCGAGGCCCGTGTCCAGGCCGGCGTACACCGTGCCATACACCCGGCCGGTGGC
>CAYOJR010000020.1:2840-7099 GCA_964404335.1 uncultured Aquabacterium sp.
CCGCACAGCATGTAGCCGGTCACGACAAAGGCGGTGGTCGTGTCGGTGAGGCCGTACATCAGGTTCAGGGCCGGGCTGGCAAAGCTCTGCACGGCGCCCAGCGCCGCAGCCGTCCACAGGAAGAAGGAGAAGCACAGCCACACGGCCGGCAGTTTCAGGAAGGCCAGCGCGTGCTCGGACGAGCCGCTGGCTGCCTGGGCCTGCACCTGAGCGCGGTGGGTGGCGTGGTGGTCGTCGAGGTCGGTGCGCCGCCACAGCATCAGCGCCAGCACCCCGGCGCCCAGCAAGGCTGCGCACAGCGCGGCGATGCGCCAGCTGCCGGTGAGCGTGGTCAGTCCGATCAGGAAGACGGGCCCCAGCGCCCAGCCCAGGTTGCCGCTGAGCCCGTGCGCCGAGAAGGCGTGGCCCAGGCGTGGCGTGGACACGCGGCGGTTGAGGATGGTGAAGTTGGCCGGGTGCATGGGCGCATTGCCCAGGCCGGCCAGGGCGGCGGCCAGCATCAGGCCTCCATAGCCTTGTGCGGTGGCCGTGGCCAGGGAGGCGGCCACGTAGCAGACCATGGCCCCGTACAGCACCGGGCGGGCGCCATGGCGATCCACCACGAAGCCGGCCAGGGCCTGCCCCACGCCGGAGATGACGAAGAACACGGTGAGCAGCAGGCCGAGCTCGGCATAGCTGAAGCCGAACTCCCGGATGAACACCGGGAACAGCGGCGGCAGCAGCATGTGGTGGAAGTGGGAGGTGCAGTGGCCCAGGCCGATCAGGCCGATGGTGCGGATGTCCTGGCGGGTCGAGTGGGCTGCCGGTGCGGTCTGGGTGGCATGGGGCGACATCCGAGCACTGTGCCACAGACGAAAAAAAAACGCGGCCGAAGCCGCGTTGGTGCGAGCGTGAAACTCAGCCGACTGGATTACAGCGGGCGGATGTTCGACGCTTGCAGGCCTTTTTGACCTTGGGTGATGTCGAATTCAACGCGTTGGTTTTCTTGCAGGGTCTTGAAACCCGAGGTGCGGATTTCGCTGAAGTGGGCGAACAGGTCATTGCCGCCGTTGTCTTGGGCGATGAAGCCGAAGCCCTTGCCTTCGTTGAACCACTTGACGGTGCCGGTTTGGTTGGTGGTGGACATGGAATTTCCTTAATTAACAAGTGATGGATAAACGCCCGCAGCCACATGCCGGGACGTTGCAGAGACACGCAAGAAGATCACTTGGGTGGAAATTCGAACCAACCTGCCGGGTGGCAGGGGACAAACAGACCTCAGTAACGACGGTCTTGGTATACCTACAGGGTGCACCATACACGGTTTTGTAGGCCGTGTCTTGTTTTATTTCGTGATCACTGTGTGAAATGGCGCAGCGTCGCGGACAAGTCCCCATCCCTGGGTTGAGGGTGCCGTGTTATGATGTCCAGTTGCCTATTCGGCCAGAGGTCTTGCCATGACAGGCCTCGCGCACTGATTGCGATCGAGTGGCACAGCTTTGCATACCCAGGACGCCGCGCCCTCGCGCGCAACCGATCATGGTCTTTTGTCCCGGGCGGGCGCGCACCCTCCGCGCAGAGTGCCGCCACATCACCGTCAAGACCTATTGGAGATCGGCCCATGGCCAAGGAAGAACTGATTGAAATGAATGGCGTCGTGGACGAAGTCCTGCCGGACTCGCGTTTCCGCGTCACGCTCGAAAACGGGCACCAGCTGATTGCCTACACCTCCGGCAAGATGAAGAAGCACCACATTCGCATCCTCGCGGGTGACAAGGTGTCGCTGGAGTTGTCGCCTTACGACCTGACCAAGGGTCGCATCACCTTCCGTCACATCGAGCGCACCGGCTACACGCCGCCTCCCCGCCGCCATTGATGTGTCTGCCCGGAGCGCGTGCGCACAGGCCGCCTCCGGATGCGAACACATGGTTCGCCCCTCGTTATCGTTGTGTGTTGTTGCCTGAACTGGCCCGGTCCCTCAGTGGAGGCACCGGGCTTTTGTGCGTGTGGCGTCTCGGGCGTGCGCGTTCAGCGCGCCAGCCAGTCGAGGATGGGGCGCCACTGCGCCAGATCCTTGTCCACCTTGTGCTCGGGCACGTCCCACAGGCTCAGGCCGTGGGCTGCGAGATGGGTGTAGTTCTGGGTGTCGCGCAACTGCGCCAGCCACGGAATGTCGAGTGAACGCAGGAAGGCCTGCAGGTGTTCGGCGGCCTTGGTGTGGTCTTTCACGCGGTTGGCCACCACGCCGAGCTTGACCTTGTCGGAGCGCTTGTGGCGGTGCAGTTCGCTCAGGAAGTCCTGGGTGGCGTAGATGTCGAACACGCTGGCCTGCAGAGGCACCAGGATGTGATCGGCCAGCTTCATGACCGCTTGCAGGCGTTTGCCGTGCAGGCCCGCCGGGGTGTCGAGCACGACGTGGGTGGTGCCCTTCGGGGGGCGCACGATCTCGTCCCGGTCCACGTCCCAGCTCTGGATGGCGGGCAGGGTGTCGGGGCGCAGTTGCAGCCACAGTCGTGATGACTGCTGCCGATCGACGTCACCCAGCATGACGCTGTGCCCCTGGCGGGCGAAGTAGCCCGCGATGTTGCTCGACAGCGTGGACTTGCCGACGCCGCCTTTGGGATTGGCCACCACGATCACCGGCATGGCTGGAACTCCTGTGTGACGGGGTTGAGAGGTGCTTGATTATGGCGTTGGATGACCGTGGGCGTGTGGCTGCGCAGGGTTTGAGACAATCAGGCCACCATGCCTGATACCCTTTCGCTCGATATTGCCTGTCTGTGCGCCGACTGGTGCGGCACCTGCCGCGAGTATGCGGGGGTGTTCGAGGCCTTGCAGCGGATGCTGCCGGCCCACCGCTACCGCTGGATCGACATCGAAGACGAGGCCGATGCCCTGGGCGACATCGACATCGAGACCTTCCCGACCCTGCTGGTGGCTCATGCGGGGCGCGTGCTGTTCGCCGGGCCGGTGCTGCCGCGTCTGGCGGATGCGCAGCGCCTGATCGAGGTGCAGGCGGAGGTGGCGCGACGGCAGGCCTGGCCGGCGGCGAGCCGCCTGGGGCTGCCACCTGATCAACAGGCTGCTTACACGCAACTGGCCCAGACCTTGCACACGGCGCGTTGAGCCGCCCGTTTCACTGCAGGATGGCCGTGAACTCGGAGGTGAGGAACTCGTTGTGGGTGGCGGGCGGCTGCCAGTGCGCCAGCCAGGTGACCAACTGATCTGCGGGCATGGGTTTGGCCACGAAGTAGCCCTGGATCTCGTCGCACTTGAGGCCGTCCAGCAGCTTCCAGGTTTTGCCGGTCTCCACGCCTTCGGCCACCACCGTGAGGCCCAGGTTGTGGGCGAGATCGATGGTCGAGCGCACGATCTTGGCGTCGTCCAGATCGGTTTCCATGTGCTTGACGAAGGACTGGTCGATTTTCAGCTCGTCGACCGGCATGCGCTTGAGGTATGCCAGCGAGGAGTAGCCGGTGCCGAAGTCGTCGATGGAGAGTTTGAGGCCCAGCGCGTGCAGGCGCTCCAGGGTGTGCAGGGCGCGCTGAGGGTCGTCCATGATGGCGCTTTCGGTGATTTCGAGCACCAGATTGCCAGGCGTGAGGCGGTGACGTGCAATGAGCTGCGCCATCTTGTGAGGGAGCTCAGGGTCCATCAGGTCGCGGGTGGAGAGGTTGACGGCGAGCTTGAGAGGCAGGCCGTGTTGCGCCAGTTCCGCGCTCAGTTGGGCCACCTGTTCGATGACCCACATGGTGATGGCGCGGATGAAGCCGGTTTGCTCGGCAAAGGGGATGAAGCGCAGCGGCGGCACCAGCCCGCGTGTAGGGTGCTCCCAGCGCACCAAGGCTTCGGCACCGATGGCCTGACCGGTGCGCAGGTCGATCTTGGGTTGCAGGTAGACGCGCAACTGGTGGGTGTCGACGGCCTGGCGCAATTCGCTCAGCAGGGTCAGGGATTCCTGGCTGGTGGAGTCGAGACCGGGGTGGTACATGACGGCACCGGCTTGCTGCTGCTTGGCGACGTACATGGCGATCTCGGCGCGGCTGAGCAGCAGGTCGGGGTCGTCACCGTGCTCGGGGGCGCTGGCAATGCCGATGCCGGCGCTGAGGTCGACGGTGTGGTCGTCGAGCGTGAGCGGGGTTTCGAAGGTGCGCAGGATGTGCTGGGCCACCGGCAGCGCATCGGTGGCGGTGGCGCCGGGGAGCAGCACGGTGAATTCGTCGCCGCTGAGGCGGGCCAGCACGGCCTGCGGGTTGTCGCGTGTCTGGCTGCGCAGGCGC
>CAYOJR010000020.1:7199-22438 GCA_964404335.1 uncultured Aquabacterium sp.
GCGGCCGCTGGCGCGGGTGTGCTGCAGGGCGTCGTGCAGGCGCTGACGGAACTGCGCACGGTTGGGCAGTGCGGTGAGCGGGTCTTCGAAGGCCAGTCGGCTGATCTGGCTTTCGCGGCTCTGGATGGCCTGGCGCATGGTCTCGAAGGACTGCGCGAGTTCGCCGATTTCATCGCGTTGGTGACTCTGAACGGTGTCGCCATAGTCGCCCTGTTCGATGCGGCGCACCGCCTGGGTGAGGCGGCGCAACGGGGTGGTGATGCGCTGCGCGGTGTAGAAGCCGCCGATGGCAAAGACGAGCACCCCCAGGCCGGTCAGGGTGAGCAGGGTGAGTTGCAGACGCTGGTAGGGAGCCAGGGCGCGGTCAACGGAGCGCATCAGCACGGCGGTGACGGTGGTCTGGCCGGGGAGGGTGTTGAGCACCACCGTGCGGGCGCTGAATTCGTTGCTAGCCAGATGGAGTGAGCGGTCAGGCAGGGTGGCCGGGGTGGCGCCTGAGGTGGCCGATGCGGTGCTGGCCTGCCAGGCCTGTTGCAGGACGGGCCATTGGGCTTGATCGAAGGTGGCCAAGGCGATCTGGGGTGGGGTGGCGGCCTCGCTGACCAGCAGAGCGACCTCCAGATCCGCCAGGGTGCGGATGGCTTGCAGCTCGGGCTGATCCAGGCGGAAGCCCATGACCACCCAACCGATCAGGGCCGACCCACGCACGGGCACGGCCACGATCTGGTAGGGCTTGCCGCCGATGACCTCGATCTGCCGGGCCTGGCTGGTGCCGGCCAATTCCCGCTCGGCGTGGCGCTGGACGGCCCCGAGGAAGCGATCGGCATCGGTGGTGGTGCTGGCCCTCAGGGCAAAGTCGGCGTTGGTGAGGAGGGCGATGTCGGCGTGGATGCGCTCGCTGTGGTTGAGCAGGGTCGCGTTCACTGCGGCGCGGTCGCCGCTGGCGATGGCTGACCGGAAGCCGAAGTCGGCCGCCAGCACGCGTGTGGCCTGCTCCAGGTTGTGAGCGCTTTGGTCCAGCAGGTGAAGCATCACCTTTTCGCCGGTGCCGAGTTCGGCCTGGATGGCGGTGCGGGCGTTGCTGTGGATGCTGTCCTGGATGAACCAGTAGCTCAGTGCCTGCACGACCAGCAGCAGGCCGAGGTAGATCCCTGCGATGCGGCTGTGGAGCGTTCGACGAGGAAGTCGCGACGACAGGGACACGGAGCGTGAAGCCTTTGATTCAAGGGCGCCGGGGGGGCAATCAAGGCAGTCTAGCGGGAGTCGCTGCTGGCGGGGGGCGCCGCCGAGACCGGATCTGTGGACTTCTGCACGGAGGTGAACTGCTGGTCCAACCGGGCCAGGAAGGCGCGCACGTCTTCGTCCTCCACTTCGTCGCGCTGGTGGACGAAGGAGAGGAACTGGCGTCCGTTGAGGCTGAGCACGCCCAGCAAGGGGACGGCGCCGATGGTGCCGGGCCACAGCGCCTGCAGGCGCACGCGGCTGTTCGGGGGGTTGATGAACTCGGCGCTGCCCAGGTTGGTGAGGTGGCCGCTGACAGGGGGCAGGCTGCCACGTGCCTTGCTGTGGGCGATGAGCTGACCGTAGCGTCTGCGTCCGATCAGGGGCAGCCATTCGTACAGGGTCAGTGGTAGCGCGTGGTCGCGGCGTTCGAAACGGGCCAGGTGATCGCGGATTTGCTGGTCAATGTCGGCGATCTGGGCGGCCAGTGTGGGCTGATGGCGCGCGCGCATGACGAAGGTCGCCACGTAGTTGCCAAACGAGGGGGCTTGTCCTTCGGGATAGTAGCGACGCAGGTCGACCGAGATGCGCAGGGCTGCCACGGCGTGGGGGGTTTCGACGTGAGGGGCCAGGAAGGCATTCGCCACCAGCGCGGCCATCAGGGTGTTCTGGGTGGTCTGGTGGGCCCGCGCAAACTGCTTCATGGCCTCGGCCGGGCAGGGCAGCTCGTGGTAGTTGATCGCCGATGTGGTGAAGCGAGGGCTGTGGCGTCGGGCGAGGGTGACCACTTGCTGGTCCTGGGCGGCCCGCGCGTCGGTGCGGCTTTGACGCCAGCCGCGCCAGATGGCCGCTGGCCACTGCCAGGCGTGTGCAGGTGTGACGGCCGCACGCATGGACGGCGATTCCGCAGGGCAGGCGGCAATGGCTTGGCCGTTGAGACGCCCGAAGATGGCGCACAGCAGCTGGATCATGGAGCGGCCGTCGCCCACGATGTGATGCACAGACAGCATCAGGGCCGGGTGCGTAGGGTGAGGCAGGAAGCGGGCACGCCAGGGCAGGCCGTGTTCCAGCGGCAGGGGGAGATTCAGCTGGGTGTTGTGCCAGGCTTGCAGGGCCTCGACGTCGTCGAGGTCCACGCCATGCTCGATGCGGTAGGCATCGTCGAACAGTTGGTCGATGGCCCGTCCTTCGGGCAGGATGCGCAGCCGGTCGCGCAGGAATCCGGGTTCGATCACACCGCGCAGGCGCGGGAAAGCGGTGGTGAGTTCGCGCAGGGTCTGGCGTACCAGGGACTCATCCACCGGGTCGCTCAGGCGCAGCACATAGGGCTGGTTGATGGGACCCAGGCGCCCTTCACTGGCCCAGTAAAGGTGTTCGGAGCGGTTCAGCGGGAACAGGTCAGGAGGGCTCACGGCGCAAGGTGCAGGGCACGACATCAATCAGGGTGAGTTGACTGTAGGGGCGCAAGCGAGCGAGGCTGATCGGTGCTTTCCAGAGGGGGCGCCCCTGATCCGAGGGGCAGCGTGTGAGTTCTGGCCGGTTCAGTGGCGAGTGCGGGCCGGCGCCTGCCCGCCTGCCTGGCCTTGTGCGGTCTGGGCCAGTTCCAGCGCCAGGCGGCGCAGGGCCTCCCAGCCGTCGGTCGGCCATTGCGGGTGGCGCAGGCCTTTGACGATGCCGTCGACCGTGCTGGCGTGGGCCACCAGGCGGGCCAGGGCGGTGGCGCGGGTGTGGGGCAGGATGCGCTCGAACAGGCGCTCGCGCGGGCCCCAGACTCGCTGTTCGCGCAGCACCATGGGCAGGGGCTTCCCGCCGTCCAGCGCGGTGCGGGCGCGGTAGAGCGCAAGGATGTCTTCGGCCAGGGCCCAGTGCACGAGCACGGCGGCCTCGCCTTCGGCCTGCAGGCCGTCGATCATGCGCAGCGTGCGCTCGATCTGGCCCGAGAGCACCGCCTCGCTGAGCTTGAAGACGTTGAAGCGGGCCACATCGACCACCGCCTCTTCGATTTGCGCGATGGTGAGGGTGCCGGGCGGGTGCAGCAGGCCGAGCTTGACGATTTCCTGGTGGGCGGCGAGCAGGTTGCCTTCGACGCGGTCGGCGAAGAAGGCCAGGGTGCGCTGGCCGGCCTCGCCGGGCTCGACCTGCTGGCCCTGGGCCGCCAGGCGCTGGGCGATCCACAGCGGCAATTGGCCGCGCTCGATCGGGTCGCAGCGCAGGGTCAGGCCCGTGCCATCGAGGGCGGTGAACCAGGCGCTGTTGAGCTGGGTCTTGTCCAGACGGGGCAGGGTGATCAGCGTGAGCAGGCCATCGTTGCCTTGCGCGGCGTCGCAGTACTGCTGCAGGGCCTGCGAGCCGTCCTTGCCGGGCTTGCCCGAAGGGATGCGGATCTCGATGATCTGTTTGTCACCGAACAGGGACATTTCGCTGGCCGCGCCCAGCAGGCCGGACCAGTCGAAGTGCGCACCGCTGACGGTGTGCACCTGGCGTTCGGTGAAGCCGGCCGCGCGTGCGGCGGCACGGATGGCGTCGCCCGCTTCCTGGGCCAGCAAGGGCTCGTCGCCGTACAGGGTGTAGACGGGCTTGAGCGCACCGGCGCCCTTGCTCAGGTGGGCCGAGAGCTGGTCGAGGCGCAGTTGCATGGGCGCGGGCGGACGCTCAGCGTACCGCGGGCGATGCGGCGCTGGCGGCGGGTACCGACGTCGAAGCCGCGGTCGCGGCCAGCGGGACGCTGCTGAGCTGCTCGGGGCGGATGGCCGCCAGGCGGCGCAGCACCTGGTTGACGATGTCGGTCTGCATGCTGCGTTGCAGGGCTTCGGCTTCGTCCTGCTTGGCGAGGGCGTCGCGCTCGTTGTAGCTCAGGTCACGTGCCAGGGCCACGTCGGTGGGGGCGAGCAACTCGCTGCCATCCCCGCGCAGGATGCGAAAGCGCACGCCGGTGCGCACGCTCATGTTGCGCACCTGACCGTAGGCGGTCTTGGTCACGACGACCAGATCCCGACTGTCCCGCAGGGCCTCGAACACCAGGTGGCTGGTGGGCACCTGTCCGGTGCCGGCGGCCTGGGTGGCTTGCAGGGTGGAATCGACCACGCGCACGCCACTGGCTTCGAGTGCACGGGCCAGTTCGGCCGCCAGGGGCGAGGTGCTGGTGAAGCCGGTGAGCTGAATGGTGCGGAAGGCCATGGCCTTGGGGCCACGGCGCAACTGGAAGCCGCAGCCTCCGAGGGTGGCCAGGGCCAGCGAGGCGCTCAGGCCGGTGAGGAGGTGGCGGCGCTGCATGGTCAGACCACCACGTTGACGAGGCGACCGGGCACGACCACGACCTTCTTCGGGGCTTTGCCTTCGGCGAACTTGGCGAAGTCTTCGCTGGCCAGGGCGGCGGCCTCGATGGTCGCCTTGTCGGCTTGCGGGCTGACCTTGATCGAGCCGCGCAGCTTGCCGTTGACCTGCAGCATCAGCTCGATCTCGTCTTGCACCAGGGCCGAATCGTCGACCTTGGGCCAGGCGGCGTCCAGCAGGTCACCTTGCGTCTGGGCGTAGCCGAGCTCGCTCCACAGCGTGTGGGCCAGGTGCGGGGTCGCCGGGTAGAGCGTGCGCAGCAGGATGCCGAAGCCTTCGATCAGGGCGATCTGGCCGTCAGCGGTGTCGGTGCCCTTGAAGCCTTCGAGCGCGTTGAGCAGCTTCATTGCGCCGGAGACCACGGTGTTGTACTGCATGCGCTGGTAGTCGTAGTCCACCTGCTTGAGCACGGTGTGCACTTCCAGGCGCAGGGCCTTGGCGTCCTTGCCGAAGGCGACGTCGGCCAGCGAGCTGGCGCCTTGCGTGAGCGCGGTGGTGTCGGCCTGCGGCAGGGCGCGCAGCTTCATGCCGAAGTTCCAGACGCGGCGCAGGAAGCGGTAGCTGCCTTCCACGGCGGCGTCGTTCCACTCCAGCGTCAGTTCGGGCGGCGCGGTGAACATGGTGTACAGGCGGGCGGTGTCGGCGCCGTACTTCTCGATCAGCTCCTGCGGGTCGATGCCGTTGTTCTTCGACTTTGACATGGTGCCCACGCCTTCGTAGTCGATGGCGGTGCCCACCGGCAGCATGCCGTCGGCGCTGTCCACGGCGGTGATCAGGCGTGCACCGGTGACCTTGCCGGTCTCGTCCATGACGTGCTCGACGTCCTTGGGCCAGAAGTACTCCTTGCCACCCTTGGCGGTGCGGCGCGAGTAGATGTGGTTGAGCACCATGCCCTGGGTGAGCAGCTTCTTGAAGGGCTCGTCGGCCTTGACCAGGCCCAGGTCACGCATGACCTTGGTCCAGAAGCGGGCGTACAGCAGGTGCAAGATGGCGTGTTCGATGCCGCCGATGTACTGGTCCATCGGCATCCAGTAGTCGGTGCGACCGTCCACCATCTGGCCGTGGTTGTCGGCGCAGGTGTAGCGCAGGAAGTACCAGCTCGAGTCCACGAAGGTGTCCATCGTGTCGGTTTCGCGCTGGGCGGGCTTGCCGCACTTGGGGCAGCCGACGTTGAGGAAGTCGGGGCGCGACTTGAGCGGGTTGCCCGAGCCGTCCGGCACCACGTCTTCGGGCAGCACGACCGGCAGGTCCTTTTCGGGCACGGGCACGGGGCCGCAGTCGGCGCAGTGGATGATGGGGATGGGGGTGCCCCAGTAGCGCTGGCGGCTGATGCCCCAGTCGCGCAGGCGCCAGGTGGTCTTCTTCTCGCCGACGTTCTTGGCGATCAGCAGCTCGGCCACCTTGGCGACCGCATCCTTGTGGGCCAGGCCGTCGAGCACGCCGGAGTTGACGCACACGCCTTGCTGCTTGTCACCGTACCAGTCGGCCCAGGCGTCCAGGCTGAAGGTCTTGCCCTCGGCTTGGATCACCTGTTTGATCTCGATGCCGTACTTCTTCGCGAAGGCGAAGTCGCGCTCGTCGTGGGCGGGCACGCCCATCACGGCGCCGTCGCCGTAGGACATCAGCACGTAGTTGCCGATCCAGACCTCGACCTGCGCGCCGGTGAGCGGGTGGGTGACGAACAGGCCGGTGGGCTGGCCCTTCTTTTCTTGCGTGGCGAGCTCGGCCTCGGTGGTGCCACCGTGCTTGCACTCGTCGATGAAGGCCTGCAGTTCGGGCTTGAGCGTGGCGGCGTGGGCGGCCAGCGGGTGCTCCGGGGCCACCGCGCAGAAGGTCACGCCCATGATGGTGTCGGCGCGGGTGGTGAAGACCCACAGCTGGCCGTTGTTGATCAGGCTGCCGTCGGCCGCCTTGATGTCGTGGCTGAAGGCGAAGCGCACGCCCTCAGACTTGCCGATCCAGTTCTCCTGCATCAGGCGCACGCGCTCGGGCCAGCCAGACAGGTAGTTCTTGTCCTCGGGGTTGGCCACCGCACCCAGCAACTCGTCGGCGTACTTGGTGATGTTCAGGTAGTAGCCAGGGATCTCGCGCTTTTCCACCAGGGCGCCCGAGCGCCAGCCGCGGCCGTCGATGACCTGCTCGTTGGCCAGCACGGTCTGGTCGACCGGGTCCCAGTTGACGGTTTGCGTGCGGCGCTCGCAGATGCCGGCTTCCAGCATCTTGATGAACAGCCACTGGTTCCACTTGTAGTAATCGGGCTGGCAGGTGGCGATTTCGCGCGACCAGTCGATCGCCAGGCCCATCGCCTTCATCTGCTTCTTCATGTAAGCGATGTTGTCGTAGGTCCAGGCGGCGGGCGGCACTTTGTTCTTGAGCGCGGCGTTCTCGGCGGGCAGGCCGAAGGCGTCCCAGCCCATGGGCATCAGCACGTTGTAGCCATTCATGCGCAGGTAACGGGTCAACATGTCGTTGATCGTGTAGTTGCGCACGTGGCCCATGTGCAGCTTGCCCGAGGGGTAGGGCAGCATGGAGCAGGCGTAGAACGCTTTCTTGTCCGGGTTCTCGGTGACGCGGTAGGCGTCGTTCGCTTCCCAGTGCTGTTGGGCACGGGCTTCGACGGCACGCGGGTCGTAGGTCTGGTTGTCGGAAGGAGCGCTCATGGGGTCACCGCAAAGACAAGAGAGGCGGGCAGCCCATGGACAGCAAGCAGCCGTCGGGCTCCAGCCTGTGAAGGTGGAATCGCTGATTATAGGAAGGCGCGGCTCAGTCGGGCGTGAGTTGACTGTTGGCAGGCGGGAAGTCGCCCAGCGGCCCCAGTGCCTTGACGTCGCGCTGGAACAGGGGTGGGCTCAGCATGTAGGCGGCCAGCAACCGTCCCAGGGCGGTCAGGGAGTCCTCGTGGGTGCGCTCGTAGCCGTGCGAGGCGTCACAGGCAAAGCACAGCAGGGCGGTGCGGATGTCGTTGCCGGCTTCCACCGCCGAGGCGGCATCGCTGCGGTAGTAGCGAAACACGTCACGGGCGTGCTCGATGGCGTGGTGGCGACACAGTTGCAGCAGGTGCCGGGTCAGGTGCCAGTCAAAGGGGCCGCTGCTGTCCATCATCGAGATGGTGACGCCATATTCAGAGGTGTTCTGGCCTTCGGCCACGGTGCCGTTGTCCACCGACACCAGTTCGGATACATCGCCGCCATGCAGCACGTGCGAGGCACCCACGCCCACTTCTTCCGAAATGGTGAACAGCAGCAGCACGTCCAGCGGCAGCGGTTCGCCATGCCGCAGCACCGCTTCGGCGGCGGCCAGCACGCTCGCCACGCCGGCCTTGTCGTCCAGGTAGCGAGAGTTGATGAAGCCGTTGGCGGCAAACTCCGTGTGGGTGTCGAACGACACGGTGTCCCCCACGCGCACGCCGAGCGTCATCAGGTCGGCCACGCTGGCCACGCGCTCGTCGAGGCGCACCTCCACCTGGGTCCAGTCCACCGGCTGCGTGTCAATTTCCTTGTTGAACGTGTGCCCCGAGGCCTTCAGAGGCAGCACCGTGCCGCGCAGGTTGCCAAAGTCGGCGTAGACGGTGACCCGCTCGCCCTCTGCAAAGCGCGAGGACCAAAAGCCGATGGGCGACAAGGCCAGGCGACCATTGGGCTTGAGGGCCTTGACCATGGCGCCCAGTGTGTCCAGGTGGCTGGCCACCGCGCGCTTGGGGCTGTGCTGCAGCCCCGGCAGCTTGGCGCGGATGGCGCCGCGACGCGTGAGCTGGTACTGGATGCCCAGTTCATCGAGCATCTCGCAGACCAGACGCACCACGGCATCGGTCATGCCCGAAGGGCTGGGGGTCTCCAGCAGCCGCCGCAGCACGGATTGAAGATAGGCCGTGTTGATCAGAGGCATGCTCATGTCGGCACGGCCTTCGTCTGCGGGAACAAGAGGTCGACAAAGGCCTGCACGGTGGGCTGGGGCTCGTGGTTGGCCAGCCCAGGGCGCTCGTTGGCCTCGATCACCCAGTGGGTGTCCCCGTCGACGCGGGGCACCATGAAGTCCAGGCCGACCACGGGAATGTCCAGCAGGCGCGAGGCTTTCTCGGCCACTTCGCGCAGGTGGGGGTGCAACTGCGCGGTGACGTCGTGGATGGTGCCGCCGGTGTGCAGGTTGGCGGTCTTGCGCACGGTCAGCACGGTGCCGGCCGGCAGGATGCTGTCGAGGGTGTGGCCAGCCAGGCGCACGCAGCGTTCGGTTTCTTCGTCCAAGGGGATGCGGCTTTCGCCGTGGGTGGCCGCTTGTCGGCGACGGCTGTGGCGCTCGATCAGGGTGCGGAGGTCGCTTTCCCCATCGCCGACGACGCAGGCGGGCTGACGGGTGGCGGCGGCGACGACCTGATGGTCGATGACGACGATGCGCAGGTCCTGGCCGGCGACCAGCTCTTCGACGATGACATCGTCGCAGTGCTTGCGGGCCGCTTCAATGGCGGCGGTGACGGCGCCCAGTCCCCGCACATCCACCGAAATGCCCCGGCCTTGCTCGCCCCGGGCGGGTTTGACCACGACGCGTGGGTGGCGCTGCAGGAAGGCGTTCAGCTCGGTCGGGCAGGACACGGTGAGTTGCTCGGGGGTGTTCACGCCACCTTGGGCGAGCACACGGCGCGTGACGCGTTTGTCATCGCAGCGGCTCATGGCCACGGCCGATGTCAGGTCGGACAGCGACTCGCGGCAGGTGATGCTGCGCCCGCCCAGGCTGAGTCGGAAATAGTCGTACTCGGCGTCCAGCACCTCGGCATGGATGCCGCGGCGGCGGGCCTCCTTGACGATGAGCTTGGCGTAGATGTTGAGGCCCTCGTCGCTGTCTGCCCCCACGTACAGCAGCTCATTGATGGGGTTGCGGTTCTTGACGCAGAAAATGGGCAAGCGCTGGAAGCCCATTTTTTCGTAGAGCTCGATGGCCTGGGTGTTGTCGTGCATCACGGACAGGTCCATGTGGTGCAGGCCGCGCTGGACAAAGCGCGAGACCAGTTCGCTGACCAGGGCCGGGCCGATGCCAGGGCGCACGCACTGCGGGTCCACCGCCAGTGACCACAGGCTGCTGCCGCGGTCGGGGTCCTGGCAGGCGGCGACATGGTCCACGCCGGTGACCACGCCCAGCACATGCCCGGTGTCCGTCTCTTCGGCCACGAGGAGGATCAGCGGGGCGTGCGTGACGGCCTGCGCCAGGAAGCCTTCGCGCACCGGCACCATTTGGCGGGCGGTGAGGATGCGGTTGATGGCGCCCTCGTCCTCGGGCCGCGCGGGGCGCACCTGCCAGCCGGGGCCTGGACCATGATCCGGCCACGCGGCGGCGTCGCTCAGGGTCAGCCGGAAGGTGTGCGAGGGGTCCAGAAACAGCTGTTGCGGCGCCAGGGCCACGAGCACATGCGGGTCGTGGGCGTAGAGGGCGACATCGCGTTGCTGCGGGGATTCGGCAATCAAGGCGTCAACGAGGTCGCGCTGGCTGGCGAAGGTCTGGCCCATGAGCAGGCGGCCCCAGCCGCAGTCGATGATGGTGTGCGGGGTCATGTCGTGGTCTCACAGCTGGTGGGTTTGCAGCCACATTTCGAGCAAGGCGACCTGCCACAGGCGGGAGCCACGCAGTGGGGTGAGGTCGCCGTCGGGGTTGGCGAGCAAGCGTGCGATCGCCTCCGGCTGGAACAGGCCCCGCTGTCGGGCGGCCTGGCTGGCCAGCGTGTCGCGCACGAGGTCCAGCACGGGGCCTTCGATGTGCTTGAGGATGGGCACCGGGAAGTAGCCCTTGGGGCGGTCGACCACCTCGTTGGGCAGGTGCCGACGGGCGATGGCCTTGAGCACGCCCTTGCCGCCATCGCCCAGCTTGTCGGCCACGGGCAGGCGGCCGGCCAGCTCGACCAGCTCATGGTCGAGGAAGGGCACGCGGGCCTCCAGGCCCCAGGCCATGGTCATGTTGTCGACCCGTTTGACCGGGTCATCGACCAGCATCACGGTGGTGTCCAGGTGCAGGGCCTTCTCGACGCTGCTGCCGCCGATCCCGCGGAAGTGCTGCGCCACATAGGCTTGGCTCATGCCCTGAGCCTGAACGGCCAGCAGCAGCAACTGCGAGAGTTGCTCGGGGGTGTAGTCAAAAAAGACCTGCTCGTAGGCCGCCGCCGCGTTGTCGACGGGCACGGTGGCCAGGTGGGGGTACCAGTGATAGCCGGCAAAGACCTCATCGGCCCCCTGGCCGCTTTGCACGACCTTCGTGTGCTGGGCCACCTCGCGCGAGAGCAGATAGAAGGCGACGTTGTCGTAGCTCACCATCGGCTCGGACATGGCGGCGATGGTGCCGGGCAGCGCGTCCATCAACTGCGCGGTGGGGATGTGGATGCGGTGGTGCGTGGTGCCAAAGCGTTGGGCCACCAGATCGGAGTACATGAACTCGTCGCCTGCTTCGCCGCCGGCCCCGTCAAAGCCGATGGAGAAGGTCTGCAGGCCCGGTTGCCCCATCTCCGCCAACAGGGCGACGATGAGGCTGGAGTCCACGCCGCCGGACAGCAGCACGCCGACCGGCACGTCGGCCAGGGCGCGGCGTTGCACGGCGGTGCGCAGGGCCTGTTCCACCATGTCTTCGCGCTCGCGGACGGGCAGCGCGGCCAGTTCGGGGTCGGCTTGCACGCGCAACTGCCACCAGGTGTGCAAGGTGCCTTCGCCCTCGCCGTCGATGCTCAGGCTGCTGCCGGGCGGCAGCTTGCGCACGCCCTTGAGGAGCGTCAGCGGTGGGGGCACGACGGCATGCCAGGACAGGTAGTGGTCCAGCGCCATCGGGTCGATGCTGCGGTCCACCACCGGGTCGCAGATCAGGGCGGGCAGGCTGGAGCCAAAGCGCAGGCAGCCAGGGGTCTGGGCCAGGTACAGCGGCTTGATGCCGAAGCGATCTCGTGCCAGGGTGACCCGACCGGTGTCGCGCTCGTGCACGACCACCGCGAACATGCCGTGCAGACGTTGCCAGGCGTCCTGACGCCAGGCATGGAAGGCCTTGAGCACGACTTCGGTGTCGCCCGAGGAGGTGAAGCGGTAACCCAGCCCCTCCAGCTCCTGGCGCAGTTCGCGGTAGTTGTAGATGCAGCCGTTGAAGACGAGGGTCAGGCCCAGTTCCCGGTCGACCATGGGTTGCTGGGCGTGCTCGCTCAGGTCGATCACTTTCAGGCGGCGGTGGGCCACGGCGAACGGGCCTTGCTGGAACATGCCGTGGGCGTCCGGGCCACGGGGGGCGATCACGTCGGACATTCGCTGCAAGAGCGCGATATCAGGAGGGCGGCCATCGAAGCGACGGACACCGACAAAGCCACACATGCGGGGCTCCTTCTGCTTGCGCCAGGTGACTCGTGCGAGCCTGGAACGGCAACGCCATCGGCATCGGGAGGGATGCGGCGTCATGCCTGCCTGAAGGACAGGCAGACGGCGCCCGACCGCTTGGCCCACGGACGGGCGTACCACGAGTTCGGGTGAGCCCGGTGAGGCCCGCCCTGCTGGTGGTCGATGTGCTCACAAGGGCTTGGAACACATCGAAAATACTATTGTACAAATGTAATTAGGCATGTGCAAGCGACGCACCGGGGCGCAGCGGGCCTGTCGCTCGCGATAATGCCGGGCGGCAGTGTTGCCGTGCCGATGTCTGGGCCATGACATGCTCATGAAGCGTTCCCTGCGTCAGCTGACCCGTACTTTCGTGACGGGCCTGCTGGCTGCCTTGCCTCTGTTTGTGACCGCCGCCGTGTTCATCTGGTTGGGGCAGTTGCTGTACGCCTGGCTGGGTCCGAGCAGCCTGGTGGGCAAGGTGTTCGTGAGCCTGGGGATCGGGCTGTCGGGCTCAGTGATGCTGGGCTATGTGCTGGGCGCCTTCATCATCGTGCTGGGTGTGTTCGCACTCGGGCTGCTGGTCGAGGCGGAGTTGCAGCGCGGCTTGGCGCGGTTGGTCAATGCGGTGGTGCGCCGCATTCCGCTGGTGCGCAATGTCTATGACCTGATCCGCCGTTTCGTGGACATGCTCAGCCAGAGTGAGGACGATGGCCTCAAGACCATGAGCCCGGTCTGGTGTCGCTTTGGTGAAGGCGGCGGCGTGAAGGTGCTGGGCCTCTTGTCGGCGCCGGACCCGGTCGAGATCGACGGACAGCGCTATCTGGCGGTGCTGGTGCCGACCGCGCCGGTGCCGGTGGGCGGGGGCCTGTTGTATGTCCGTGAAGACTGGGTCACGCCCGCTGATGTTGGCATGGACGGCTTGACCAGCATCTATGTGTCGATGGGCGTGACGTCCAGTCAGGTGCTGGGGCGCGGTCAGGCCGGCGCGAAGGCCACGGCGCCGACCGCGTGAGTCAGATCAGGCCTTCGGCCTTCAGGGTGCGCTGCACGGCCGGACGGGCGGCGATGCGGGCCAGGAAGGCCGTGATGTTCGGCCAGGCGCTCAGGTCGAGCTGGATGAACTTGGCCCAGCCGACCACGGTGAACAGGTAGGCGTCGGCCACCGTGAAGGTGTCGCCCAGCAGATAGTCACGACCGGCCAGCTGGTCGTTGACGTAGCCCAGGCGGCGCTGCAGGTTGGCCGTGGCCTGGCTCTTCATTTCGGGCGTGGCGGCCGGGTTGAAGAAGGGGCTGAAGTTCTTGTGGATTTCGGTGCCGGTGAAGGTCAGCCAGCTTTGCAGCTGGTAGCGCGCCTTGCTGCCGTTGGCGGGGGCCAGGTTCAGCTCGGGAGCCTGGTCGGCCAGGTATTGCAGGATGGCCTGGCACTCGGTGAGCACGTCCCCGTCGTCCAGTTGCAGCGCGGGCACATAGCCTTTGGGGTTGATGGTGAGGAAATCGGCGCCGCTGGCAGTGACCTTCTTGGCCAGGTCCACCGTTTCGGTGTCGTAGGGACGGCCGATTTCTTCGAGCACGATGTGCGAGGCCATCGAGCAGGCGCCAGGTTTCAGGAACAGTTTCATCAGTTGTCTCCGTGGGCGAAGAGGGTCACAAGTTGGGCGGCATTGTGGCCGAGCGTGGGTGCCCACAGGCGCCGCTGGGAATTGGAGTGCGGCACGCTACGGCCTCACTCGTCGCTCAGGTGCGGAATCGTGCCTTCGGCCAAATTGCCGGTGTCGGGATCGACCCAGTCGGCAATCCCGATCTCGGCCGACACCTCACCGAGGTCGTCTTCGGCCGTGGGGGCGTCCTCGTCGGCCGCATGCATGTCGGCCCAGGCGGCGCGGGCGCTCTCGAAGGGGCCGTTTTCGATGCGGCCCCCTTCGCTCAACCAGTGGTAGCCATCGGGGCGCAGCACGATGCGGGGGTCGTTGATGTCGAGGGCGTCGGCCTCGGCGAAGTCTTCTTCGGGCAGGCGGGGCAGGGGCATCGCGTCTCTCCGGTTGGGGCTGCGAATCAGCACATTGTGGAGCTGCGCGGCGCTGGCGTCGAGTCTTGTCAGACCGGCTCAGTGGGTGTAGAGCGCGCGGGCGTGTCGAGGCCCGGCGAGCACGGTGTATGGTGTGCAGAGAGGCGCTGGGGGATCATGGGGTCACGCGTCTTTTTTGTGAAGGAGACCGCCATGCGAACCTTGTACCTGTTGCTCTTGTTGTTGGCGGCCATGCTGGCGACCGTCACGTTCTTGAACTGGGAGGCTTTCGTCACCCCGACCGAGCTGTCGTTGGGTTTTGCCAGCGTGTCGCTGCCCCTGGGGCTGCTGCTGCTGAGCCTGCTGGTGTTGCTCACCGTGATCTTCCTGGTGCATGCGGTGTACCTGCAGGGCACCGTCTTGCTGGACACCCGCCGCCACACGAAGGAGCTGCAAACCCACCGCGAGCTGGCCGACAAGGCCGAGGCCTCACGCTTCACTGCCTTGCGCGAGTTCATCGCGGCCGAACTGGCGACGCAGGCGGCGCGTCAGACCGAGGCGCAGCAGGCCTTGCTGGCCCGCATCGCCGAGCTGGAGCAGACCACGCAGACCCTCACCGAGCAGACCGGCAATTCGCTGGCCGCCAGCATCGGTGAGCTGGAGGACCGCTTGGAGCGAGGCCTGCCCGCGCCGGAGCGTTGAACGTCCGGCCGTCGTGCCAGGCGGATGCCTGAGGGGCCGAGGCGGGCCTCAGCCAGCGCGCACCAGTTGCCCCGCCTGCAGGCGCCAGACCTCGTCGCCTTCGCTCAGGCTGTGCTCGCGGTGCGTGATGATGAAACGGCCACAGCCCAGCGCGTTGATGGCCTGCTGCACCTGGGCTTCGGTATCGAAATCGAGGTGGCTGGTGTACTCGTCGAGCAGCAGGAAGCGCGGTTGCTTGTAGAGCGCGCGCGCCAGCAGCAGCCGCTGTTTTTGTCCGCCTGACAGCGTCGCGCCCATGCCGCCCACCAGGGTCTGGTAGCCCATGGGCATGCGCTCGATGTCGTCGTGGATGCAGGCCAGTTTCGCGGCGGCTTCCACCTTCTCGTGGCTGGCCTCGTTGTCGTTCATCGCGATGTTGTCGTAGATCGAGCACGAGAACAGCTGGTCGTCCTGGAACACCGTGCCCAGCACCGAGCGGAAGGCCTCCGCACCCAGACGCTGGATGGGCACGCCGTTGAGCAGCACCTCGCCCGATTCCGGGATGACCTGACCGGACAGCACCTTGAGCAGGGTCGATTTGCCGCAGCCTGAAGGCCCGACGATCGCCACGGCCTGACCGGTGTGCAGGCTCAGGTTGAGCTCGTGCA
>CAYOJR010000021.1:0-18516 GCA_964404335.1 uncultured Aquabacterium sp.
ATTCGAACATCGTGTCCAGCAGCGACTCTTCCAGGATGGAGCGCAAACCGCGCGCACCCGTCTTGCGCGCCAAGGCCTTGCGGGCGATGGCATGCAGCGCAGCCGGACGGATTTCGAGCTCGACCCCGTCCATGCTCAGGAGCTGCTGGTACTGCTTGACCAGCGCGTTCTTGGGCTCGGTCAGGATCTGGATCATGGCGTCTTCGGTGAGCTCACCCAGGGTGGCGACCACCGGCATCCGGCCGATCAGTTCGGGGATGATGCCGAACTTGATCAGGTCTTCGGGCTCGACCTCGCGGAAGAGCTCGGCGGC
Source organism: uncultured Aquabacterium sp. (assembly GCA_964404335.1). Classification (GTDB taxonomy): domain Bacteria; phylum Pseudomonadota; class Gammaproteobacteria; order Burkholderiales; family Burkholderiaceae_C; genus Aquabacterium. The sequence continues at coordinate 314 of CAYOJR010000021.1, forward strand.
CTTGCGCTCATCCTTGCTCTGCACTTCGGCGCCGAAGCCGATGCCGGATTTGACAGAGCGGCTCTGGATGATCTTTTCCAGACCGTCGAAGGCGCCGCCACAGATGAACAGGATGTTGGTCGTGTCGATCTGCAGGAAGTCCTGATTCGGGTGCTTGCGGCCGCCTTGGGGCGGCACGGAGGCCATGGTGCCTTCGATCAGCTTCAGCAGCGCCTGCTGCACGCCCTCGCCCGACACGTCGCGCGTGATCGAGGGGTTGTCGGACTTGCGCGAAATCTTGTCGATTTCGTCGATGTAGACGATGCCGCGCTGGGCCTTTTCCACATCGTAGTTGCAGTTCTGCAGCAGCTTCTGGATGATGTTCTCGACGTCCTCACCCACGTAACCGGCTTCGGTCAGGGTGGTGGCGTCGGCGATCACGAAAGGCACGTTCAGCAGGCGGGCCAGGGTCTGGGCCAGCAAGGTCTTGCCGGAGCCGGTCGGGCCGATCAGCAGGATGTTGCTCTTGGCCAGTTCGACGTCGGGCTTCTTGCCCTCGCCATGGCCCATGTGCTTGAGGCGCTTGTAGTGGTTGTACACGGCCACCGACAAGGTGCGCTTGGCACGGTCCTGCCCGATCACGTACTGATCGAGGCTGGACTTGATCTCGGAGGGCACCGGCAGGTCGCTTTTGGCAGGACGAGATTGCTCGGCTTCGGCGGCCACTTCATCACGGATGATGTCGTTGCACAGCTCGATGCACTCGTCGCAGATGAAGACCGACGGGCCGGCGATGAGCTTTTTGACCTCGTGCTGGCTCTTTCCGCAGAAAGAGCAGTACAAGATTTTGTCGCTGGAAGAGCCTTTTTTATCGGGCATGTTGCGGGCCTGTCAAAGTGGAGGCAAGGTGGGTTCGACGCATGATAAGACAATTGGGCTGGCACGCCAGCCCAGGGCTCAACCGCGCTTGTCGATCACCTTGTCGATGAGTCCGTAGGTAGCGGCCTCTTCGGCCGACATGTAGTAATCGCGCTCGGTGTCGTTCTGGATCTTGTCCAGCGGCTGGCCCGAGCGGTCGGCCAGGATTTTGTTGAGCTGCTCGCGGGTTTTCAGGATTTCGCGGGCGTGGATTTCGATGTCCGTCGCCTGACCTTGCGCACCGCCCAGAGGCTGGTGAATCATGATCTTGGAGTTGGGCAAGGCGAAACGCTTGCCCTTTTCGCCAGCGGCCAGCAGGAAGGCACCCATGGAGGCGGCCATGCCCATGCACAACGTCGACACGTTGGGCTTGATGAAGTTCATCGTGTCAAAGATGGACATCCCAGCGCTGACGCTGCCACCGGGCGAGTTGATGTAGAGCGAGATGTCCTTGTCGGGGTTTTCGCTCTCCAAGAACAGCAGCTGGGCCACGACGAGGTTGGCGGTCTGGTCGTTGACGGGACCGACCAGAAAGATCACGCGCTCGCGCAGCAGGCGGCTGTAGATGTCGTAGGCGCGCTCACCACGGCCCGATTGCTCAATGACCATGGGCACCATGCCCAGGTTTTGAATGTCCAGTGCGCTCATGTGCTTCCTTCAGTTGCGGCACCCCGTTGACGGGACGCCGCAGATGTGTATGTCGATTGATTATGACGTGCAAAAAAGCCGACTCGCGGGCGAGGAATCCCCTCGTCAGCGCGAATCGATTTTCCGTTGTTTGCACGCACAGTCAGGCGAGCCCCGCTAGAAGCCCATACCAAAACAAAGGCACCTGCTCCTGTGAAGGAGGCAGGTGCCTTGCCTGCCTTGCGTCACCTGAAAAGGCGACGCAACGGCGAGGGGTGCGTGCCGGATCAGGCGCCTTGCTGGCCCATCAGCTCTTCGAACGACAGAGCCTTGTCGGTGACCTTGGCCTTGGACAGGATGAAGTCAGCCACGTTGGCTTCGATCACGACGGCTTCGACTTCGGCCATGCGCTGACGGTCGCTCATGTACCAGGCGACGACCTGGGCCGGTTGCTCGTAGCTCTGCGACAGCTCTTCGATGTGGGCTTGCAGTTGCTCGGGCTTGGCTTGCAGGTTGTTGGCCTTGACCAGCTCGGCCACAGCCAGACCCAGACGCACGCGACGCTCAGCCTGGGGCTTGAACATTTCGGCAGGGATCGGTGCCTTGTCGGCGTCCTTGATGCCCCGAGCCTTCAGGTCGGCGCGGGCGCCTTCCAGCAGACGCTCGGTTTCAGCTTCGATCAGGTACTTGGGCAGATCAAAATCGACCGTCTTCAGCAGGGCTTCCATGGCGGCAGCCTTGTTGCGCGCAGCCACGCGGAACTTGACTTCACGCTCGAGGTTGCGCTTGATGTCGGCGCGCAGAGAGTCGACAGAACCGTCAGCCAGACCCAGGCTCTTGATGAACTCTTCGTTCAGCTCGGGCAGTTGCTGGGCTTCGACCTTCTTGACGGTGACCAGGAAGTCGGCTTCCTTGCCAGCGACGTCCTTGCCGTGGTAGTCCTCAGGGAAGGCCAGGGGGAAGGTCTTGGACTCGCCAGCCTTCATGCCGCGCACGGCCTTTTCGAATGCTTCGAGCATCTGGCCTTCGCCGACCAGGAACTGGAAGCCTTCGGCCTTGCCGCCTTCAAAGGGCACGCCGTCGATCTTGCCTTCGAAGTCGATGGTGACGCGGTCGCCGTCCTGGGCGGCTTCGCCTTCGGCGCGCACGGCAAAGGTGCGGCGCTGCTTGCGCAGGATGTCCAGGGTGCGGTCGATGGCGGCGTCATCGACTTCGGCGGTGATCTTTTCGACCTCGGCGGCGGCCAGGTCGTTGATCTTGACGTCCGGGAACACTTCGAACACGGCTTCAAACACCAGCTGGCCTTCGGGAGCTTCGCCTTCTTTTTCGCTGATGCGGGGGGCACCGGCGATACGCAGACCCGCTTCGGCAGCAGCGGCCGAGAAGGCCTGGCCGACCTGGTCGTTCACGACTTCGTACTGCACGGCGTAGCCGTGGCGCTGGGCCACGACGCTGAAGGGCACCTTGCCCGGACGGAAGCCGTCCATCTTGACCTGGCGCGCCATGCGCTTGAGGCGGACATCGACTTCTTTTTCAATCGCGGCCAGCGGCAGCTCAAGCGTGATCTTGCGCTCCAGCTTTTCCAGGGTTTCGACGTTCACTGCCATGGTTTTCTCCAGATATGAATGGGCGCCAACCGCCTGGCTGGCGCCCTGGTGTTCGTGCCGTTGTGTGGTGCGCGGGGGGGGACTCGAACCCCCACACCATTGCTGGCGTCAGGACCTAAACCTGGTGCGTCTACCAATTTCGCCACCCGCGCCTAGACTGTGAAAAAGTTTGGCCACCCGATGGCGGCCAAACTGGCTGAATTGGTCTGAACCGCCGATTCTAACGCGGCTCAGACCCTGTTTGAGACACGCTCAAGTTGGGGTGGTTTCAGGACGCTTCACGCGGAACCAGGCGGCGTACATCGCGGGCAGTGCCAACAGGGTCAGCACGGTGGCCACGATCAGGCCGCCCATGATGGCCACGGCCATCGGGCCCCAGAAGTTGCTGCGACTCAGCGGGATCATCGCCAACACGGCCGCAGCGGCCGTCAGCACGATGGGACGGAAGCGCCGTACGGCCGCCCCCACCACGGCGTCCCAGGCGGGCACACCGACGGCACGGTCCTTTTCGATCTGGTCGATCAGGATGACGGAGTTGCGCATGATCATGCCCATCAGGGCGATGACGCCCAGCAGTGCCACGAAGCCGAAGGGGCGATTGAGCGCCAGCAACGCCATGGCCACGCCAACGATGCCCATCGGGCCGGTCAGGAAGACCAGCACCGCGCGCGAGAAGCTCTGCAACTGCAACATCAGCAACGTGAAGATGATGAAGAGCATGACTGGCAGGTTGGCAAAGATGGCCCCCTGCCCCTTGCTGCTTTCCTCAGCCGTACCAGCCAGAATCACGCGATAGCCGGTGGGCATGCGCGATTGCAGCTCCAACATCTTGGGCCACAGGGCACTGCTGACGGTGGGGCCTTGCACGCCTTCGCGCACGTCACCTTGCACGGTGATGGCGAAGTGACGACCATCACGCCACAACACCCCGGGCTCCCACACCAGTTTGGGTTTGGCCACCTGAAGGACCGGCACCATGCGACCGGTGGCCGTGGGGACATAGGCGTTGTCGAGCGCTTCCAGGGTCAGTCGCTCGGACTGGGGCACGCGCAAGGTGATGTCGATCAGACGGTCACCTTCGCGGTACTGACCCACCGTCATCCCTGAGGTGAGAATGCGACTGGATTGCGCAATGGACTGCGTCGTCACGCCCAGCGCACGCGCCTTGTCCTGATCCACGTGCAAACGGATGGCCTTGACCGACTCGTTCCAGTTGTCGTTGATGCCGTTCATGTCGGGATGGGCGCGCATGATGGCTTTGGCCTCTTCGGCGAACTGACGCAGGGTGTTCACGTCTTCGCCAACGATGCGGAACTGCACCGGGTACGGCACAGGCGGGCCGTTGGGCAGCAACTTGACGCGTGTGCGCAACTCTGGGAACTCGGCAGCGAGCAGGTCAGGCAACTTCTGGCGCAGGGACTCGCGCACTTCCAGGTCCTTGGGCAGCACCACCATCTGACTGACGTTGGTCTGCGGGAAAATCTGGTCCATCGGCAGGTAGAAGCGCGGCAGGCCGGAACCCACCCAGGTGCTGACGGCGGTCACGCCTGGCTCTTTCATGAGTCGCTGTTCGACGCGGCGAGCCAGGTCTTCAGACGCATCAAAGCTGCTGCCTTCGGGCAACCAGAGGTCCACCAGGATTTCAGGGCGACTGGAGTCGGGGAAAAACTGCTGCTGCACCTTGCCCATGCCCATGACGCCCAGCACGAGTGAGCCAATCGTCAAGCCAATGGTGATCCAGCGGTGTTCAACACACCAGTTCACAGTGGCCTTGAAGCGACTGTAGAACGGGGTGTTGTACAGGTCTTCGTTGCTGCCGTGGGCAATCTTGGGTTTGGTCTTGAGCAGTTGCTGGCCGAGGTAGGGCACAAAGTACACGGAGACGATCCAAGAGATCACCAGTGCGGCAGCGGTGACGGCGAAGATGGCGAAGGTGTATTCCCCGGTGGCCGAGTTGGCCATGCCAATGGGCAGGAAACCGGCTGCGGTGATGAGGGTGCCAGTGAGCATGGGCATCGCCGTCAGGTCGTAGGCTGCCGTCGCTGCGTGCAGTTTGTCGTAGCCCTCTTCGAGCTTGTGGACCATCATTTCAACGGCAATGATGGCATCGTCCACCAACAGGCCCAGCGCGATGATGAGTGCACCCAATGAGATCTTGTGCAGGCCCACACCCCAGTACTTCATGATGAGGAAGGTGACGGCCAAGACCAGGGGGATGGTGATGGCAACCACCAGGCCAGGCCAGATGTCCAGGCGCAGGGGGCGGGTGTGCAGGCCCAGGCTCAGGAAGCTGACGGCGAGCACGACAAACACGGCTTCCAGAAGCACCTTGACGAATTCACCCACCGAGCTTTTGACAGACTGGGGCTGGTTCTGGATCTGGTCGAGTTCGATGCCCACAGGCAGTTCGTTGCGCAAGCGCTCGACGGTGGTGGTGAGGTGCTCACCCAGGGCGATGATGTCGCCCCCCTTGGCCATGGACACGCCGAGTGCCACCACTTCCTTGCCCTGGTGGCGGACCTTGGTGGCGGGCGGGTCTTCATAGCCACGGCTGATGGTGGCGATGTCGCCCAGCTTGATGGAGCGCGCCTGGTGCGTGACTGGGTGAATGACCCGAATCGGCAGGTTGCGCAATTGCTCGACAGACTGCAAGGCCCCGTTGACGCGCATCTGGATATTGTTGCGATCGCCTGCGTACACACCTGCGCCTTCGACGGCGTTTTGCGCATTCAACTGCGCCAAAACCTGCCCCATGTCGATGCCGAGTTGGGCGACGCGCCGTTGCGGGATCTCGATGAAGAGCTTTTCAGGCTGAACACCAAACAACTCGACCTTGGCAACGCTGGGCACCCGCAGCATCTCGGAGCGCACGCGCTCGGCGAACTGGCGTAACTCCTCCTGTGAGAAGCCATCGGCAGACAAGGCGTAGATGGAGCCGTACACGTCGCCGAATTCGTCGTTGAAGAAGGGGCCGATCACACCTTGCGGCAGGGTGTAGCGCATGTCGCCCACCTTCTTGCGCACCTGGTACCAAAGGTTGGGGATCTCTTTGGGCGGTGAGTTGTCCTTGACCATCATCAGGGTGAAGGATTCACCCGGCTTGGTGTAGGACTGGATCTTGTCGGCGTAAGGCACCTCTTGCAGGGTGCGCTCGATCTTGTCGGTGACTTGCTCGGCCACCTCCTGGGCGGTGGCGCCCGGCCAGTAAGCGCGCACCACCATCACGCGGAAGGCGAAGGGCGGATCTTCGTCCTGCCCGAGGGTGAAATAGGCTGCGGCGCCCAGCACCATCAGCACAATCATCAGATAGCGCGTGAGGGCCGGGTGCTCGAGCGCCCAGCGTGATACGTTGAAACGCTGGTCCTTGGACCAGGATTGGCGGGACATCGACATGCGTAAGCTCCCGCTCGATCAGGATGCGGCACCGGAGGCCGGTGTGGCTGCGGAAGCTGCAGGTGTCACAGGAGCCGCTGGCTGCGCACTGGCATTGGGAGCCTGATAGCGGCGCACCTTCTGACCGGGTGTCAGCACGTGAACACCTGCGGTGACGATCTCCTGACCAGGCTGGATGCCTTGCGAAACAAGGATCAGGTTGCCGGTGATGTCCTTGGTCGTCACCTCGACAGGATTGACGGTCATGGTCTTGCCATCGAGCACCCAGAGCACGGATTTGCCACCGCGTTCAGCCAAGGCATTGACAGGCACGCGAACGCCTTGTGCGGCGCGCACCGGCGCATTCATCCCAACCGTGGCGGTCTGCCCCAACTCGAACCCTGCGCGCCCCACATCGGCCTTGACCAGATAGGTGCGTGTCAAGGGATCGGTGGCAGCGGCGACCTCGCGGAGGGTGACGGGTACCCAGTCCTGCGTGCCCCAGCGACGAGCCTTGAGCGCCCCCGGCTTACCCATCAGGCTGCGCACCGTCGGCCCCATGTCTTCAGGCACCGAGAACACCACATCGCGCGGGCCATCGTGCGCCAGGGTCAGCACAGGCATGCCAGCGCCCACAACCATGCCAGGCTCCAGGTCCACCCCGGTGATGACGCCCGGCGCATCGGCCGTGAGGGCGGCGTAGCTGGTCTGATTGCCTTGCACGCCGGCCTGGGCCCTCGCCTGACGCAGGCTGGCTTGTGCCGCCTTGTTCATGGTGTCGTGGCGCTCCAGCTCAGCAGCACTGATGAAGCCTTGGGACTTGAGCTCGACGAAGCGCTTGTAATTGGCTGCGGCCTGAGTGGCCTGTGCTTCGGCTGCTGCCAGTCCTGCACGGGCGGCCTCCTGGGCCAGTTGCAGGTCTTGCGGATCCAGTTGTGCCAACACCTGACCACGGGTCACGCTTTGACCCAGCTCGACCAGACGGCGATTGACCTTGCCTCCGACGCGAAAACCCAGACGGGATTCGGTGCGGGCACGGACTTCAGCGGCAAACTCGCGCTCGAGCACCCCACCGGTTTCGGCCAGCATCAAGGTGCGCACCGCACGCACCGGTGGCTCCGTCACCGGCTTCTTGCCGCACCCCGCCAACAGAGCCGCCATCACAGGCAGAAGAACGTAGTAGGAAGCCTTGGACCAGCGCAGGGAGTTCATGTTGTTCCGCAAAGAAAGAAGCAAACCACCCTCTGCGCGGCCATTTTGGCAGCGGGGTGGCGACACAGGTGCAATCGTAACTGACCCGTGGGTCAGTAATGTAGAAAATAGCGCTTGCACCTGTCAATCAGGCTATTGAGACAATGGCAGGTCTGTGCTGATTTAATGACATGAATTCCACCTCCTCTCCCGCGCCTGCTGTCGCCCCCGCTTCGACTGTGCCTCGTCCGGGCAGCAGCCTGTATCACGCCTTGCGCTGCGCACCTCTGGCGATTCGCCCTGCCCTGCAGGTGTGGATGCAGTGGTGGCATGAGGTGAGCCGCATCCCGTTTGAAGTGAGCGATGCTGGCGTGGCTGAACGCAAATTGCAGTGGTGGGCCCAGGAGGTGATCGCTGGCATGAGCGGCAAGGCGCAACATCCCTTGTTGCAGGCGCGTGTCGCCCTCCCCCCGCTGCAGGCGCCCAGTGTGTGGCCCGAACTCGCGCTCTGGACGCAACAGACGGAGGGCCTGATTCAACTGGTGCATCAGACCCGATGGCTGGACGACGCGACCCTGCAACGGCACAACCGGATGACCACCGGTGCCGCGCTGGAGGGGGCCGCGTGCATCCTGGGCGCCAGCAGCACGGAGGCACGCTCGGCGGCCTGCATGCTGGGCACGGGGTTGCGCCAATCACACCAGGTGGCGCGCCTGGGGCTGGATGCCCGTCTGGGTTGGGTCAATGTGCCGATTGACGTGCTGCAGACCCACGACGTGCGCGCGCACCAGTTGAGCAAACCCGACGCCAACCAGCCCGCACCCGGTTGGCCTGGTTTGTTGCACCACCTGATCGGACAGGCCCGCGCCAGCATCGAGCAAGGTCTGGAAGCCATCGCGGCCCTGCCGGTCACCGAGGCGCAGGCGCTGTTGCCCTTGCGGGTGTTGGCGCACATTCACCTGGCGCAGTTGCAGGAAATCGCGGGCAAGGGTGACCGCATCCTGCATGAGCGTGTGCTGCTCACCCCACTGCGCAAGTGGTGGATCAGTCAGCGCGTGCAGTGGGGCTGGGTGCGCGACTGAAGGGCGCCGCCAGCGGCTCGCCCACGAACAGGCCCTGCTGGGGCCAACGCACACTCTTCCAATAGGCCTCCAGAGCGGTCGCACCCTGGACATAGAACAGCACAAGCGCCTGGGGATCGGGGAATTTCTGCAGATGCGCACAGGGTTCGCTGGCCGTGCCGTAGCTGGCCGTGGCGCCGGCATCAATCCAGGACAGCACCGTCATTTGCCCGTGTGAGCCGTCGAGCACACCGCCAAACGACGTCAGGTGGTCGGCAAGTGCCCCTGGCAGGAAACCGATGGTGTCGAGATGCGAAACCCGCTCCCTGCCGGTGAGGTAGAGCAACACACGGTCAGCGTCTTGCAAGGCATCGGTTTCGTTCAGGTGCACCTCGATGCCGAACTGTCGCACCAGACCGGCTGGCGGAAACAGCAGATGTCGCTGACTGCGGATGTGATCCGAGGTGCGAACGAAGTGGACCTGCGCTGGCAGGGCGCCACGCAAGCCAAGCGTGTGATCGGCACGCACCCCCCGGTCGATCATGGCCTTGGCCGATGCCACATCGCTGGCCGCCAGCAACATGCTCAGGCGCATGCCGTGGTCGGCATGGGGGCGTGTGGAAATTCCGCCGAAGTAGGTGGACGCTCGACTGATGCCGCAGGTATTGCTGCACAGACGGTGGTCATAGCCCATGGTCAAGGCGCCCGTGATGGCATTGCAGTTGACCGCATAGGGTTGGCGCCAACTCAAGGCCAGTCCCTGCACGCGCTTGCCGTAGAAGGCATCGACCTGCTTTGCAAAGTCCTCAAACTCACCGGGGGTGAGCACCGGGTTGACGGGCAGGCGCACCCGCAGGATGCGAGAGGCCGGAATCTGCCGCGCCTTGGCGTAGTAAGCGCCTATCTGGACAGAATAGGGATCGTCTTCATTGATGATCAGCCCGAGATCGTCGGCGCTGAGCCGGCCATGCACGCGAGGCGCCCTCACCCAGCGGCGAGGCACGGCCGCAGCCGCCCCGGAGGCCGCCGAAGCCGCCGTCGCCTGGACCTTTGTCGCTTCTGCTGCCGATGCAGGCCCAGATGCTGCGGTGACGGGGGCGCTGTCTGGCACGGCGCCCGGCGCAGACGACGCGGCCGATGAGGCTGAACCAACCGTGGCGGGCAGTCGGGTGGCAGCGTGGGTCAGCGGGCTCAGGCAAACAAGACCAAGGAGGCACAGGGTGCGGAAAACAGACAAGCTCATTCATCCAGATCCATCAAGTTCAGGTGTCATGAAATACCGAATCAAGGGATTCCGATAGCGCATTCACCCTCGTTGCAGTTGATTATTTCCGGGTTCAGGAGGAATATCACAGTTCAAAATCCCCTTCGTCGAAAGAAATGCCGATGAGTGATTCGCCGACCCCGACCACGTCCGTGCAGGTGATGAGCCGCATGTTCGCCTTGCTCGACGCCCTGGCCTCAGAGGGGCAGGCCCTGTCACTGAAAGTGGCCAGTGAACGCACGGGACTGCACCCTTCCACCGCGCATCGCATCCTCAATGATCTGGCGGTGGGCGGCTTGGTGGAGCGCTCCGGCCCCGGCCATTACCGGCTGGGCATGCGCCTGCTGGCCCTGGGCAACCTGGTGAAATCTCGCCTGGACGTGCGTGAGCAGGCCGGCCGCCCCATGCAGGAGTTACACCGCCTGTCCGGGCATGCGGTCTCGCTCTTCGTGCGTCAAGACGACGAGGCTGTGTGCGTGGAGCGGACGGTGGTCGAGCGCAATGGGATTCAGTTGACCCGTGCGGATGGGCAGCGCGCACCTCTGACCCGCAGTGCCGCAGGCAAGGTCTTGCTGCTGGATGAATCAAGCCTGTTGTTGCAGACCCTGTGCCAGTTGCAGGGTGACAGTCTGGACGCTGTTCAGCGTGAACTCGATGCTCTGCGCACGCAAGGGATTGCGCTGCAGCACGAAGCCACGGGGGCAGGTCAGCACATGGCCGCCACCCCGATCCGCAATGATCTGGGGCAGGTCACGGCATGCCTGGCGTTGTCATGGCAAGGCGGCGATCTGCGCAGCGAATGGGTGGAGGCCCTCAAAGCCACCGCGCTGCGCATCTCTGCGAAGCTGGGGTGGCGAGCGCCGGAGTGAGCATCAGGAAGCGTTTGCGGACGCTTCCCTCACGCTGCCCACCGCACCTTTGATGGATGCGCTCTCGATCCAGCGACGTACACGCTCAGCGTCAGCTTGACGCGCGTACTTGCCCGACGAGTCCAGGAAGACCATGATGAACTTGCGGCCGGCCATCTTGGCCTGCATGACCAGGCAACGCCCTGCCTCGACGATGTAGCCCGTTTTCTGCAAGCCGATGTCCCAGGCCGGATCACGCACCAGGCTGTTGGTGTTGCGGTATTGCAGTTGGCGCCTGCCCAGGTTCACGGCGTGCTCTGGCGAGACCGACAACTCACGGATCAGTGGGTGTTGGTACGCGGCCTTGGCGAGTGAGGCCAAGTCTTTGGCACTGGACTGGTTGCCACTGTTGAGGCCCGTCGGGTCCACATAACGGGTGTCGATCATGCCCAGGCTGCGGGCCTTGGCATTCATGGTGCGCACGAAAGCACCCAATCCACCTGGGTAGGTCCGGCCCAAGGCGTGCGCAGCGCGATTCTCGGACGACATCAGCGCGAGATGCAGCAACTCCCCACGGGTCAAGGTGGTGCCGACCGCCAGACGTGAACCGCTGTTCTTCTCGGTGTCCACGTCGTCATAGGTGATGGTGATCTCTTCGTCGTAAGGCAGCTGCGCCTCAACCATGACGAGGGCCGTCATCAACTTGGTCAGGGAGGCAATCGGCAGCACCGCCTCGGAGTTCTTGGCGAACACCACCTCGTTGGTGTCCTGATCCATCACCAGCGCCACGCTGGACTGCAGATCCAAGGGGTCGGGAGTCTGGTGCAAGCCGTAAATCTGACCGTAAGAGGCACGTACGGCACCGGCCGCAGTGGTCATGCCGCTGAATCCCTGCTGAGAAGACAGAGACGAGCGAACAACCAGGGGGCGCACGGCACGCTTGTCGGCGGCAGAGGCTGCCGCAGTACGAAGACCCGAGGAGCGCTTGGCCACCTTGGCTTGGCGAGCCTCAGCGCGAACACGCGCCACACGCTCGGCGCGAGATTCGGCTTTGTCGCCCTTTTTAGCCGACGCACGCGCAAGCTGAGTGCTCTTCTTGCGTGCCGAAGACTTGGCCACGCGTTCTTTGCTGGACACGCTCTTGGAGGCTACCGGCTTGGCTTTGCTCTTGGCCGCCGTGGACTTGCTGCTGGATTTGGTGGGCTCGGACTTGGTCGCCTGGGCAGGCACGGTCACAGCCAGGGATAACACCGAGGCCAAGGCCCAAGTCAGCCAGTTTTTCTTCCAATTTGCGTGTGCCACGGTACAACCCTTTCGTCTTGCAGAAAGTGTAAATAAAAAGGCGCGCAAGATCAACGACTTACGCGCCCTTTATCAAGTAACCTGAGGAATCAGGTTATTTGCACCCCCGCTTACCCCTGCGCAGCCACCTTTTCCGCGTTGCTGTGCAGCTTGTTGAGGGCCGACAGGTAAGCCTTGGCGGAGGCGACCACAATGTCAGGATCAGCCCCCACGCCGTTGACCACTCGCCCACCCAGTTGCAAGCGCACGGTCACTTCTCCTTGCGATTCTGTGCTCCCTGAGGTGATTGCGTTCACCGAGTACAGCAGAATTTCTGCGCCACTTTTCACGACTGTCTCGATTGCTTTGAGGCTGGCGTCGACCGGACCGTTGCCATCGGCCTCAGCGGTGTGTTCGACGGTGCCGGCCGCGAACACCACGCGCGCATGCGGACGCTCGCCAGTTTCGGAGCGCTGTGCCAGCGCCACCAGGCGGTAGTGCTCCTGTTCGCTGGTCACACTCTCGTCACCCACCAGGGCAATGATGTCTTCGTCGAAGATCTCGCTCTTGCGGTCGGCCAGCTCCTTGAACTTGGCAAAGGCGGCGTTGACTTCGGCTTCGGAGTCCAGATCGATGCCCAACTCTTCAAGGCGCTGCTTGAAGGCGTTGCGGCCCGAGAGCTTGCCCAGCACGATCTTGTTGGCGGCCCAGCCCACGTCTTCGGCTCGCATGATTTCGTAGGTGTCGCGCGCCTTGAGCACGCCATCTTGGTGGATGCCGGAGGCATGGGCGAAGGCGTTGGCGCCGACCACGGCCTTGTTGGGCTGCACGACGAAACCGGTGGTCTGTGACACCAGGCGCGACGCGGGCATGATCTGGCGGGTATCGACCCCCACATCCAGACCGAAATAGTCGCGCCGGGTCTTGATGGCCATGACCACCTCTTCCATGGCGCAGTTGCCGGCGCGCTCGCCCAGGCCGTTGATGGTGCACTCCACCTGGCGGGCGCCACCGATCTTGACGCCAGCCAGCGAGTTGGCCACGGCCATGCCCAGGTCGTTGTGACAGTGCACGGACCAGATGGCCTTGTCAGAATTGGGCACCTTGGCGCGCAACTCGCGAATGAAGTTGCCGTACAGCTCGGGGATGGCGTAGCCCACCGTATCGGGAATGTTGATGGTGGTGGCGCCCTCGTTGATGACGGCTTCGCAGACGCGGGCCAGGAAATCGAGCTCGGAGCGGTAGCCGTCTTCGGCCGAGAACTCGACGTCGGACGTCAGGTTGCGGGCGAAACGCACCGCCTGCTTGGCCTGCTCCAGCACCTGCTCGGGCGACATGCGCAGTTTTTTCTCCATGTGGAGAGGGCTGGTGGCGATGAAGGTGTGGATGCGCCAGGAGTTGGCGCCCTTCAGTGCCTCGGCGGCGCGACTGATGTCGCGGTCGTTGGCACGTGCCAGCGAGCAGACGGTGGAGTCCTTGATGACATCGGCAATGGCCTTGATGGCCTCGAAGTCACCGTTGGAAGCGGCGGCAAAACCGGCTTCCATCACGTCCACCTTCATGCGCTCGAGCTGCTTGGCAATGCGCAGCTTTTCTTCGCGCGTCATCGAGGCGCCCGGGGACTGCTCGCCATCGCGCAGGGTGGTGTCGAAAATGATGAGTTTGTCGGTCATGGTGGGATTCCCCCGAAAACAGGTTAGCGGTGCAGGCCGGCTTCGTCCGGCTCGTCGGTGGAGGTGGAGATCACGCTCACCGGCTTGCCTTTCATGCGGCGCCAGATGTAGACACCGTAACCAGAACAACCATAGATGACGAACACGGCGAACAACACGATGGGCGGGTGAATGGTGATCACCGAAATGCCCAAGGCGATGGCCACGATGGCGATGAAGGGCACGGAGCGACGGAAGTTGACGTCCTTGAAGCTGTAGAACGGCACGTTGGTGACCATGGTCAGCCCTGCATAGAGGGTGAAGCCACAGGCCAGCCAGATCATGCCTTGCAAACTTTGGGCGGTTTCACCCAGGTCTGTCACCACCCAGATCAAGCCCATGACCAGCGCTGCGGCGGCAGGACTCGGCAAGCCCTGGAAAAAGCGCTTGTCCACCACGCCGATGTTGGTGTTGAAACGGGCCAGACGCAAGGCTGCACCCGAGCAGTACACAAAGGCCGCGATCCACCCCAGCTTGCCCATGTCTTTCAAGGCCCATTCGTACATGATCAGGGCCGGTGCGGCACCAAAGGACACCATGTCGGACAGGCTGTCCATCTGCTCGCCGAACGCGCTTTGCGTGTTGGTCATCCGGGCGACTCGGCCGTCGAGGCTGTCGAGTACGGCCGCGCAGAAGATGCCGATGGCGGCCAGGTCGAACTTGCCGTTCATGGCCATCACGATGGCGTAGAAGCCGCCAAACAACGCCGCCAGGGTGAACAGGTTGGGCAGGATGTAGATGCCCTTGCGACGACGACGCGGCGCTTCTTCGACGTCGTGGCTGTCGTGATCCTCGAGGTGATCGGGGTCCTGGGGAGGGAGAGTTGGCATGCTCAGGCCGCGACCAGGGTCGCGAGAATGGTGGTGGTGGCGCACACCTTTTCGCCCGGTGCCACTTTGGGCACGGCGTGAGGTGGCAGGTAAACGTCAACGCGCGAACCAAAGCGGATCAGGCCGTAGCGCTGCCCCCGCGTGAGGCGGTCACCCGCTTTGACATGACACAGGATGCGACGCGCAAACAGACCGGCGCTTTGCACCAAGGTCACGATCTGGCCCTGCGAATCGATGACGACGGCATTGCGCTCGTTGTGACGCGAGGCGGTATCCAGGTCGGTGCTGACAAGGTGGCCGGGGAAATACTGGATTTGCTGGACGACGCCATCAACGCTGGCGCGGTTGCCCTGGGTGTCGAACAGGTTCATGAACACGCTGATGCGCAGGGCATCGCGGTTGGCATAGGGGTCACGGGCTTTTTCAATCTTGACGACGCGACCATCGGCGGGCGACAGGACAACTCCGGACTGGGCCGGCACCTCACGCGGTGAGGCACGCCATACCAGCAGGCACAGCACCAGCACTGCGGCACCCGACAACACGACCAGCCACGTGCCGAGCAGCAACGACAGGATCAGGGTTGCCAACAGGATCAGCCCCACAACCGAGGCGTGCATGCGGGCATCCGCTTGAAAGGGATAGCTCATGGTGCCGCCGAGGATACCTCATGCGGCCGCACCGCAGAGGGGGCGGCGTGGTGAAGCACACGCTGCGGGAAAGGGATGTCGATGCCCAGGCGGTTGAGGGTGTCGAGCACGGCCAGGTTCACGTTCGAGCGCGGCCCACCCAGGCCCAGCTCAGGGTCTTGCACCCAGAAGGTGATGGTCAATTCCAAGCCATCAGCGGCGAAATTGCTCAACTGCACCGAGGGGGCCGGCACAGCCATCACGCGCGGCACCTCGGAGATGGCCGCCAGCAGTTCGGGAAACAGGGCTCTCACGTCGGTGCCATAGGCCACCTGCACCACAGTGCTGACAGAGACTTGTCGATCTGACAAGGAGGCGTTCTCCACCCGCTGGGTCATCAGGGTCTCATTGGGCACGATGGCCTCGCGCCCCCCTGCAGCGCGCAAGACGGTGTAACGGGTGTTGATGTCGGTGATGGTGCCTTCAAAGTTGTCGACCTTGACCAGGTCACCGATGCGCAGGCTGCGCTCGGCCAGAATCACGAACCCGCTGACATAGTTGGCCGCGAGCTTTTGCAGGCCAAAACCCAAACCCACACCGATGGCGCCCCCGAAGACAGACAGGGCCGTCAGGTCGATGCCGGCGGTGGACAGCGCCAGCATCAATCCGACCAACAGCAAGATGGAGCGCATGGCGTTGACCGCCATCTTGCGCAGGGAGAGGTTGTCGGTGGCCCCTTTGAGCAGTTGGGCTTCCAGCGCCGACGACAGGGACAGCGCCAGGATCAGGACGAGCACGGCGCTGATGACGCCCTCGACCAGATTACGCAGGTTGACGACGCTGCCGCCCAGCTTCCAGGTCACCCCTTCCATCTCGGTCAGCAGGATGGGCAAGAGTCCCGTGACCCACAGGACCGTGGCCAGCCATGCCAGCCAAGATACCGTGCGCTCGAGCACACGCATCTTCTGGGATTCGGGAAACACCACACGCAGCACCTTGACCGTGACCCGGATGACCGCCAGCGACATCAGCACCGGCAGTGCCACCTGAAACACAAGCATGGGCAGAGGCCCCTGGAACAGGCGGTAAGCCATCAAAGCCAGCACCAACGACAGCACTGGAAACAGCGCGCCGTCGATGACGTGGTGTCCCAGCCAGATGGAGCGCACATCCCCCTGACGGCCTCGCCACAGGCGCACGATCAACCACGACAGCCCCAGGCACCCGAGCAAGATGGCGATTTCGTTCAAGGCGACCGGTGTCTGAAGGTGGGCCCAGAGGTTGGACAGCTCGCGCGCTGTCAAGGGAGAGGTGTCTTGAACGGGATGGGAGAGGGTCATGTATCAAACGAAGAGCAGGGCCGAGGGATCAGGCCTCAAGCAAGGCACGAACGTGGGCCGCCACGCTGCGAGCCAGCGCGCTGACGTGATACCCGCCTTCGAGGCAAGACACCACACGTCCGTGCGCAAAGCGTTGCGCCACTTCCACGATTTTCGCTGTGATCCAGGCATAGTCGGCCTCGACCAGTTGCAGGCCGCCCATGTCGTCTTCGCGGTGCGCATCGAACCCGGCCGAGATGAAGATCATTTCAGGACGGAAGTCTTCCAATCGGTAGAGCCAGTAGCTCTCGATGACGTCACGGATGGTCTGACCATTGCTGCGCGCCGGCACCGGCACGTTGACCATGTTCCCGGCGCGCGACTCTGCCCCGCTGAAGGGATAGAGGGGGTGCTGGAACAGGCCGACCATCAGGACGCGGTCATCGCCGGCAAAGATGTCTTCGGTGCCATTGCCGTGGTGCACGTCGAAGTCAACAATGGCCACCCTTTTCAGTCCCCTGACGTCGAGTGCGTGGCGTGCCGCCACCGCGACGTTGTTGAAGAAGCAGAAACCCATGGTCTTGTTATGCGGCGCATGGTGCCCAGGCGGGCGAATGGCGCAAAAAGCGTTGTCGACCTGACCGTCGAGCACGGCATCGGTGGCGGCGATGGCGGCCCCTGCCGCACGCCAGGCTGCCGAACGGGTCCCCGGGCAGGCCCAGGTGTCCGGGTCGAGCGCCCGGCTGTCTCCAGTGGTTTCAAGTTGCTGGAGGATGTCGTCCAGGGTCAGAACGTAGTTCAGGTCGTGCGCGAGTGCCAGGTCGTCGTTGCTGGCCAGCGGCACCTCACCGCGCACCAGATGGGCCTCCAGCCCCTGTGACCTCAATTCGTCTTCAATCGCCAGAATGCGCTGCGGCCCTTCCGGGTGCCCTTCCCCCATCACATGAGCCAGACAGTCTGGGTGGGAAAAATAGCCGGTTGCCATGGGTTCATCCTGCCGCCGCATCTTTGGCGGGTTTGAGTTATGGTTTCACCATGCTCCGCAAAGAATCTTCGACCGCCGCCACGGCGCACACGCCCTCGCCAGCCCAGACTTCGCAGATCACGCGTCTCGTTGATCAGGTTAGCACGATCATTGTGGGCAAGCACGAGCAAGTGACCTTGAGTGTCATCTGTTTGCTGGCCTCTGGTCACCTGCTGATTGAAGACGTGCCCGGCGTGGGGAAAACCACCTTGTCGCACGCTCTGGCACACAGCCTGGGTTTGAGCTTTTCGCGCATCCAGTTCACGGCCGACCTGCTGCCGTCCGACCTGATCGGCGTGAGCGTGTACGACCGTCACAAGGAGGATTTCGTCTTCCACCCCGGGCCTGTGTTCGCTCAGGTGCTGCTGGCCGACGAGATCAACCGGGCCGGGCCGCGCACCCAGAGCGCCCTGCTGGAGGCGATGGAGGAGCGTCAGGTGTCCGCAGAGGGAGAGACCCGCCCCCTGCCCTCGCCGTTTTTCGTGATTGCCACGCAGAACCCGGGCGATCAGTTGGGCACGCATCCGCTGCCGGAGTCGCA
>CAYOJR010000021.1:18616-20177 GCA_964404335.1 uncultured Aquabacterium sp.
CTGGTGCTGGGACGTGGCCATGTCTCGCCAGAAGACCTGCAGGTGCTGTGGGTGCCTGCCGTGGCGCACCGCCTGCAGGCTTTGCCGCAATCGGGCCGCAGTGCCGCAGCCCAGGCTCGGGCTTTGCTGGAGTCGGTGCCGGTGCCATGAGCAAGGGGCCGATGACCCTGCTGCGCCAGCGCTGGGACGCCTGGTGGGAGGCACGTCTGCCTCGCGTTGACCAGCTGACGCTGACACACCGCAACCTGTACATCCTGCCCACCCAGAGCGGCTGGAGTTTCGCTGCGGTGCTGCTCATCTTGCTGGCGGCCTCGATCAATGAACGGCTCAACCTGGGCTATGCACTCACCTTTTTGCTCGGTGGCAGCGCCCTGGCCGCAGCGCACCTGACCCACGGCAATTTGCAGGGCTTGCAGGTGCGCCTGTTGTCGGCGCGCAGTGTGCATGCAGGGTCCGTCCTCTCGTTGAGCGTGGGCCTGCACAACACCCACCTCAAGAAGGGACGCTGGGGGCTGCAGGCGCAAGCGCAAGGCGGCCTCGCGCAGCAGATCGAAGTTGCGGCCGGGCAAGACGCCGTGATGGAGCTCGACGTGCCCGCCCCACAACGCGGCTGGCTGACCTTGCCTCGCATGACGATCGAGTCAGGCTACCCCCTTGGCCTGTTTCGCGCTTGGGCTTACTGGCGTCCGCTCAGCCGCGTGCTGATCTGGCCCGCACTCGACCCCCATGCACCTGCGCTGCCCGCCTGGCATGCCGAGGCCGCGCTCAGCGCCAGCACGCGCCAGTCGAGTCACAGCCCGGAGCCGCCCGAAGGCTTGCGCGATTACCGACGCGGTGACCCGATGCGCTGGATCGCCTGGAAGAAATCCAGCCATGCGATCGCCTCGGGCACGGGCTTGGTCAGTCGCACGTCGGAACAGGGCCGCTCGCCTGACCTGTGGCTGGACTTTGAGCACAGTCCCGGCCTGGCGGGCTTGAGTGTCGAGGCCCGTCTGTCGCGTCTGGCAACCTGGTTGGTGCAGGCCGAAAGCAGCCTGGAAGGTCCCAACGGCGTCTACGGTCTGAAGCTGCCCGGACACACCGTGGCCTGCAACCGTGGCGCCGCTCATTTGCGCGAATGCCTGGACGCACTGGCCACCTGGCCTGGACCGGGCAAGGGAGACACCTGATGCTGCGCCCCACCACGGCCACGCTGACTCGCGAAGGCCGCGACACGCTGTGGTTGCTGCTGGCCCTGGCCTGGAGCCTGGCACCTCACTTCAGTCGTCTGCCTGTGTGGTGCAGCGTGGGCACGGTGGTCGCCTTGCTTTGGCGGGCGGGGCTGGCCTGGCGCGATGCACCGCTGCCACCTCGCTGGGTGCTGTTCATCAGTTTGGCGGGGGCCGTGGGGCTGACCCTGGCAACCCACCATAGCCTGTTTGGCCGCGAGGCAGGCATCACGCTGGTGACGGTGCTGGCCGCGCTCAAAACGCTGGAGTTGCGCGCCCGACGCGATGCCTTTGTGGTGACCTGCCTGGGCTTCTTCCTGGCATTCACGCAGTTTCTGTATTCGCAGAGCATC
>CAYOJR010000021.1:20277-22064 GCA_964404335.1 uncultured Aquabacterium sp.
CCGGTGCTGACCTGGTTCGATGGCCAGGTCTGGTCAGCGCGCACCTTGCCGTTCCGCCGCCAACCGGGCACCGATTCCGGCCCCACCATCCAGACGCCAGGCCGTTCGCTGAGTTACCAGGCCACCCTGGAGCCCACCCGGATGCGATCCCTGCCTTTGCTGGACGGGACGCTGGTGGCCATGCCCACCCCGCCAGCCACCCAACCTGCCATGCGTCGCTGGGGCCTGGACTGGGAGGCCGAGCGCCCCGTGGGAGAGCGCATTCAGGTGAGTGGGCAGGCGTGGCTGGGTGCCCGCGATACCACCTTGGACGACGGTTTGCCGCAGCGGACCCCTTACCTGCAACTGCCCGCAGGTTTCAACCCGCGCACGCTGGCGTGGGCGCGTGCGCAGCGTACCAGCCCTGCGTTGGCGCAGGCCGATGCGCGCACCGTGTCTCAGGCACTGTTGCAGCACATCCGCACCGAGAAGTTTGTCTACACCCTCGCGCCCGAAGACGACGCCCCTGGCCCGGATGGCCGACCCGAGCCTCATCTGATTGATCGCTTCTGGCTGGATCGCCGCACCGGGTTTTGCGAACACTTCGCCACGGCCTATGTGGTCGTGATGCGTGCCATGGGCGTGCCAGCTCGGGTGGTGACAGGATTTCAGGGCGCCGAACTCAACGTGGTCGATGGACACCATGTGGTGCGCAACAGTGACGCTCATGCCTGGGCCGAGTTCTGGCACGAGGGTGAGGGCTGGGTGCACGTGGACCCCACCGCAGCGGTGGCCCCCGAACGCATTGAGCGCAACAGCGGTGCACAACTCGGAGCAGGAGGACTGGCCGGTGTGTTGGGCGAAGGCCAGGGCGGCTGGTTGCGCACCTGGCGCGCCTACATGGATGCAGGCAACCACCGCTGGAATGTGTGGGTGCTGCAGTACGCACGCGACCAGCAGCTCGGTCTGCTGCAGAACTGGGGCGTGGATGCGCGCAGCTGGAGCGACCTCCTGCGCATCTGCGCCCTGATTTTCGCTGCCGTGAGCCTGAGCGGCCTGGCATGGTTGTGGTGGCAGCGTCCACGCACCTTACGCAGCCCGTGGGAGCAAGCGATGTGGCAACTCCACCGCAGCCTCATCAGCCTGGGCTTGCCATCCCCCGAAGGCTGCCCGGCGCCAGCGCCAGCGCTTGCCTGGGCACAACACTTGCGCAACGCCTCACCACGCACGGTTCCGGCAGAACTGCAAAGCTTCCTGCAGGCCCAACTGAGCGAACTGGACGCCTTGCGCTACGCCAAGCCCGCCCACCACGCTGCACCCTCTGTTCGAGACGCGCAAAAGCTGATCAAGCAGATTCACCAACGCATCCGCGCTCACCGCCGCTCCCCCCTCAACCCATCCCACACGCCGTGATGACCGGCCGTCTGCACACGTGGGCTTTGCGCACCGTGCCGGCCTTGGTCACCTGCATGGTGTCCCTGACCTGTCACACTGCTGCCCGTCTCCCGTTACCGATCTGACATGCCCATGCTGCTTCGCCGTTATCTTGCCCCCGTCTCACGCTGGAGTGGACTCTGCCTCAGTGCCGCCCTGCTCTGCGCATGCAGCACGTCTCAACCTCCCGCAGAAGAGGCCAAGCAAGCCGAAACCGCAGCGTCGGAAGCCGCATCCACGCCCGCCCCCCAGGTGCAGGCAGTGAGCGCGCCGCAGGTCATGCCTGAGGTGCTCACCGAGCCTGGTGATGTCGACAGCTACCGCTCCCGTGCCGATGCACGCGCCCTGGCGCGCGAGATCGCGCAAACCCACCT
>CAYOJR010000022.1:0-21260 GCA_964404335.1 uncultured Aquabacterium sp.
CCGCAGCGTTCTACCGTCATCACGGTTTCATCGCACTGCCAGAGACACCATTGACGCTGTTTTTACCTTTGGCCACGGTGCCCACCAAGCCATAGCGTCAACGCCTTTGGCAATCTTTCCTCTCTCAAGCCTTGACGGTGTTCAAGCGCAGCATCAGCGTCATCGGATGCTGCGGTGACTCCCGGAAGCCGTAGTGCTCGTAAAACTGCTTGGCGCGGTCGTGGAGGGCGTGGACGAGCAGCGCCCGGACACCGGCGTTCTGCGAAACGCTCACCGCGCGACCGACTGCATCCTGCAGGAGGGATGCCCCAAGCTTGATGCCCTGCACTCGGTGGTCGACAGCCAGCCGGGCCAGAACCATCACTGGAACGGGATCGGGCATGTTGCGTCGCACGTTGCTGGTTGCCGCCTGATGTGAAACTGCACCCGCAGCCATCGCGTAGTAGCCGTAGACACGCCCTTCCTGATCGGTGACAACGAAGGTGCGGCTGGCACCGCTCAAATGGTTGGTCAGTGCCCGGCGCTTGAGCCATTCATCGAGACTGGCTTCACCGCAAGCGAAATCATCCAGGATGTGGGTGGCGGCGAGCGGAATCGGTGCGTTCAGTTTCAAGCTCATGCCGCGCCGGTGCTCCAGGGCGCCTTGACGGCCATGAGACGTTCAAGCCCGTGATTGGGGCCGGGAGGTGCGTCGAGCATCGCGGTGAACTGCTTGAACTTGTCGGCGTCCAGGCTGAAAAAGACCTGATCCAGCACGACAGACTGAGCGCGGTCGCAGGCCGCTTCGAGCATGAAGTCGGATCGGCTCTTTCCGAGCAGACTGGCGGCTTGATCGATCAGGTCGCGCTGCTCGGGCAGGGCCCGCAGATTGATGGCGGCGTCACGCATTGGCCTCTCCCATTAACGCATACACAAAAGATATACGGATTGTCGCCAGGCGTGTAGCTGTTGTCAATACACCGAGTGAAGTACATCAAGATGACTGGCGTGTCCAAGGCTACCGCCACACGTGACTTGAGCCAAATGCTTGCCAACGGACAACTGCGCAGCCATGGCGCTGGCAAAGCCGTGCGCTATGACGTCAACGTCCCCGACGTGGGCGGCTGCATGGTTGACTTAGGGCAACCATTGCACTACATTCGATGAATGCCTGTCATGCACAGATTCTCGGCATCGCGCGTGGTGATGTTCGCCGGTGACCACCTGCTACCCCACGTCCATGTCCAACTGCGAGACGGGCGCGAGTGCACAGTCGAGTTGGAAAGCTTGGCAATCGTTGGCCGAATCGCTGCGCGCCAAATCCGCGAGGAGTTGTCGTGGATCGAGTCAAACCGTGCATGGCTGCATGATGAATGGCGGAGGTTGAACCCATGAGCGAATTTTTCCACCCCAAGTTGCAGGCTGTTGATGCCTTGGCGCCGTATCGGCTGCGCACGAGCTGGAGCACTGGGGAGGTGCTGGAAGTGGATGTTGAGCCCGTACTGCGCGGCATCCCTGCCTTGGCTGAACTGCTGGAGCCGAAGATCTTTTCCAAGGCACGCCTTGCCGAGTGGGGCAATGGCGTTGAGTGGTTCGATGCTGAACTGGGCGCAGACAACGTTTACGCCTGGGCCAAGGAGCAAGCCGGCGAAGTCAGCCACCAGATGTTCGACGCCTGGATGCACCGCAACGGCTTGTCTCTCAACTCCGCTGCAGATGCCTTGGGCATCAGCCGTCGCATGGTGAGCTACTACCGCACAGCCCATAAGTCCATTCCCCGTGCGATCTGGCTGGCTTGCCTGGGCTGGGAGGCAACCCTGCCTAAGCCCAAGACACTGCCTCGCGCATTGCCAACAGCCAGGGAATATGCATTGGCCCATGCTTGAGGCCAGGTGCCCCAAGCGCCTTGGTCGATCCCCATTTGCTTTGGCGAATCAGCCAAGACGCTCCCAAGGGTTGACCAGTTGGACGTCGAGCCCCTCGAAATCCTTGGTGTGGTCGTTGATCGAACCGAAAAATCCTCACAATCATGCGGATTTCAATAGGACTGAAGCATTTGCACGAGCAATCCGCACGACCGTAAGGATTGCTTGCCGAACAGTGTGAATTGCCGCAGAATCCTCGCAATCACGAGGATTCGCAATGAAAGTTCCCATCAACAACGCGGCTGCCATCGGCAACGTTGTGCGCGCCAGCCGCAAGGCTCAGAAGATCCGACAAGACGACGCGGCCGGCAGCATCGGTGTGAGCGAGAACTTCCTCGGCAAAGTCGAACGTGGCGGTGAATCGGTGCAGTGGGGAAAGCTGTTTCAAGTGCTGGAAGGGCTGGGCATCAGGGTCACGGTCGATGTGCCCGATAGCGTGGCCGCCTGGTTGGATAACACCGCAACCAGCGGGAACAGGCCATGAACGGTCGGTCCTTGCGTGCTTTCATCAATCAAGCCGAGGTCGGCTCCTTGCTGGAGGTGGGTGGGCTGTGGAGTTTTCAATACGCCGCCCCGTGGCTAAACAACCCCAAGGGTTTCTCGCTCAGCCCACATCTTCCGCTCACCGCCGAGCCTGTGTTGGACGGGGCCACGCAGCGCCCGGTGCAATGGTATTTTGACAACCTGCTGCCCGAAGAGGGCCAGCGCGTGTTGCTGGCGAGTGATGCCAGGCTGGATGCGGCAGACGCGTTCGGCTTGCTGACTTGGTACGGGGCAGAGTCGGCAGGTTCTGTGACCTTGTTGCCACCGGATGTGGCGCAACGCAGTGATGAACCTTTGCGGGCCTTGCCGGACGATGCCTTGGAGGCCCGCATCAGGCTGATGCCCAAGGCGCCGCTGACCCACGGTGCCATCAAGCGCATGTCGCTGGCGGGTGCCCAACACAAATTGGCTGTTGTACTCAAAGATGGGGCGCTGTTTGAGCCCGCTGGCGCCACGCCTTCTACACATATTCTGAAGCCTGACCACCCAGACACGGACTATCCGCACTCCGTGATCAACGAGTGGTTTGTGATGCGTTTGGCCAAGCGTCTGGGCCTCAGTGTGCCAAATGTTCACCGTCGATACGTGCCCTCACCGGTGTATCTGATCGACCGCTTTGACCGCATGGCCAACGCGCAGGGCTGGCAGCGCCTGCATGTGATCGACGCCTGTCAGTTGCTTGGACTGGACCGCAGTTTCAAGTACAGCCAAGGCAGCATGGCAAGTCTGGCTGCGCTGGCGAAGGCTTGTCGCAGCCCGGCTGTGGCGCGATCGCGGCTCTTTGGCTGGCTGGTGTTCAATGTGCTCGTTGGCAACAGCGATGCCCATCTGAAGAACCTGAGTTTCATGGTGTCTCATGAGGGGGTTCAGTTGGCACCGTTCTACGATCTGCTCAGCGTCGCCAGTTATGACTCACCCGCTTTCGACAAGGTGACGTGGCCCGCCGCAACCCAATTGGCTTGGCCGATTTTGGATGTGCGCCGCTTCTCAGAGATCACACGCGAACGGATGTTGGAGGCAGGTGCCGTGTTGAACCTGGCGAAAGGCACGGCCGAGCGCCTGCTGAGCCATTTGCAGGGGCGCATCGTGCAAGAGGCACAAGCCCTGTACGAAGAGGTTGAGGCAGAAAACGCGCAGATTGCTCGTGTGCGTCCTGAGTTGTCGGCGACCCTGGCCGGGGAGGCGCGTTGCCTCCGGACGATTCAACACACCGTCATCAAGGAAATGGTGAAACAAGTCGGATGAGAATTCGCATCAGCCTACCCTGCGCAACGTGACTGTATCCGACTAATTGCAGGGTTTCCGCCCCGCCACCCCTTGGCGTATCCACGCCCCATCTTCACGCATCCGCTGGCGCAAAATCCTTCTTTTTTGCTTTACCTCATGAAAACCTACCAGTGCATTGTGTGCGGCTACATCTATGACGAAGCCCAGGGCTGGCCTCAAGACGGCATTGCGGCCGGCACCAAGTGGGAAGACGTGCCCGACACCTGGGTGTGCCCGGACTGCGGGGTGGGCAAGGCCGACTTCGAGATGGTCGCGATCTGATCACCGGAGCGTCACATGTCTGAACCTGTTGTGATCGTGGGGGCCGGGCTGGCTGGCTACAACCTGGCGCGCGAGTTGCGCAAGGCCGATGCGGATGTGCCCATCGTGGTGGTGAGCGCGTGCGGTGCGGGCTTTTATTCCAAGCCCATGCTGTCGAACGCGCTGACCAGCGGCAAGACCGCCGCCACGCTGGTGATGAAGTCGGCCGAGAAGATGGCCGAGGAGTTGCGCGCCCGTGTGCTGCCGCGCACCCGTGTGGCGCAGGTGGATGCTGCCGCGCAAACCTTGACGCTGGATTCGGGCGAAGTGCTGCGCTACCGTGACCTGGTGCTGGCCGTGGGCGCCGACCCGATCCGGCTGCCGCTGCAGGGCGATGCCGCCGATGCGGTGCTGTCAGTCAACGACCTGGATGACTTTGCCCGCTTTACCCAGGCTTTGGACACGGGCTCCGCT
The DNA here is from genome assembly GCA_964404335.1 of uncultured Aquabacterium sp. GTDB lineage: Bacteria > Pseudomonadota > Gammaproteobacteria > Burkholderiales > Burkholderiaceae_C > Aquabacterium. Next base: position 4,449 of record CAYOJR010000022.1, read on the forward strand.
GTCACGCCCGCGCAGCGGGTGGTGATTTTGGGCGGCGGCTTGATTGGCTGCGAGTTTGCCAATGACCTGTTGGCACGTGGCGTGACGCCCACCGTGGTGGACGTGGCCGACCGGGCGCTGGCTCGCTTGCTGCCAGCCGAGGCCAGTGAGGTGCTGCTGGCCCGGCTGGAAGCTGCAGGCGCGCAGTTCAAGCTGGGCGTGAGCGTGGTGGCGGTGAACCGCAGCGCCAGCGGCCTGAGCGTGGTGTTGAACGATGGCAGCAGCTTGCAGGCTGACCTGGTGGTGTCGGCCGTGGGGCTGAAGCCGCGCACGGATTTGGCGGCCCAGGCTGGTGCTTTAGTGGGGCGTGGGGTTCAGGTAGATCGCATGCTGGCCACGAGCGTGCCGCATGTGCATGCCCTGGGTGACTGCGCCGAGGTGTCGGGCCAGTGGCTGCCTTACGTGATGCCCTTGATGCAACAGGCCCGCGCCTTGGCGGCCACGCTGGCAGGCACACCCACGCCGGTGTCCTACCCGGTGATGCCGGTGGTGGTGAAGACACCGGCCTGGCCTACGGTGGTGTGTCCGCCCCCGGTCGATGCCAGCGGGCAGTGGCAGTTCCACGTCACGGAAGACGCCCTGGAAGGTCGCTTTGCCTCCGACGAGGCCGACACCGCAGGGCAACTGCGTGGCTTCGTGCTGCAAGGCAAGGCTGTCAGCCAACGTCAGGCGCTGGCCGCACAACTGCCTGCTCCGATGCCTGCGCAAACCTCCTGAGTCACCGCATCACTGCGACGCCACCCGCACCCGGATGGCGTTGACCTTGATGCCTCTGGCCGCCAGGGCCGCCGCGATACGGGGCTGCAACTGGCGCAGCTTGGCCGACACCGCCGCGTTGGCGGCCAGCAACGTCCAGCCCTCTTCGTCAATGGGGCCGGCTTTCACGTGCGGGGCCATGGCCGGCGGCAAGCAGCTTTTGACCGCAGCCAGGCACTCTTGCGAGGCGCGCAGGCGCTGCATGAGGCTGGCGAGGGTCTCGGAACGCTCCAGGGCCGACTTGACCTGGGGCACGTCGGGCACCATGGGCTTGAAGGTAGCGGTGGGCGTCCAGCGCTTGTTGTTCACGGGTGAGCTTGGTCTGAAACCGTCGGGGAAGCGATTGATACAGTATCGCCCATACGGGGTCAGATGATGACAAAGAGGGGCTGGCGTGTGCTGTCGGCCTACACCCTGGGCCTGCGCATATCAGCCATGCTCGACTGGCCCTCCGGGGCCGTGGTGGTGGTGGTGATGGCCCTCGTGAGTTTCGTCTTCAGTACCGCTCTTTCGTACGCAAGACTTCAACACCCAAAATCGGCATGACCGCATCCTCCCTCAGTCAGCATCGCCCACAACGGGGTCAACACAAGAATTGGTTTCGATGGCTCTGCGTGAGCGGATGGATCTTGCTTGTGAGCTACCTGGAGTTTTACTGGTGGTGGCGTGAACACAAACCGCACATGCACGTGCTGATGGATGCCTCACAAGGTGTGCTGACGGGCACCCCTCACTGGCGTGCCTACCAAAATCGCTTGCTGGGCCCAGCGTTGGTGCATGCACTGGGCTGGTTCAGTGCCTTGCCACTGAAAACCCTGGCGATCATCGTGCTGCTGTCGAGCAACACCATGCTGTACGTCATGTGTGCTCGTCTGGGTGCTGCTCGGGGCATCACAGGATGGCGGGTGGCAGTCCCGCTGCTGCTGCCGTGGGCAGTGTGGCGATTGGGGAGTCACTATTGGAGCTATCCGTGGGATTTCGTTGAAACACACGTGCTGCTGATGCTGGCTTACCTGGCATGCACGCTTCCCACAGCCCACATCGGTTGGTGGGTGGCATTGTTTGCTGTGGCCATCACCTCTCGCGAGTCGGCCCTGTTCATTCCGCTGTTCATCATCATCCGGGCCGTCTTGACGGACTCCCCCGAGCGCTGGCGTCACCTTGTTCTTGCGCTGGCCATGATGGTGGCGGGTGTGGTGTTTGTGCAAGCCACCCGCCACCTGCTTTTCGTGCACTCCTCTCTGCCGAACGTGGGACTCGACCACGCACACGCAGCGCTGGGCAACCACCTCACTTTCGACATCAATCAGGCGGATTGGGCCAACTTCCTTGCAACCGGTGCGCACCGCAACGCCTTCATCCTGGTCATCGCCCTGACGATGTTCTATGCCTGGGCGGGTTGGCAACTTTGGCGACGCAATGCGCTCTCGGGGGCCGCGCTGGCATGGACGATGTTGGCCTACATGCTGGCCATAGTTCGCTTTGCACACATCAAAGAGGGGCGCATCTACCAACCAGTTGGGGCCTGCACTGCGCTGCTGGCCTTTTACCTTTGGCTGCATACCCAAAACCCTCGCCAAAACCACGCCAGCAAAACCACCCTCACAGGGTGACGCCGCCCCCACCCCCGGGTGCTACACTTTTTCGCTTTGGTGGGCTGGGGAAAGTGTCTCCAGAAACCAAGCGTCAGCCATGTGGCTGACACACAGACCGATTGGATTGATTGCTCCATGTTGCCCAAGCTTCTCACCTCGATTTTTGGTAGCCGTAATGAACGCCTGCTGAAGGAATACCGCCGCACGGTGACCAAGATCAATGCGCTGGAGCCCACCTTCGAAGCCTTGAGCGACGATCAACTGCGCGCCAAGACCGACGAGTTCAAGCAACGCATTGCCCAGGGTGAATCGCTCGACGCCCTGCTGCCTGAAGCCTTTGCCGTGGTCCGTGAAGGCTCCAAGCGCGTCTTCAAGATGCGCCACTTCGACGTGCAGCTGCTGGGCGGCATGGCTCTGCACAACGGCAAGATCGCCGAAATGCGCACCGGCGAGGGCAAGACCCTGACCGCCACCCTGCCCGTCTACCTCAATGCCCTGACCGGCCAGGGCGTGCACCTGGTGACCGTCAACGACTACCTGGCACGCCGCGACGCGGAGTGGATGGGCAAGCTCTACAACTTCCTGGGTCTGAGCGTGGGCATCAACCTGCCCCAGATGCCCCGCGAAGACAAGCAGGCCGCCTACAACGCCGACATCACCTACGGCACGAACAACGAGTACGGCTTCGACTACCTGCGCGACAACATGGTCTACGAGATCGCCGACCGCGTGCAGCGCCCGCTGAACTACGCCATCGTCGACGAAGTGGACTCGATCCTGATCGACGAGGCCCGCACGCCGCTGATCATCTCCGGCCAGGCCGAAGACCACACCGAGATGTACGTGCGCATCAACAGCGTGGTGCCGCACCTCAAGAAGCAGATCGGCGAGGCCGACCCGCGCACCGGTGAAGGCGTGATCGAGCCGGGTGATTTCACCGCCGACGAAAAGTCGCGTCAGGTCTTCCTGACCGAAGCCGGCCATGAGAACGCCGAGCGCCTGCTGGCCGAAGCGGGCCTGCTGGTCGAAGGCGCCAGCCTGTACGACGCGGCCAACATCACCTTGATGCACCACCTGTACGCCGCGCTGCGTGCCCACCACCTGTTCAACAAAGACCAGCATTACGTGGTGCAGAACGGTGAAGTCATCATCGTGGACGAGTTCACGGGCCGCCTGATGTCGGGCCGCCGGTGGTCGGATGGCCTGCACCAGGCCGTGGAAGCCAAGGAAGGCGTGCACATCCAGGCCGAGAACCAGACCCTGGCCTCGATCACCTTCCAGAACTACTTCCGCATGTACGGCAAGCTCGCCGGCATGACCGGCACCGCCGACACCGAGGCCTTCGAGTTCCAGTCCATCTACGGCCTCGAGACCGTGGTCATCCCGACCAACCGCCCGACCCGGCGCAAGGACGAGAACGACAAGGTCTACCGTACCGCCGACGAGAAGTGGAACGCGGTCATCGAGGACATCCGCGCCTGCGTCGAGCGTGGCCAGCCGGTGCTGGTCGGCACGACCTCGATCGAGACCAACGAATTCCTCTCCGGCGTGCTGAAGAAGGCCAAGGTCGAGCACCAGGTGCTCAACGCCAAGCAGCACGACAGCGAGGCGCAGATCGTCGCCCAGGCCGGCCGTCCCGGCATGGTGACGATCGCGACCAACATGGCCGGCCGCGGTACCGACATCGTGCTCGGCGGCAACATCGAGAAGCCGGTCGCCGCGGTGCGCGACGACGCCACGCTCGACCCCGCGCAGCGCGAGGCGACCATCGTCGCGCTGCGCGAGGCCTGGCAGAAGGTGCACGACGAGGTGATCGCCGCCGGCGGCCTGCACATCATCGGCACCGAACGCCACGAGTCGCGCCGTATCGACAACCAGCTGCGCGGCCGCTCCGGCCGCCAGGGCGACCCGGGCTCAAGCCGCTTCTTCCTCTCGCTCGAAGATCCGCTGATGAAGATCTTCGCCGGCGAGCGCCTGAACGCGATCATGGTGCGCCTGAAGATGCCCGAGGGCGAGGCCATCGAGCATTCGATGGTGACGCGCTCGCTCGAATCCGCGCAGCGCAAGGTCGAGCAGCGCAACTTCGACATCCGCAAGCAGCTGCTCGAGTACGACGACGTCGCCAACGACCAGCGCAAGGTCATCTACCAGCAGCGCAACGAGCTGCTCGAGAGCGAGGACATCTCCGACACCGTGCGCGCCATGCGCCAGGGCGTGCTGCACGACATCTTCCGCCGCTACGTTCCGGTCGACAGCGTCGAGGAGCAGTGGGAGCTGTCCGCCCTCGAGCAGGCGCTGCTCGCCGAGTGCCAGCTCAAGCTTCCGGTGGCCGAGTGGGTGAAGGCCGAGCCCAGCCTGGACGACGAGGCCATCCTCGAGCGCGTGGTGCAGGCCGGCGAGGAGGCCTACGCCGCCAAGACCGCGATCGTCGATCCGGCGGCCTGGCACCAGTTCGAGCGCAACGTGATGCTGCAGAGCCTCGACACCCACTGGCGCGAGCACCTCGCCGCGCTCGACCACCTGCGCCAGGGCATCCACCTGCGCGGCTACGCGCAGAAGAACCCCAAGCAGGAGTACAAGCGCGAGGCCTTCGAGCTGTTTGGTCAACTGCTGGCCGTGGTCAAGATGGACGTGACCCGCACGCTGCTGACGGTGCGCATCCAGACCCAGGAAGAAGCTGCGCTGGCGGCCCAGGCCATTGAACAGCAAGGCGAACACCTGAGCAACGTGACCTACACGCATCCGAACGAGGATGGCAGCGTGGCCACGGAAACCGACCCGTCCACCGTGGCCGCTGAAGTGCCCCGCGTGGGCCGCAACGACCCCTGCCCTTGCGGCAGTGGCCAAAAATACAAGAACTGCCACGGCAAGCTGGCCTGATCGCGCCTTGCCGCACCCCAAGAAAGAGAACCCCATCGGGTTCTCTTTTTTTTCGTCCACGTCAGGCCCACGACGGTTCACGACAGCGCACGACGCTTGGTCGCAACCCTCTGTGAAACCCATGGGAAGTTCGCTAGATTGCCTCCTGTCCCTCACCTCACACCGAGATACGCCATGCCTTTGTCTTTGCTGCGCCGCTTGACCGGAGCCGGATGGCTCGCCCCGCTGGTGGCGATGTGGAGCCTGTGTGGCGCGGGTGCACAGGCTGCGCCCACCATTTGCGTGTGGGACCCTCTGGGCGCTGCGGGCCAGGTGTTCGATGGCGCCAAGACGTATGCCCTGGCAATGCAAAAGCAGGGGTCCGACATCGTCGTCCGGGCCTATTCCGACGAGCGCATCGCGGCCGACGATTTCCGTGTCGGGCAATGCCAAGGTTTGCTGGCCACGTCCTTGCGGACCAAGCCTTACAACGCGGTCACGGCGGCCATGGACCATGGGGGAGCCGCCACGATCATCAAGGACGGGCAGGTGGACCTGAACGCCAGTTATGCCGTGGTCCACAAGGCGGTGCAGGTGCTGGCATCCCCCGGGGCGGCGAAGTTCAATGTGCAGGACGACTTCGAGATCGCCGGGATCATCAGCACGGGCGCGCTCTACACCATGGTGCGCGACCGGACCCTGTTTGCACGCGGCTTTGCGGGGGCACGCATGCCGGCCTTCGACCATGACAAGGTGCAGGCCCACCTGATCAACATGATCGGCGCCCAACCGGTGTCGGCCGACCTGCGCAACTTCGTCACCAAGTTCAACAACGGCGGGCTGGACGTGATCTTCGCGCCTGCCGTGGCCTATCTGCCCATGGAGATCAACAAGGGCGTGGGCACCCAGGGCGGCATCTCGCGGCTGCCGCTGGGCTTCACCACCTTGCAACTGGTCATCCAGCGATCGCATTTTCCCGAAGGGTTCGGGGCAGCATCGCGCACCTACTGGCTGAGCCAGCACGATGCCGTGCTGGCTGCGGTACGCAAGGCCGAGGCCGACATCCCACCCCGGATATGGGTGGATCTGAAGCCGGAGGAGGCGGTGGCCTTCGTGACCGCGCAGCACAATCTGCGCGTGGAACTGGGAAAACGGGGTTTTTATGACAAACAAGGATTGCGCTTCATGAAGCGTGTGCGCTGCAGCGTGCATGCGCAAGCCCCCGAGTGCGCCACGCGCGCGGAGATCGATTGGTGACGCCGCCGCAGGTGCTGCTGTGGCCGCATGTGCGCCGTTTGCTGGGCCTGCAGCCCTTCTGGGCCCTGGCCTTCGCCGCCTTTTTCAAGGCGCTGGAGATGGCCAACCCAGCGCACAGCGCGCCGCCGCTGTCGTTTGTGCATTACCTGGTCGCCAACATCATTGGCGCGCTGACGACCTTGGCAGTGGCCGCCCCGCTGTGGTACGTCCTGGCCCGCCGTTGCTGGCGCCAAAGTGACGCAGCCCGGCTGCGCCATGCACAAGAGGGCATGTATGCCCTGCTCCCACGCCCGCTGATGCTGGCCCTGGCCGTGACCGTGTTCCTGATCAGCGCCCCTTTGTCGTACGAGCTGTGGACGCTCTACATGCGGGGCACCGGGGCCATGGCGGCAGATCCGACCGCGCCGGCCTCGCTGCTCATTGCCATGATCTTTCATGGCTTCTCGATGCTGGTGATCTTCGTGGTGGATCTGTTTCGGGTGCGGGCCCAGATGCTGCGCCAGCGCGCCGAGCAGAGCCAGCGTTTGCACGCCCAGGCACAGCTGCAACGTTTGCAGGCGCAACTGGAACCACACATGCTGTTCAACACGCTGGCGAACCTGCACGCCTTGATTGACACCCAGCCCGCCGCCGCGCAAGACATGCTGGCACACCTGATCGATTACCTGCGGGCCACGCTGAGCGCGAGCCGCACCGGCTCAGTCACACTGCGCGAGGAGATGGCACACGCCCAGGACTATCTGGCCTTGATGCAGGTGCGCATGGGGCGCAGGCTTCAGGTGCAGATGGACATTGCACCCGAGCTGCACGAAGTGCCCCTGCCACCGATGCTGGTGCAGCCCCTGATCGAGAACGCCATCAAACATGGTCTGGACCCTTTGCCGGAAGGTGGCACGCTGCACATTCGCGCGTTTCGCGATGGCGAGATGATGGCCATCCAGGTGCAGGACTCCGGGCAGGGTTGCTCCGGTCTGGATGAGCCTCGCGCGCACCCTGGGCAAGGCTTCGGCTTGAAATGCATCCGCGAGCGCCTGCAGGCCACCTATGGCGAAGCGGGCGCACTGCACCTGGACAGCCCACGCCCGGCGGACATGCCTCACCCACCCGCTTCGGGCACCACAGCCACCCTGAGGCTGCCGCTGCGCCCCCCCACCTGGACACCCGCCCACAGCTGACATGACCGCCCCCCGCGCCTTGATTGCCGAAGATGAGCCGGTGCTGGCCGAAGCCTTGCGCCGTCAACTGGCACAGCTGTGGCCGGAGCTGCAGGTGACGCACATGGTGGAAGATGGCCAGCAAGTGGTCGAACTCGCGCCACGACATCGGCCTGACATCCTGTTTCTGGACATCCACATGCCACTGCTCAATGGTCTGGACGCCGCGGAGCATGTGGTGGAAGCCTGGCCCCATGACCGCCCCCTGCCCCTGATGGTGTTCATCACGGCCTACGACCACCACGCCGTGCGCGCCTTCGAGCGAGCGGCCATTGACTATGTGCTCAAGCCGGTTCGCCCCGAACGCCTGGCGCTGACCTGCATGCGCCTGCAGCAGCACCTGGCCCGCCGTGAGCCCCTTGCACCCGTACACGAGGACGCCCTGCCCGCCCACCTGATTGACCTGCGGCAGGCTCCCGGCGGGACAGAGGCCGAGACACCATTGCGGGTGCTGCAAGTTGCCGCTGGCTCGTCCATCTATCTGATCCCGGTGGAAGACGTTGTCTACCTGGAGGCCTCGGACAAGTACGTGCGGGTGGTCACTGCAACACAGGACGCCCACGCCCCGGACTGGCTGATCCGCACCCCACTGCGCGAACTGGTGCATCGGCTGGACCCCACCCTGTTCTGGCAAGTTCACCGCAGCCATGTGGTGAATGTGCGGGCCATTGAACGCATCAGCCGCCAGGAGCACCGCACACGTCTGCACCTGCGCCAGCGGGCCGAGGTGTTGGAGGTGAGCCGCCTGTATGCCCATCGCTTCAAAGCGATGTGAACAAGCGAGCTGTGACTGCGGCACAATCAGGAGCCTTCGCAGGAGCCCCATATGCCCGTCAACCTGACCGCCCCCCTTCCCTCTGATCTGCATCCCGTGCCTGGCGTGAAGCTCGGCATCACCATGGCCGGTGTGCGCAAGGCCAACCGCCGCGACCTGACCGTCATCACCCTGGACGAAGGCTCTGCCGTGGCCGGCGTGTTCACCAAGAACCGCTTTTGCGCTGCTCCCGTGCAGTTGTGCCAGGAGCGTCTGGCCGCCGGCAACGAGATCCGTGCGCTGCTGATCAACACCGGCAACGCCAACGCCGGCACCGGCCAAGACGGCCTGGTGCGCGCCCGCGCCACCACCATCGCCCTGGCTCGCTTGCTGCACCTGTCGCCCGAGCAGATCCTGCCGTTTTCAACCGGCGTGATCATGGAAAGCCTGCCGGTGGAGCGCATCGAAGCCGGCCTGCCGGGCGCCATTGCCGACCTGAAGGAAGACAACTGGGCCGTGGCCGCCGAAGGCATCATGACCACGGACACCATCCCCAAGGGCTACTCGAAGCAGATCACCCTGGGTGGCCAGACCGTGACCATCACCGGCATCAGCAAGGGCGCCGGCATGATCAAGCCGAACATGGCAACCATGCTGGGCTACCTGGCCACCGATGCCAACGTGGCCCCCGGCCTGCTGAAGGCGCTGGTGACCGAGGCCGCGAACGCCTCGTTCAACCGCATCACCATCGACGGTGACACCTCCACCAACGACTCGTTTGTGCTGATGGCCTCACGCAAGGCCGCCCACGCCGAGATCACCGACCTGAACAGCGCTGACGGGCAAGCTCTGCGCGCCGCCCTGATCGAGGTGTCGCAGAAACTGGCCCAGGCCATCGTGCGCGACGGTGAAGGCGCCACCAAGTTCATCACCATCACGGTGGAAGGCGGCCGCGACGAAGCCGAGTGCCAGAAGGCGGCCTACGCCATCGCCCACTCGCCGCTGGTCAAGACGGCCTTCTTCGCCTCCGACCCCAACCTGGGTCGCATCCTGGCTGCCGTGGGCTACGCCGGCATCGACGATCTGGACCAGAGCCTGATCGAGTTGCACCTGGACGACGTCCATGTGGTCACCAAGGGTGGCCGCCGCCCCGAGTACCAGGAGGCCGACGGCCAGCGCGTGATGAAGCAAAGCGAGATCACCATCCGCGTGGGCCTGGCCCGTGGCAAGGCCACAGCCACCGTGTGGACCTGTGACCTGTCGCACGACTATGTGACGATCAACGCCGACTACCGCAGCTGACCGAGTTCAGGCCGAGCCGCAACACCCGCACCAGACCCCGCAAAGGTCTGGTGTTTTTTTTGAGCGCGGACATGCTAATGTTTGGGCATCGCCTGCGCGGCACAGCCGGGCATGCCCATGAGGAGCAAGACATGAGCCCAGTCACCCCGGACGCCGACTTCAAGGTTGCCAATCCCCATGCCCTGGCCACCATTCTGGAAGCCAGCGAAACCCGCACCATCATCGCGTCGAACGACATCTTCGACATCAACGGGATGAAGCTGTGGGCCCGCGACCAGCCGGTGTCGCGCGACCTGCAGCGCAAGCTGATGGACCGCGCGCTCAAGCAGCCGCTGGAAACCTGCCTGATGGCCGAAGACGGCGTGACCAACGCCACCCTGCAAGAGGCTGTGCAAAAGCTGATCGCCAGCGAGGGGCCCTTGACTCCCCTGCTGCGCCCTCATGCCGAAGCACTGGTGCGTTGCGCCGGGCTGGTTCGGCTGCACTCGGTGGTGCAACTGCTCTTGAGCGCGGTGGAAACCGCGCGCCCGGCGTCGTTCCAGCACGCGATTGACGCCATGGCCGTGGCAGGCGCCTTGATCCGCGCACGCAACGACGATGACCGCCTGGTGGCGCTGGCCATGACGGCGGGGTTGCTGCACGACGTGGGCGAGATGTACATTTCGCCCGCCTATGGCGAGGCCGACTTGCTGGGCACGCTGGATGTGGAGAGCTACCGCCAGTTGGTGGTGCATCCGCACATCGGGCAACTGTTGCTGACACAACTGACGGACTACCCCAAGGATGTGGCGCGAGCCGTGGCCGAGCACCATGAGCGTCTGGATGGCTCGGGCTACCCACACCGCCTGACCGGCGACAAGATGTCCACCTTGGGCAAGCTACTCTCAGCCACCGAAGAGGCCTTGGCGGCGCTGCGCCTGCCGGGCGCCACCCTGCACCACGCCAGCGTGGCCCTGCGTGTGGTCCCCGGCGAGTTTGACGAGTTGCTGGCCGGCCCGCTGTCGTCTGCGGCACGCCATGCGCCCCCGATGAAACCGCATCGCGCCCTGCCCGCCTTGCTGTCCGAGCTCGACCGCCTGAACGTGACGCTGCAGGAAACCATGGTCCACGTGGACGGGGTGCTGCCCGCAGAGCCCAGCCCGGGCTTGCAACGCGCCGCCGACCTGACGCTGTATCTGCTGCACAAGCTGCGTGCGGGCTGGAACGAGAGCGGCCTGTGGAGCCCCGGTGCCATTGGTGACGATGTGGCCGCCGAAGCCGAGGCGGTGCAAGATGCCCTGCGCACGCGCCTGCGCCTGATCGAGCGCGTGGCCCGTCTAACGGCCGGCCCCAACCTGTCGGAAGACGACGAAGAGCGGCTGAACTCGCTGTGTCAAGGTCTGGTGGAGGAGTCTAACCCCCTTCCTTGACTATACATTCGCCCAAATACATAATGGGCAGTTTGGACTTCATCTGTGGGTGCTATGGCGGACGCCAATGGGCGCCACCAGACACCGTGCATGATCCAGACGCCTTACTACCTGATCGACAAGTCGGCGCTGCTGCGCAACCTGCAGATCATTGACCAGGTTCGCCAACAGTCGGGCGCCAAGGTTTTGTTGGCCCTCAAGTGCTTTGCCACCTGGGCGGTTTTCGATGTGATGCGCCCGTACATGGACGGCACCACCTCGTCGTCGCTGTACGAGGTCAAGCTGGGCCATGACAAGTTCGGGGGCGAGACGCACGCCTACAGCGTGGCCTTCGCCGACCACGAGATCGCCGAAGTCGTGGCCCACAGCGACAAGGTCATCTTCAACTCGATCAGCCAGTTTCTGCGCTTCGAGGCCGCTGCGGGCAACAAGCCCAAAGGGCTGCGCCTGAACCCGGGCATCAGCCACTCCAGTTTCGACCTGGCCGACCCAGCGCGCGCTTTCAGCCGACTGGGCGAGTCGGACCCGGCGCGCATTCTGGGCATCATCGACCGGCTCGACGGCGTGATGATCCACAACAACTGCGAGAACAAGGACTTTGCGCGCTTTGACGCGCTGCTCACCCAGGTGGAGCAACAGTATGGCGAGGTGCTGCGCCGCCTGAAGTGGGTGAGCCTGGGCGGGGGCATCAGCTTCACGTCTCCCGGCTACCCGGTGGAAGCGTTCTGCGAGCGCCTGCGCCGCTTTGCGCAAACGTACGACGTGCAGGTGTACCTGGAGCCGGGCGAAGCCACCGTGCGCCACACGACCACGCTCGAAGTCAGCGTGCTGGACATTGGCTTCAATGGCAAGCACCTGGCGGTGGTGGACAGCTCGACCGAAGCGCACATGCTGGACCTGCTGATTTACCGGGAAACGGCGACTTGCCCCAATCAGGAGGGGGCGCACAGCTACCAGATTTGCGGCAAGACCTGCCTGGCGGGCGACATCTTCGGCGAGGCGCGCTTTGCCCAGCCGCTGCAGGTGGGCGACCGGATCTCGATTGGCGATGCCGGTGGCTACACGATGGTCAAGAAGAACTGGTTCAACGGGGTTCACATGCCAGCCATCGCCATCAAGGAGCTGGACGGCCGCGTGCGCGTGGCGCGCGAGTTTTCGTTTGACGACTACGTCAGCAGCCTGTCGTGACGACGGGCTTTCCCTTTTGACAGGTGGAGGTCATCCATGAAGCGGAATGTCTTGATCATTGGGGCCGGCGGCGTGGCGCATGTGGTGGCGCACAAGTGCGCACAGCACAACGCCACACTGGGCCACATCCACATCGCCTCGCGCACGCTCAGCAAGTGCCAGGCCATCATCGGCTCGATCCATGAAAAGGGCAGCCTGCAGCAAGCCGGACAGCTCACGGCCCACGCGCTCGACGCAATGGACATCGAGGCGACCAAGTTCCTGATCCGCGCCACGCACAGCCAGATCGTGATCAACGTAGGCTCGCCCTTCCTGAATATGTCGGTGCTGGCCGCCTGCCTGGAAACGGGCGCGGCCTACCTGGACACCGCCATCCACGAAGACCCGGACAAGGTGTGCGAGACGCCGCCCTGGTACGCCAACCATGAATGGAAGCGGCGCCAGGCTTGCCAGGACGCAGGCGTGACCGCCGTGCTGGGCGTGGGCTTCGACCCCGGTGTGGTCAACGCCTATGCCCGCTATGCGCTCGACCACTGCCTGGACCGCGTGGACTCGATCGACATCATCGACATCAACGCCGGCCAGCATGGGCGCTACTTCGCGACCAATTTCGACCCGGAGATCAACTTCCGTGAGTTCACCTCGACCGTGTGGTCGTGGGAGAACCATGCCTGGAAGGCCAATGCGATGTTCGAGCACCGCAAAGACTGGGACATGCCCGTGACCGGTGTGAGCACAACCTACCTGACCGGCCACGATGAGCTCCATTCACTGTCGCAGAACCTGGGCGTGCCCAACATCCGCTTCTGGATGGGTTTTGGCGAGCATTACATCAACGTGTTCACGGTGCTGAAGAACCTGGGCCTGCTGTCCGAGAAGCCGGTGCGCACTGCGCGTGGGCTGGAGGTGGTGCCGCTGGAGGTGGTCAAGGCCGTGCTGCCCGACCCGGCCTCGCTCGCCCCCGACTACACCGGCAAGACCTGCATCGGTGACCTGGTGAAGGGTGTGAAGAACGGCCAGCCCGAGGAGGTGTTGATCTACAACGTGTGCGACCACGCAGAGTGTTACCGGGAGGTGGGTAGCCAGGCGATTTCGTACACGGCCGGGGTACCGGCGGTGGCGGCGGCCCTGCTGATTGCCGACGGCACCTGGGACGTGGGCAAGATGGTGAACGTGGAAGAGCTGGACCCTCGACCCTTCATCAACCTGATGAACACCATGGGGATCGTGTCGCGCATCCGGGACCGGGAGGGCGACCGCCTGCTGGAGCCGGCCATCGAACAGCCCTGCGAACAGGTACAGCCGCGACGGGCACGCTTCGGTTGACTACGGGTGGCAAAAGTGCCTTTCGTTCGATGGTTGAACGAACCTTGTCCTTGAGTCAAGAACAACACAGGCAGGTTCACGCTGGCCGCCAACAAACGGAACGCCCTCCCGCCATGTGAGGGCATCGTTCGCGTCCAGCCTGGATGAGTTCGACGGTTCCCCCTGGGAACTGACCAGTTCAGCGCGTTTGGGGTGCCGGGGGTCTTGAAATCCCTGCAATCGGTCCGATATCACAGTACAAGGTCAACACGGCGAGAGCGATCAAGCCTACAATGACTCTACTTTTCCTGGGGCCGACCTGGTTTCGACGTGGGTGCGGATTCGGGACAGGGCATGTCGAGCACCAGTCAGCTCGTAAATCCACTGGAAAAAAACTAACTGCAAACGATCAAAAGTTCGCACTCGCCGCTTAATACCGGTGAGCCTCACAACAGTTGGCCTATGGGCTGGGTCTGAGTCGTAAGACAAGGACTGTGAGGTCATTCACATAGGCTGGACTTCAGCTGGGTCACTCAGTTGGGGTCGAGATCAAGTGACTGGCTGGCTTGGTAGCGTGCTGCTGCGCGATCAGGTTGGCGAGACTCAAATCAGACAGCTAAACATGTAGAACTGCTCGATGATGGCTTACGGACGGGGGTTCAATTCCCCCCGGCTCCACCAATAACAAAACCCCAACCGTTCTCGGTTGGGGTTTTTTCTTGTCTGATCGCGCCGGTTCCCGCGTGTTGTTGGGGGTTCCTGCGGAAGCCTGCGGACTTCGCCAGCCAAACGAATTCGCCGTTTCGGCCCACATTCCACTCTCTGCTGGCCATTCCTCGCTCCGACCTCGCTCCCTGGAACTGGCCCGAAGTCCGCAAAGGCCGCAACGCAGGCCCATACAGATCAATGGGTTACGCGCGGACGAATCAAACGGTTGGATTGCAGCATTGGCTACCGGAGTGGGCACACGTCCCTAGCGAAAAGCCAGTCTTACCGTGCGTTCTATTCGATCTGTTCAAACAGAAAGACTGCCGTGCGGGTAGAACACCAGCGTTGCTCCCGCAGCGTGCCCATATGGCCTCAGCAGATATTCCCAATCTGTCTGGAACTCCCCGTCGTGGAAGGCATCCTTGAACCAGCTACCGTTTGCTGCATTGAACAGCAGCATGGCCCAGTACAAGGTGAGGTCGTAGTTCAGGCTGACGACAGTCGGGAACGCGCTCGCGAATGTACCTTCAGCCGGCACTGGTCTGCGCCGCGACCGTCTTGGTCGAGGTCGCCAGGCACGATTCCTCGTAGGACTCGATGTCGGCCTGCCGGTAGAGTACCCGCCCACAGAGCTTCAGGAACTTGGGGCCGATCCCCGCGCTGCGCCAGCGTTCCAGTGTGGCCTCACTGATGCACCAGCGGGCGGCCAGTTGTTTTTGGTTGAGGTGTACGACGTCCATCTTGGTCTCCTTCCGAATGAGTTGGCAGGAGTCCATGAAGGCGCTGTTCCGAGCGTGAGCCAAGCCAATTCCTGGGAACGCAGCTACTCCGGCAGATCGTTCAGCTCGTAGCTGGTACTGCGTCCACCCGCATCCGATTTGCGCAGCACGCCCCGCGTCAGCAGATCGTTGATATCGCGTAGCGCCGTGTCCGGTGAACACTTGGCAATGGCCGCCCACTTGCTGCTGGTGAGCTTGCCCTCGAAACCGTCGAGCAGCCTGTTCAGCAACTTCACCTGTCGCTCGTTCAAAGGCGTAGTCGCCCAGCGCTGCCAGAACCGCGCCTTGGTCAGCACGGCATCGAGCGTGTGCTGTGCCTGGTCGACGGCGCGATGCAGCGTGTCGAGGAACCACGTAAGCCACTCGGTGACGTCCATCGACCGCTTCTGCGTCCGCTCCAGGATGTCGTAGTAGGCCTTGCGTTCGCGCTGGATCTGCGCCGACAAACTGTAGAAACGCTGCGGGCTACCGTCGGCACGCGCCAGCAGCAGGTCGCCAATAGCCCGGGCGATACGACCATTGCCGTCATCGAACGGGTGCAAGGTGACGAACCACAGGTGCCCAAGGCCGGCCTTGAGCAGCGGCGGTTCGCTTGATGCGCTATTGAGCCAGTCCAGGAATCGACTGGTTTCAGACTCTAGATGATCGGCGGGCGGTGCCTCGAAATGCACACGCTGGCGGCCGATGGGACCGGACACCACCTGCATCGGGCCATTGGCATCGTCTCGCCAGCCACCAACCTTGATCCTGGAAAGGCCGGAGTAGCCGGTGGGAAACAGCGCGGCGTGCCAGCCGAAGAGACGTTCACGCGACACCAGCGCATGACAGTTCGCGGTGGCGTCGAGCACCATCTCGACCACGCCCTCGACGTGGCGATCGACCGGAGCGAGCGCGCCGATGTCCACGCCCAGCCTGCGGGCGATGGACGAGCGCACGGATTCGACGTTGAGTTGCTCGCCTTCGATCTCGCTGGTCTTCACCACGTCCTCGGTGAGTGCTGCGAGGCTCGCCTGATCGCGCAGCGCCATGCCGACGTCGGCCAAGCGCCCCATCAAGAGCCCCTGGGCACGACTAACCTCGGCCATCGGGCCGGCAAGCACTGCCAGGTCGAAGCGCCAGTTCGGCCAGTCGCTGGCCTGCCAGATGTATTTGTAATCGCCGCTATTCATGCGGAGATTATGACCTGTAATCTCCGTATGCGCAAGTCAATCGCCGCATCTTGTGCGGTGAATGTAGGCACCATTCGCCGCATGGCGGATCACCTTGCCCAGGAATGGGTGTAATTGGGTGTGTTATTGGCTGTGGCAACGGACGCGGGTTCGATTCCGGTTTCGGGAATTGAACTGACCTCGAAAAGCATACGAGGTTGAACGCTCTTTCCGGTGACCAATCTGGGCGAAAAACCTGCTTGATCGTCCACGACCGATGGTCGTACCGGCAGCCTTTTCGATCCGGTTCGCACGAGTTCGCAGCAGCCCGCAGCGCTTCGATTGCGTACTTTCAATAGTCGTTTGGTGCGGGGTGCTGCCCCACCACCAATATCAAAACCCCAACCGTTCTCGGTTGGGGTTTTTTCTTGTCTGTTTGCGCCAGTTCCCGCGTGTTGTTGGGGGTTCCTGCGGAAGCCTGCGGACTTCGCCGCCCGCC
>CAYOJR010000023.1:0-21091 GCA_964404335.1 uncultured Aquabacterium sp.
GCAATGTGCTCGGGCAGGGCATCGGCGCTCAGCGCGATCAGGGGCAATTGCTTGAGCGTGGGATTGGCGCGCACGCGTCGGCACAGGTCCAGACCGCTGCCATCGGGCAGATTGATGTCCACCAGGGCGACGTCGGGGCGCAACTGCTCGATGCTGGCCAGACCTTCGGTGGCCGTTTCGGCCGAATGCAGATGAACCTGCGGGTAGGCGGCGAACAGCGCCTCGACCAGACTGCGGTTGAGCGCATTGTCTTCGATGTGGACCACGCGCAGCGGTGGCAGCATCACGGCCGGCTCAGCATGGTGGGTGCCCGGCAGGTGTGCTCCGGGCACGTTCTCGGCCAGCGGCAGGCGCAAGGTGAAGGTGCTGCCACGGCCCAGGGTGCTGGTGACGTCGATGCGACCGTGCATCAGCTCGGCCAGACGCTGAGAGACGGCCAGACCCAGTCCGTTGCCGTGGCTGCGCCCGCTGGATGCATCCACTTGCACGAAGGGCTGGAAGATGCGCTCCTGGTCACCCGGCTCGATCCCGAAGCCCTGGTCGCGCACCTCGATGAGGGCGACGCGCTCGTTGGGGGCCGGGCGCGACTGCAGCCACACAGTGGCCCCCTCGGGGCTGAACTTGATGGCATTGCGCAGCAGGTTGAGCAAAATGGCGCGGGTGTGCTGCGGGTCAGCCCACAGGGTCAGGGCCGGTCCGTCGATCAACACGTTGATGTTGTGGGCTTGCGCCTCGCTCTCGAGTTCAGAACGGATGTCGCGCAGCAGGACCGGCAGCTCAATGCGCTTGGTGCGCAGATTCAAGGGGCGACTCTCCAGTCGGGCGTACTCCAGGGACTGATCGAGCAGGCTGAGCAACTGCTGTCCGGCGGTGTGAATGTGGCCAACCTGACGGCGCTGGGTTTCGGGCAACAGGCCGTCCACGCTCATGTCCAGCAACTGTGTGAAACCCAGGATGGCATTGAGCGAGGAGCGCATGCTGTGGCTCATGCGCGAGAGGAACTCGGCCTTGTTGGCTAGCGCCACTTCGGCTTCCAGGCGACGGGCGTGTTCGGCCTCGGCGCGGCGCCGATCACTGAGGTCGCTGAGCACCTCGATGTGGTGCGTGACCTGACCGTCGGGCCCGATGATGCGTTGCACCGAGCGTGCCACCCAGAACGGCTCGCCATCCTTGCGGTGGTGGCAGATTTCGAGACGCTCGATGCTGTCGCCTTGGGCCAGGGCCTGGTTGATGTGGGTGATGGTGGCCGAGTCGGTGTGCGGGCCACTGAGCAATTCTTCGGGCTGCTGGCCGTGGCTTTCGGTGAGGGAGAAGCCGGTGAGGCGAGTGAAGGCGGGGTTGACCCAGGTGATGCAGCGCCGTGTGTCGCAGATCACGATGGCGTCGCTGACGCGGTCGGCAATGAGGGCGAGTTCCTGGTTGGTGCTTTGCGCACGTTGCAGGGCCGCCTGCAGTTGATGGATCAACTGGGCCTGCTGGGTGAGACGATCGTCATCCACGGCTGGCTCGACAGGACGGGGTGCGCCCGCGTCAGAGGGGCCGTTGGGAGGGCGTGTGTCGGTGGCCGGCATGGGGGTCTCCTCGTTCTTCTCTGGGTATTCGGTGGCCGGTTCGTGTGCCGACATCACCACAGGGTGGCAGTCTAGGCGCTTCACCGGACTTTGAACACGCTGATCGTCCCTGATGAGGGTGAAAGGAGGCGGTATGAACCTTGAAATCTCCCTCGCCGGCAGTCGGAATTGCGCTTTCTGTGAACCTGACGATCTTTGACAAAACCTGTTGGATCACGACACATGACTACCGTTTACGACTTCGAGGCGCAGACCATCACCGGGCAGCCGGTCAAGCTGGACCAGTATCGCGGCCAGGTGCTGCTCATCGTCAACACGGCCAGCAAGTGCGGTTTCACGCCGCAGTTCGAGGGGCTGGAGAAGCTGTGGCAGCGCTTCGGACCCCAGGGGCTGGCGGTGTTGGGCTTTCCATGCAACCAGTTTGGCGGCCAGGATCCTGGCGCCAACGACGAGATTGCCTCGTTCTGTCAGCTCAACTATGGGGTGAGCTTCCCGATGATGGCCAAGGTCGATGTGAACGGCGCGCAGGCGCACCCGCTGTATCAGTGGTTGGTCAAGGAGGCGCGCGGCATCCTGGGCACCAAGTCGATCAAGTGGAATTTCACCAAGTTCCTCATCGGGCGTGACGGTCGGGTGCTGGGCCGCTATGCCCCCACTGACGCGCCCAAGTCCCTCATGGCCGACATCGAGAAGGCCTTGGCCGCTTCCGCCTGAAGCGGGTTGATGCAGCGCAATGTGGTGGTGGCGCCAGGGGCTTGATCTGCGCCGGTGGACTCTTGAAAATAGGACCGCCTGACCCATCTGGTCTGTGTGCAATCCACTTCAACAGGAGGACACCATGAGCAAGCTGACGCGCTATACCAACCCTGTGGACGAACTGTTTCGCGGCTTCTTCGTCAAGCCGATGGAGCTGCCATCGGAACTCGCTCCCCAGCAGATCAAGATGGACGTCAAGGAGCAGGACAAGGCTTACGCCGTGCATGCCGAAATCCCTGGCGTGAAGAAGGAAGACATCCACGTCGAGATCGACGGCAACCAGGTGTCGATCAGCGCTGAGGTCAAGCAGGAGAAGGAAGTGAAGGAAGGTGAGCGTGTGCTGCGTTCCGAACGCTACTTCGGTCAGGTGTCGCGCAGCTTCCAGTTGGCGCATGACATCGACGAGGCCGCTGCCACCGCCAGCTTCAAAGATGGGGTGCTGGAGTTGACCTTGCCCAAGAAGACGGTGGCAGGCGGCAAGCGCCTGACGATCAGCTGAGGCGCAATCGTGGCCGCCGCTGAACGGGCGGCTGAATCTGGGGGGTGTCCCGCTCGCGCAACTGTGTCATGCTGGACACCATGAGCGCGCAGCATGAGCAACAAGGGGGCGCACGTCTTGCGCTGGTGAGCCTGGCCGCACAATCGGTTGAGGATGGGCTGCGTGCCTTGCGCAGCACGCCGCAGGGCTTGACGAGCGACGACGCGGCCGCGCGGCTGGCGCTGGTTGGCCCCAACGAGGTGATCGCCGCTTCAGTGGTGGGCGTGTGGCCTCAGTTGCTGACACGCATGGCCAACCCGCTCAATCTGCTGTTGTTGGTGCTGGCGCTGGTGTCGGTGTTCACCGGCAACCTGCAGTCCGCCGTGATCATTGCCTTGATGGTGTTGCTGAGCATCACGCTGGGCTGGTTTCAGGAGCACCGCTCAGGGCGGGCCGCTCAGGCCCTGCGCGCGATGGTGCACACCACGGCGACCGTTTTGCGTCGCGGTGGTGGCGCAGTCGAGCCTGATGGCACAGAGCGACCCGTGGATGCGGTGCCCGTGACCCTGGAGTTGCCGATCACGCAACTGGTGCCCGGCGATGTGGTGCACCTGTCGGCGGGGGATCTGGTGCCGGCCGATGTGCGCATCCTGTCGGCCCGCGATTTTTTCGTCAACGAGTCGGCCCTGACGGGCGAGTCTTTGCCGGTGGAGAAGTACCCGCTGGTCGAGGCCCAGGACACGGACGCGCTGGCCTTGCGCAACATCGCCTTCATGGGCACCCATGTGGCCAGCGGCACGGCCACGGCGGTGGTGGTGCACACGGGGGCGCGGGCCGTGTTCGGCGGCATCGCCCAGTCGATGACCGACGTCGAACCCCCCAGTAGCTTTGCGCAGGGCCTCAATCGCTTCACGTGGCTGATGCTGCGCTTCATGGCGGTGATGGTGCCGCTGGTCTTCCTGATCAACGGTCTGACCAAGGGCAACTGGCTGGAGGCGCTGCTGTTTGCCAGCGCGGTGGCCGTGGGCCTGACGCCCGAGATGCTGCCGATGCTGGTGACGATGAACCTCGCCAAGGGCGCGCTGGCGCTCTCGCGCAAGCAGGTGATCGTCAAGCGCCTGGACGCGATCCAGAACTTCGGCGCGATGGACGTGCTGTGCACCGACAAGACCGGCACGCTCACGCAGGACCGCATCATTGTGGAAAAGTACGTGGGCCTGGACGGTGAGCCCAGCGACCGCGTGCTCGACTTTGCCTACCTCAACAGCTACTACCAGTCGGGCTTGAAGAACCAGCTCGACGTGGCGGTGCTCAAGTACGCCGAGGTGCATGCCAAGCTGCACGAAGAGGGCCTGTACCAGAAGATCGACGAGATCCCCTTCGACTTTCAGCGCCGCCGCATGTCGGTGGTGGTGCAGCGTGGCGAGGAGCGCCTGCTGATCTGCAAGGGTGCGGTCGAAGAGGTGTTCAGCGTGTGCCGCGAGGGGGACTTCGGTGGCCAGCGTGTGCAGCTGGACGACAGCCACCTGCCGGCCATCCAGGCCGCCGCGCGGGCCTTGAACGAAGACGGGTTTCGGGTGATTGCCATCGCCTACCGGCCGCTCACCGCCGCCACCCACACGATGTCGGTGGCCGACGAGACCGATCTGATCCTGCTGGGTTATGTGGCCTTTCTGGATCCGCCCAAGGAGTCGGCGCAACCGGCCTTGGCGGCGTTGTTGCGCCACGGCGTGGCCGTCAAGATCCTGACGGGCGACAACGAGGTGGTGACGCGCAAAGTCTGTCAGCAGGTGGGCTTGGGCGTCGAGCGGGTGATGCTGGGCCACCAGGTGGAGCCCTTGTCCGACCTGGCCTTGCAAGAAGCCGTGGGTGGCACGCAGGTGTTTGCCAAACTCTCGCCCACGCAGAAGGCACGCGTGATCACGGCGCTGCGCGCCCGGGGGCATGTGGTGGGCTATATGGGCGACGGCATCAACGACGGGCCGGCGCTGAAGGCAGCCGATGTGGGCATCTCGGTGGACACGGCGGTGGACATCGCCAAGGAGTCGGCCGACCTCATCTTGCTGGAGAAAAGCCTGATGGTGCTGGACGCCGGGGTGCGCGAGGGGCGGCGGGTGTTCGCCAACCTGCTCAAGTACATCCGCATGGGGGCGAGTTCCAACTTCGGCAACATGTTCAGCGTGCTGGGGGCGAGTGCCTGGCTGCCGTTTCTGCCGATGGCGCCGATTCAGGTGCTGACCAACAACCTGCTGTACGACCTGTCGCAGTCGGCCATCCCGACCGACCGGGTGGACCCCGAGGAGTTGCGCCAGCCCCGGCGCTGGGAGATGGGCCAGATCGCGCGCTTCATGCTGTGGATGGGGCCGCTCAGCTCGGTGTTTGACTATGTGGTCTTTGCCGTGATGTTCTACGGCTTTGGGGCGCAGACGCCGGAGCAGGCCGCGCTGTTCCACACGGGCTGGTTTGTCGAGTCGCTGTTGTCGCAGACGCTGGTGATCCACATCATCCGCGCCGCGCGGGTGCCGTTCGTGCAAAGCCGCGCCAGCGTGCCCCTGATCGCCACGACCCTGGGCGTGTGTGCAGTGGGCGTGGCCTTGCCTTATTCGCCTCTGGCGACCCCCTTGGGGCTGGTGGCCTTGCCGTGGTCGTACTGGCCCATCGTGGGCGCGGTCTTGCTGGCGTACCTGGGCCTGGCGCATGGGCTCATGCGGCGGGTCTGGCATCCGGGCCGAGTCGGTGCGTGAGTCGCCCCCCCTCTTGAGGGGCTGCGACGGGGGGTGGGTGGCGCGAGAATGCCCCTTTCTTCAGCGTGGATGACCCCAGGGGTCAGGAAAGCGACAGCGATGCGAACAATCAAAACGTGGGTGGTGTTGGGCATGGTGTGCACCCTGGCCGCTTGTGCCAGCAAGGGCGGAGAGCGCGTGACCGATGCGGCCACACGTCCGCTGGGCGACCTGAACCTGGTGCGTGAAGAGATCCCGGATGTCCTGCGTCAGGCGCAGGCCAAGCCCTATCAGCTCCCGGCAGAGGTGGACTGTGTGTCGCTGGTGCAGCGGGTGCATGAACTCGACGGCGTTCTGGGTGCCGATCTGGACACGCCGCCCACCAAGGACAACCCCGGCCTGATCGAGCGCGGCACCGATGCGGCCGGTGATGCGGCCATTGGCGCCTTGGCTCGCACGGCCGAGGGCCTCATTCCTTTCCGAGGTTGGGTGCGCAAGATCAGCGGTGCCGAGCGGCATTCTCGCAAGGTGGAGGCCGCGATTGCGGCGGGCACGGTGCGACGCGCTTTCCTCAAAGGGGTGGCCACCACCAAGGAGTGCTCGTGGCGTGCAGACCCTGCGCAGAAGGTCGCCGTGACGTCGACCTCGGCACCTGACTGACACGACACCCACCCCTGGTGGCAACGATCAGGGGGCAGATCAGGTTGGTGATTTGGCCCAACTGGGATATGGTGTGAGGATTCACCCTCTGAAAGCACTGCGTGCCACCCAAACCCAACTATTCGTTTGAAAAACGTCAGCGCGAGCTGGAAAAGAAGAAAAAGAAGGCCGAGAAGGCCCAGCGCAAGGCCGAAGGTGGCGCTCACGCCGACTCGGTGGTCGAGCCTGATGCGGTGCGAGGGCTGGCACCGGAGACCTCGGAGCCCGGTCCCCTCGCCTGAGGTCGCTGGGCGCGCCCGATAATCGGTGGATTGTCAGTTGCGCCCTTGCCGGTGAGGGCGCCCACAGGAGACCCACCCATGTTCCGTCACGTTGACGCCTACCCTGGCGACCCCATCCTCACCCTCAACGAGGATTTCCAGAAAGACCCGCGTCAGGGCAAGATCAACCTCAGCATCGGCATCTACTTCGACGAGGAAGGCCGCCTGCCGGTGATGGACGCCGTGCGCGCCGCCGAGAGCGAGCTGCTGAGCCACATCGGCCCCAAGCCCTACCTGCCGATGACCGGCAACCCCGCCTACCGCCAGGCCGTGCAGGAGCTGCTGTTCGGCGCCCAGCACGAGGCCGTGACCAGCGGCCGCATCGCCACCATCCAGACCCTGGGTGGCTCGGGTGGCCTGAAAGTGGGCGCTGACTTTCTCAAGCGCTACTTCCCCGGCTCGCAGGTGTGGGTGAGCGACCCGACCTGGGACAACCACAAGGCCATCTTCGAAGGCGCGGGCTTCCAGGTCAACACCTATCCCTACTACGATGCCGCCACCAAGGGCCTGAAGTTCGACGCCATGCTGGCCGCCATCGAGGCGTTGCCCGCGCAGAGCATCGTGCTGCTGCACGCCTGCTGTCACAACCCCACGGGTGTGGACCTGAACCCGGCGCAGTGGATCCAGCTGATCGAGGTGATCCAGGCCCGCAAGCTGTTGCCGTATCTGGACATTGCCTACCAGGGCTTTGGCGACGGCATCGACGAGGACGCGTTCGCGCTGCGCGCGCTGGCGGACGCGGGCGTGAGCTTCTTCGTCGCCAACTCCTTCTCCAAGAGCTTCTCGCTGTACGGCGAGCGCGTCGGTGGCCTGAGCGTGGTGTGCCCGGACAAGGCCCAGGCCAGCCTGGTGATCGGCCAGCTGATGTCGGCCGTGCGCCGCAACTACTCCAGCCCGCCCACCCACGGCAGCGTGCTGGTGGCCACCGTGCTGCAGACGCCCGCCCTGCGTCAGCAATGGGCCGACGAGCTGACCGCCATGCGCGAACGCATCAAGGTGATGCGCCAGCGCCTGTACGACGGCGTGGTGGCGAAGCTGCCGGGCCGCGACGTGCGCTACTTCATCGACCAGCGCGGCATGTTCAGCTACACCGGCGTGAGCCCCGAGCAGGCCGAAGCCCTGCGCACCGAGCACGGCGTGTACGTGTTGCGCTCGGGTCGCATGTGCGCGGCCGGCCTCAACGCCAACAACGTGGACCGCGTGGCCGAGGCCTTCGCGGCCGTGCTGGCCAAGGGCTGAGCGCTGCTCAGCGCAGCTTGAACCAACCCACCGCCTCGGTCAGGCGGGCGGTTTGTTCCTGCATGCTGGAGGCCGCAGCGGCAGACTGCTCCACCAGGGCGGCGTTCTGCTGTGTCATCGCATCCAGGTGGGACACCGCTTCGTTGAGCGAGCCGATGTCACGGGCCTGTTCCGTCGCACCATCGGCGATGTGGGCAATGGTCTGATCGACTTGCTCGACGCTGGTCAGGATGGCCTGCATGGCGGTGCCGGCGTCTTGCACCAGGCGCGAACCCGATTCGACCTTTTCGGTGGACGCGGCGATCAGGTTCTTGATCTCGCGGGCGGCTTCGGCGCTGCGGCCGGCCAGGGTGCGCACCTCGCTGGCCACGACGGCAAAGCCACGCCCCTGTTCGCCGGCCCGGGCGGCTTCCACGGCGGCGTTCAGCGCCAGGATGTTGGTCTGGAACGCGATGCCGTCGATCACACCGATGATGTCGCCAATCTTGCGTGAGCTGGTCTGGATGTCGTCCATTGTGCTCACCACCTGGCTGACGACCTCATGGCCGCGCACCGCGTTGTCGCGGGCCGAGGACGCCATCTGGTTGGCGGTGCGCGAGGCTTCGGTGTTTTCCTGCACGGCCTGGTGCAGCATGCCCACGGACGAGCGCGTTTCTTGCAGACGGGCGGCGGTCTGCTCGGTGCGCTGGCTCAGGTCATGGCTGCCTGTGGCGATTTCCTGGCTCGCCGTCAGCATGTTGTCCACGCTGTCGCGCACCTGGCCCACCGTGCGGTTGAGGCCGTCGGACATGGCCTGCAACGCGGCCATCACCTCACCGATTTCGTCTTTCACGCGCCACTGGATGGACTGACTGATGTCGCCCTGGGCAATGGCGTTGGTGAGGTCGCGCGTGCGGCCCAGGCGGGTGGTGATGGAGACGCTCATTTGGTGCATGACGAACCAGAGCAGGGCGGCACCGGCCAGGCAAATGGGCAGGTAAAGCAGGGCGCGCTGGGCGTAGAGGGCCTGCAGGTCTTCAAGGTAAACGCCTGAGCCGATCACCCAGCCCCAGGGGGCGAACGGGGCCAGATAGGTTTCCTTGATGGCCGCTTGACCGGTGCTGGGGCGCTGCCAGCTGGAGTAGTGCATGCCGCCACCTGGTTGGGAGCCGACCCGCACCAGGTCGTTGAACAGCGGCTTGCCGTCGGCGTCGTTGACCGGGCGCATGTCCTGACCGTCGAGCTTGGACTGGTCGGCGTGCATGACCATGCGCACGTCCTGGTCCAGGATGAACAGGTAGCCGTCTTCGCCATTGCGCAGTTGACGCAAGACGTTGGCGCCTTGCTTGCGGGCCTGCTCAGGGTGCAGGTGCTGCTGGTCCACCTCTTTTTGCAACCAGGCCAGCACCGCCACGGCACTGTTGACCTGATCGCGCATGGCCTGTCGGCGATCTTCCAGGCTGAGCTGGTATTGGTTGTAGAGCAGGAAGCCGGCAATGCCGATCACCACCAGCACGGTGCCGATGGTTGTGGCGCGGAGTTTGGCCGCCAGCGAAGCGGTGTGGAACCAGGAAGCCATGATGTCCAATCGGGGAATCAGGGATTCCGAAGTCTCTGCCACGAAAAACGTTGCCGTCAAAGGCAGATACCCGCAAGCGGACGCTGGGCGTGGGCGGATGCGTGCAATGTCGTACAATATTCCTGACCGTGCCCCTCAGGGCCTCAGGTGTCCGGCCCCATCAACTTGATCGGGGTGATCTCGACGCTGTCGTGCACCCCATCGTTGACCCACAGGGTGCCGTCCTGCACCGTGATCTGCAGCTGCATGCTGCGCTGGGCCAGTTGCGCCAGGGCCTGGCTCTGCTCGGTCGGGATCTGCCACACCGTCAGGTTCTGCGCGCGGGTGAGCTTGGTGGCAATGTTGCTCCACCAGACGTTGGTGCTGCTCTGGAAGGCGTAGAGACTGACCTTGCGGGCGCGGCCGGCGGCCTTCATCAGGCGCTTGTCATCGGGCTGGCCGACTTCCACCCAGTGCAGGATCTCGTCGGAATAGTTCTTCTGCCACAGCGCGGGCTCGTCGGGCTCCCACATGTCCTTGGCCAGCTCGATGGTGCCTTCGGAAGTGTCGACCGGCCAGCCCAGGGCCAGGGCCAGCACGCGGATCATCATGCGCTCGTCGGCCTCGGATGGGTGGCGGGCGATGGTGATGTTGGTGTCGACGTAGACGTTGCGGTCCATGTCGGCCAGGTTGAGCTGGGCTTTGTATATCGTGGCTTTGATGGCCATGGGGCGAAACCTGTCAGGAGCGGAAAACGGGCCGCACAGCGACCCAAACCGAGATCATCCTGCAAAAACACGCGCCAGCCAGTCGCTCAGGGTCTGCAGTACCTGATCTTGTTCCACTTCGTTGAAGATTTCGTGGGCGAGGCCGGGCCAGGGGCGCGCGCTCACGCACGCCGTGGGGGCGGTGGCGGCAAAGGCGGCCGAGCCGGCCGGGTCCACGCAGCGGTCGTCTTCGCCCCACATGATGAGGGTGGGCGTGCGCCAGGCGGCGGCGCGCTGGCGGACCACGGCGCCGGCATCGAGCAGGAAGTGGCTGAGGCGGCCGCTGATGCGGTCGTGCACCAGCGGGTCGGCGAGGTAAGCCGCCACGGTGGCCGGGTTGTGGCAGACCCACTCGGGCTTGAGGCCATTGCCCACTGCGACATTGGGTGTGAGGCGGGCCACAGTGTGGAGCAGCAGCTTTTGCACCGCGCTCAGCGAGATGGCCAGTGCGGGAGAGGACAGCACCAACGCCTCCACCGGTCGGGCCCAGGGCGCCGCTTCGGCGGGTTGGGTCTGTTGGGCTGCCACGAAGCGGGCCGCCACAGCGCCCCCCAGGCTGTGCCCGATCAGCAGCAGGCGCTGGCCGGGGTAAGCCACGCGCACCAGGTCGATGGCGCTGGCCAGGTCGTGCAGCAGGTCATCGTCTTGCTGCAGCACGCCCCGTGCGCCCGGTGAGCGCCCGTGCCCCCGGTGGTCATAGCTGATGACCGTCCAACCCAGGCGGTTGAGGTGGGCGGCGACGTGGGCGTAGCGGGCACCGTGTTCGCCCACGCCATGCACGATCAGGGTCACACCACGCCCGCGCACGTCGGGTGGCAGGGGCCAGTGGTGCAGGTGCAGGTCCAGACCATCGCGGGTGCGGAGGGTGGCGGGCAGGCGGTGCGGCATGGTGGGTTTTCGGAAGACGGGGAAAACGGGGTGAGGGGGCGCAGCAGGGCCGGGCTCAGAGGGCGTGGCCGGCTGCGCGCAGTCGGCGCAGCCAGCTCAGTCCCACAGTGGTGGTGGTGCGGGGGCGATACTCGCAGCCGATCCAACCGTCCCAGTTGAGGCGACGCAGTTCGTCGAACACCCAGGGCCAGGCCAGTTCGCCCTCGTCGGGTTCGCCCCGGTCGGGCACGGCGGCTATCTGCAGGTGGCCGACCTGACCGGTGGGCAGCCACTGGCGCAGGCGCATGGTCACATCGCCTTCGACGATCTGGCAGTGGTACAGGTCCATCTGCACCTGCAGATGGGGCGAGCCAATGCGTTGCACGAGCGCGTGCGCAGCGGCTTGATGGGTGAGCAGGTAACCGGGCATGTCACGCGGGTTGATCGGCTCGATCACCAGGATGCGACCGTGGGCCTTGGCCTGTTCGGTGGCCCAGCGCAGGTTCAGCTCGAAGCGCACCCAGGCGTCGACGCGTTCGTCGGGCGTGCCCAGCGGCGGCAGGCCGGCCATGATGTGGACGCGTGGGCAATCGAGCACCACGGCACGCGCCAGGGCTTCTCGCACCACATGCTGAAAGTCCGCCTCGCGTCCCGGCAGGCTGGCCAGTCCGCGCTCACCACGCGCCCAGTCCCCCGGTTCGGCATTGAACAGCACCAGCTGGAGGTTCAGGTCGTGCAGGCGCGCCTGGATCTCTGCCGTCGGGTGTTCATGCGGGAACAGGCACTCGACCCCGGTGAAGCCGTCGCGCGCGGCGGCGGCAAAACGGTCGAGGAAGTGCAGCTCAGGGTAGAGCCACGACAGGTTGGCAGCGAATTTCAGGGCAGACATGGCACCGAAGCGTAGCCGAGAACGCCCCGCGTCTGCAGGTGAGGACCAAGGACTTTCACGGGGGTTTCCTACAATCGACGCATGTCCTCACCTTCCCCCGACCAGGCGCGCGTGCCTGTGACCCGCCGTCTGATGTTCTGGGTGGCCCTCCTGTACTTCTCGGAGGGCCTGCCGCTGGGCATTTTTTATGACCTGTTCCCGGTGCACATGCGCCAGGCGGGGGTGGGGCCGGCCGAGATCGGGCTGCTGAGCCTGCTGGGCCTGGCCTGGACGGTGAAGTTCCTGTGGGCGCCGCTGGTGGACGCCTGGCGGGGACACCGCCTGTGGATTGCCGGCGCCAATGCGGGCATGGCGCTGGCGCTGGCCACGCTGGCCATGAATCCGCAGGCGCTGGGGCAGGGGGCGACCTGGCCCTGGGTGCTGCTGGCGGGCTTCACCTTCCTGTCGGCCACCAATGACATCGCCACCGATGGCTACACGATCGAGCTGCTGTCCAAGGGGCAGTACGGCGTGGCCAATGGCCTGCGCATCGGCTTTTACCGGGTGGGCATGCTGGCCGCCGGGGCCCTGCTGGTGGCGGCGGGCTGGTCGGGCACACCGGGGCAGCCCAACTGGGCGGCGGCCTACGGCATGGGCGCGATGCTGATGCTGCTCAACGCCATGCTGATCTTGACGGCACCGCCGCAACCGGCGCGCGCGGCCCGCGTCGAGGGGGCCTCGTCGCGCGAGTGGGCGGCGGTGCGGGCGCAACCGCTGTGGCTGGTGGCGCTGGGTTTGTTGCTGGCCGGCCTGCTGTGGCCGGTGCTGGGGCCGTTGGGCAAAACGTTTGAATGGGCCTGGGTGCAGGCCATCAGCAGCACCTGGTGGTTCAAGGGGGCGATACCGGTGGGCCTGATGTTCGCGGGCGCCATCCTGATGGTGAGCGCAGCCCGGGGGCCGCAGGCCCACGTCATGTCCGAAGGCCCGGTGTTTGGCGCCTGGGTGGACCTGCTGGCCCGCCCCGGCATGCTGGCCGTGCTGGTCTTCATCCTCACCTTCAAGCTGGGGGACGCGGCCATGGGCTTCATGGTCAAGCCCTTCTGGGTGGACGCCGGTTTCACACCGGCCCAGATCGGTCTGGTCAGCGTCAACGTGGGTCTGGGTCTGTCCATCATGGGGGGGCTGATTGGCGGGGCCTATGTGGACCGCGTGGGCATCTTCAAGGGCCTGTGGGTGCTGGGCCTGTGGCAGGCCTTGTCCAACCTGGGTTATGCGCTGGCGGCCTGGTATGTGCCACCCACCGGACCCGGTATGCAAGTGAGTATTCACTATCAAGCGGTGGTGTACGCGGCCAGCGGGCTGGAGAGCTTCACCGGCGGCCTGGGCACCGGGGCCTTCCTGGCGTTTTTGATGGGCATCACCAGCAAGGCCCGCGCCACCACCGAGTACGCGATCCTCTCGTCCATCTTCGCGTTTTCGCGGGCGGTGGCGGGCTGGGCTGGCGGCCTGGGCGTGGAGCAGATGGGCTACGCGGCCTTCTTTCTCCTCACCTTCTGGCTGTCTTTCCCGGCGTATTTGTTGCTGCCGGCCGTCCGGCGTATGCTCGGCCGCGATGACGCGCGTTAAGGACTTGAGGGGGCGGTACGCTGCCCCCATCTGACCCCATCGTTACCTGACTTGCCTGCCTGCCATGAACCCCTCCTTCTCTGCCGTGCGTGAACTCCCCCGTCGCCTGCTGTCGCTGGGCGTGGTGTCGCTGGCGTTGGCCAGTCCCTGGGCCCTGGCCCGCGAGGGCGTGGATGTCAGCAAGCAGCACTCGGGCTTCACTCGCCTGGTGCCCGCCGATCAGGTGGAGGCCGCCGCCCAACAGCAGTACAACCAGATGGCCACACAGGCCAAGGCGCAGAACGCGCTCTTGCTCGACAACCACCCGCAGGTGGTGCGCCTGAAGGCGATTGCCCAGCGCATCGTGCCCTACACCCTGGAGTGGAACAGCCGCGCCCGCCAGTGGCAGTGGCAGGTGATGGCACTCAATTCCAAAGAGCTCAACGCCTTTTGCATGCCGGGCGGCAAGATCGCCTTCTACACCGGCATTCTGGAAAAACTCAAGCTCACCGACGACGAGACCGCGATGATCATGGGCCACGAGATGGCCCACGCCCTGCGCGAACACGCGCGTGAGCGCATGGGCAAGAACTCGGCTACGCAGATTGGCGCCAGCCTGATCTCCAGCCTGCTGGGCCTGGGCAGTGCAGGCGACACCTTGCTGAACATGGGTGGACAGTTGCTCACGCTGAAGTTCAGCCGCGAGAACGAGTCCGAGGCCGATCTGGTCGGCATGGAGTTGGCGGCCCGCGCTGGCTACGACCCGCGCGCCGGCATCAGCCTGTGGAAGAAGATGGCTGCGGCCTCGAAGGGGGCGCCGCCGCAATGGCTGTCCACCCACCCCGCCAGCGGTACCCGCATCCAGGAAATGGAAGCGGCCATGCCCAAGGTGATGCCGCTGTACGAGCGTGCCGCCAAGCCGCCGCGTCGCTACGACGCCCCGGCGCGCACCGGTGCCTACTACCTGAGCCAGGAGCCGCTGGCCTACTGGGGCCTGGGCACCTCGCCGCTGCTGACACGTCACTGACGCCCGAGCGGCCGCGCCGGAGTCGCACCCACAAACCCCGCGTCAGGACAGCCTGGCCGGGGTTTGTTAACATGGGCCCATGCTTCATCGCTCGGACCTGACCTCTTGCTGCCTGCTGCGCGCTGCCCATCCTGGGTTGGCGACTGACGTGCGCGTGCAGGAGGGCACGGGCCTGTCGGCGGGACGACGCTGGCCACACAAGCCAGTTGCACATTCCCCGGCCCGGCGATAACCCCCCTTTCTTTTTGCGCACACCATCATCGCCGGGCCCCTGCCCAGCGCGATCGTGCCTCTTCCGCGTTCTGCGGATGCCAGAGGCCGCCTTGATGGAGATGCGTCATGTCGACGAAGCACGCCACGCTGCCCGCCCCGAACCCCGCTGCGGCGATGGAGTTCACCAAGCGCTTTCTGCGCGCCAAAAACCCCTGTGCCAACGGCTTTCGCTGGTTCGTGCGCCACATTGAGGACGGCACCAGCTACCAGGATGCCCTCGACACCCTGGTGCAGGCGGGCCGTGTGGGCGACGCCTGCTGGCTGCTCGACCAGTTCGGCCCCACCGATGCCGTGCTGACGGTGGACGCCATCGAGGCCGAGGCCATCGTCTTTTCGGGGACGCTGGAGGTGCGTGGTCACATCGAGGTGAACACGGTGCTGCGGGCTGGTCGCATGATCCGCGCGGGCGGCGGCATCCGTGCCGGCGAAGAGATTGTGGCGGGCGAGGGCATCCGGGTGGGCGGCGGCATCCGTTGCGAAGGCCGGCTGAGCTCGGGCGGTGATGTGCGGGCTGACTGGGGCATCGAGGTGCAGCAGGCCCTGATGTGCGCCGACGACGTGCGCGCCGGCTGGGACCTGATCTGCGGTGACAAGCTCCAGGTGGAGGGTCACATCGCGGTGGGCCAGGACCTGATCGCGCAAGGGGCCGTGCAATGCGGCAAGAGCGTGCGCGTGGGCGGGCGGCTGCAGGCGGCCGACAGCGTGCGTGCCGGGCAGGGCATCTGGACGGGCGATGACATCGACTGCGGCATGCACCTGGAGGCCGGCTGGGGCGTGAAGTCGGGCGGGGCGATCCAGGCGCAGGGCGCCGTGAAGGCGGGCGAGAGCCTGTGCGCGCACGGCGAAATTTGCGCCGGAGGCGGCTATGGGGTGTACGCAGGTTTGAGCGTGCAGGTGGACACCTGGGCGTCCAGTGCGCAGGTCATGGCCGCCACGAAGCCCGAGGGCCTGATGAGCGGCTGCTGGGCCGGGCCGTCGCCGCTGGCGTGAACGCGCTGGCTGCGGGCGCTCAGCGCGCCTGCAGGAAGGGGTTGTAGCGGCGCTCTTCGCCGAGGGTGCTCTCCGGGCCATGGCCGGGCGTGAAGGTCACGTCATCGCCCAGCGGCAGCAGCTTGGTCTTGATGGCGTGGATCAGGTCGGCGTGGTTGCCCTGCGGGAAGTCGGTGCGGCCGATGCTGCCGGCAAACAGGACATCGCCCACAAAGGCGTGGCGCGTGCCCTCGTGGAAGAACACCACGTGGCCCGGCGTGTGGCCGGGGCAGTGCAGCACCTTCAGCGTGTGCTCGCCGATGCTGACCTCGTCACCCCCGTGCAGCCAGCGGGTGGGCGTGAAGTGCTCGGCCGGTGGAAAGCCGAACATCTGGCTCTGCTTGGGTAAGCCGTCGATCCAGAACTGGTCGCCAGGGTGCGGGCCGATGATGGGCAAATCCAACTCGCGCGCCAGCGTGCCGGTGCCGCCCGCGTGGTCGATGTGGGCGTGCGTGAGCCACAGGGCCTTGAGGGTCAGGCCGCGCTCTTCCACCGCTTCGAGCAGCCTGCCCAGGTCACCGCCCGGGTCAATCAGGGCCGCCTCATGCGTGGCATCGCACCAGACGAGCGAGCAGTTCTGTTCGAACGGGGTGACGGGGATGGTGAGGCGGTAGAACATGGGGAGGAAAGGAATTGGATAACAAAGTTTTAAAATTCCAAACATAGTTTTAAAACGGGGCTTTCCAGCTTCGCCGAAAAGCCAAACATAGTCTTAAAACGTGTTGATTTGAAACGACTTTTGGGAGCGTAGCACCTGAAAGCGCCTTCAGACGTGCGGGGAGTTCGTCCAGTCGATCTGACTCAAGCCGTTCGATCTCCCGAAAAAACCGTGCCTCGTTCCGAAGGGCAAGGAACTGGCCAGCCGCCGCACGGTGCAACGCCGCGCGTTCGTTGGGCTTGAGAAAGGTCATCAATCCAGTGAGCAACGACGCCAGAAGGGTGAAGACCGTCGCTAAATCTGGTTGGTTCTTGATCAGCGTCGCTGCAGCGACTGCTCCGAGAACGGTCGCGGGAACACCCAACCAGTAGTGCCGCCTCACCCATGTGTCTTCGGCATTGAAATGCCCCTTGCTCGAATAGAGGGTGTCTTCTTCCAGGCGCTCAGCCTCTCTGCGGAGCGCGGAGATCTTGACCTGATCGACTGAGGTTGTTCCGGTCATTGGGTACTCTCCCATAGGGCCGTCCTCACGCCGACGCTCCCATCTGCGGAGGGCTCTTCGGCGGCACCATGCCCGGATGGTAGGTCGAGTCGAAAACCATATCAGTCATCCATCGTTTGAAGCTCGGGTTATCGCTGAACTGTTTGAACAGCTCCGTGTGATCGGAGATGAGCTCCAGCACCACACGATTCAGCGCCTTGTCGTGTTCCAGCCTGGCGTTTTGCTTGTCGGAGTTGGCCTGCGCGTTCTGGTAGGCCTTGTCCTGAGCCACGCGCGCCGGAATTTCCTCGGTGATGACCTTGCGAATTTTGTCGCCGTCTTTCCACTCGATGTTGCCGAACATGTCGTTGAAGGCCTTGATGATGTTCGACAGCTTGTCGATGTCAGGCTCGCCCCTGCCGCCGCCAGGTCCTGTTGGCGGCGGTTCGATGATGCCGTCCGCATCGTCCATTGACATCTTCAGTGAAGCCTGCGCCTCCACCCGATAGCTGTCCATGTCGATGGCTTCCAACACACCCTTGGAGAGGTCTTCCTCCTTCGGCGCGGGGAGCTTCGGGATCAGGAAATTCAGGAAGATGGCCAGTTTTTCCCAAGCCGGGTGCCCGTAGGTCAGGATCGCCGCGAGGAAGCCGTAGGTTTCCTGACTGCACAAACGCGAGCAAGAGTGAAGGAATGGTTGCGCCTTGCGGGAAGGTCGGAAACATGAGTGCTGACAAGGCGTTTTGAGACTCTGTTAGGCGACAGCAGCTCAAATTTGTTGGACGGCGGCGGGTTTTTTGAGACTTTGCAAGGCTCTTGTGTCGCCCAAAAACCTTGGCTCTCCTAGGGGGCGGTTTTGAGACTTTGTTAGGCGACTCCTGCAGAGGACGTTTTGGAAACAAGGTCTCAAAACGCGTGGAGCTGACACGACTTTGAGAAGCGTAGCACCTTCGGGCCTGAGACGGTGCAGGTGGGGGATCGCTGGTGGTGCTCAGCGGCTTGGCGATCTGTTCACGCCATTGCGAACCGATCTTTGATCGTGATCGATGCATGCAATCGACGTAGGCGTGTGCGATTGGGGCAGCAGGGCGGAGATGTCCGCTTCAGGCTGAAAGTAGTCCTTTGGATTTGCCCCGATGGAAGGCGGCATTACTGCACGCATCGTTCCCTCGCTCGTCATAACCACCGTGGAGAAGACATCAATGCCCTGGGGGGCGCCAACACTGCCCATGACAAGGCCGAAGGCATAGGCAGTATTGAAGTACACGTTTAACGAAATAGTTATCTGGCGCCGTAGCCCCGTAGGACCGTAAAGCACCAACGGCGCTGGAACGCTTTGGCTCCCGGGAAATTCAAGGGCGGTTATCGCCCGTTGCGCAGCCTCCCCGGATCGACCCGGCGTCAGCGAGAAAGGTGCCTCAAGGCTCTTTGCCCGCTTGCCAGTGCAGTCCTATACTCCACTCGCATATAGAGCGTCCACCGTCTGCATTATGAAGAAGAGCCTGGCGATTCGATCCATCTTCCTGCTGCCCTTCGTCGGATGGTTCGCCCTCGCAGCGCCAGCATACGCCGAGGCGCTCCCAGCGAGCACGCAGGAATGGGGGGTCTACGCCAACTTGGCAGGAACGAGCTGGCGCGGCGGCAACCGCCAGGGTGACAACTTCGGGACCAACTGGCGAATCACCGTCGAGTGGCGCGAAGTCGGGATCGAGCTGATCGAGCGCTGGGAGTCGACCGACAAGCAGTACAAGCCGATGACACATGTCATCACCCGCGGCGATCAGCCCGGTGAGTTGCGCCTTGCCGCCACCAATGGCGTCTGCGCCAACCGGACCGGCACGGTGCGGCCCGATGGCAGCGTGCTGTTCGTCTGCAGCGGCTTCTTCAAATGGCCCATGCACGTGGTGGCCCCGCGGGCTGGCACGTGGGAGCAGCACTACGTCGACCTGAAGGGCTCGGAGGTGGCAGGCATCAAGGATGTCTGGCGCTTCCAGAGCCAGTCCGGCCCCAAGCTTGATGACACACATGTGGCGGCGGCGCAGACACCTTCCGGGGGCGCGACCGATGCGCCAGCGGCTCCGGCAGGAACGAGTGCAAGCGGAGGCCCTGCGAAGAAAACCGTCGAGGCAAGCCAGGGGCAAGGGACTGACCCAAGCATCGCTGCGGCCGAGCCGGTTTCGCCCCTGGCGGCGGATTGGGGCGTCTACGCGAGCATCGTGGGCAAGGACTGGCGGGGCGCCAGCAACGTGTCGATCCGGTGGACCAAGCCGGGTGAAGAACTGGTCGAGACCTGGACCTACGGTGCAGAGCGGGGCGCCTATGCTGGCCAACGGCAGCTTGTTGTGACGATCCGGCGTGGCGAGACACCCGGAAGTCTCGTCCTCAAACTGGATAGAGAGGTGCATGAGACGCGGATGCTCACCGGAAAAATCAGCGAGGATGGCTCGATCCAGTTGTTGAAGCCGGGGTTCCTCCTGGACCAGCGGCTGTGGACCATGTCTCAGCCCAGCCCGTCACGTCTGAAGCATTTTCTCGTCCCCCCGGGTAATACCTTGCGGACGACACTGTATCTGGCCGGCAGCAATGACGCGCCGCTTGACGGCGGGCAGCCACCAGGCGCGAACTGGGGGGCCTACGCGGATCTTGCAGGAAAGCACTGGCGCTTGGTCGACGATGAATTCAAGCGCCTCATGAGTTTCGACTGGGTCGTGCCGGGAGAGGCGATATACGTGCGTACGCACTATCTTGCCGCTGATCGCGCGGAAATCCATCACGTCGCACGATCTCCGGGGACCGGAAAACTGTATGCAGAGCCCAGCCTGTGGGGCACGTGGAAAGCGGACGTCACCCTTGACGGCGATCGCTCGATCACGCTGGAGACAAAGGGCTTATTTGGATGGCGCATGTCCTTCGCCAAGACGGCCGATGGTGGCTTTGAGTACTCGGACGGTGCTTACACGGGCAGCATGGTCATGGTTAGCAACGACGAAGTTCCGCGCCTGATCGCTGAGGCAAAGGAAGCGAAAGCGCAACGCGAGCGCGAGGAGCGGCAGAGAAAGCGGGAGCGGCAAGAGGCTTTCAACACAGCTTTGACGGTGGTGAATTCCGCGCTGGTCGCTACCAATGAAGCCCTGAAGCAGCAGGCCGAGGCCGATCGTCAACGCCTGCAGCGGGAGCGTGAGCGCGCTGCCGAAGCCATGCGTCAGCGAGCCGAAGCAGAGGACCGGCAGCGTGCCGCCGACATGGAGCGGGGGCGCCAATTACAGGCGCAACAGGATTTCGAGCGACAGCAGCGCGCACAGCAACAGACACGGCAACCGCAGCAAGTGACTCAGCTCAATGCCGGGTCACAGCAGGTGGCACTGTCGCAACAGCGGCGTGCGGAGGAAACCCGTCGCCGCGAAGCCGCCGAAGCCGAGCGCAAGCGGCAGCAGGAGGCCGACGCCGAGCGCCGCCGACGGGAAGATGCCGCTCAGCGGGAACGGGCGGACCAGGCGATGCTCGCGCGCAGCCGACAGTTGGAAGAGGCATTGAGGCGACAGGAGTACGACGCGCGCAACCGGCCCGTAGCCTATCGGGAGGGCATCACCCTATGTGCCCCGCCCCAGAATAGCGGCAAGGCATGGCTGTGTAGAGGGCCGCTGCAAAACGTGAGTGGTGTGCTGGACACCCAGTCCGGCAACGTGGCCGTCCGTCAAGCCTGCGGAGGAAACAACTTCCGCGACCTCGGCATGGTCGCGGGCTACCGCGCCTACGGCTGCGGGTACGGCATTCATCCCACCGCCCGCGACTACCCGGGCAATCGCGATATACCGGCGAGCTTGGGCGTCAACCATATCCCGGACCGAGGCACTTTTTACTGCAACCCAAACGAGGTTCTTGCTTATTGCAAAGGCGGGCGGTAAGCGCTGCGGCAAGGGCCAGCCGGAGGGATGCTCTGGGAGTTGTCCGGCCGGGGTTGTATGTTTGTGCCCAATAAGGTCGACGACGAGGAGCCGCGCATTTACATCGACTTATTTGATCCTTTCTGCCGATCCGTACCCAAACCCTGAGCCGCACAAAATCATCGAGACTTGTCCCGAACCGGTGCCAGAGAGTTGGGCGCCCAGTGCTGATGGCGTGATTGGTGGTAGTGGTCGAACGTGAACGCCCGTTCATGGACGAGAGCAGACCTTGGCTGAGTTCCCTGCGATGGACGGCTTTCGCTGCATATCTTCCTCTCGGCTGGCAAG